>CAZXIG010000082.1:0-11528 GCA_964640405.1 uncultured Candidatus Kuenenia sp.
GCGGACGTTCGCTCGGGACATCCTGTCCCTCACTCACTGCATGTCCGCTTCGCTTCGGCATCCTTGCCTACGCTCGCTTCCATAGCCCGCGAGAGGGCATGTGCAGGCCCAAGCCTTCCGTTCAGGTGGGGCAGGCCGGTGGGCTCAACCAGACCGCCACCCCTCCCTGGCATGCCACTCGTGGCGAGGCGGGGTTGTTTTCGTCGCGGGCCGGGGTGTGCGACACTGGCGATTCGAGTTCGAGGGAGCCTGCTTCGTGTCTTCTGCCCAGCATGCCGAGGGTGCCCCGTTCGCCGCAGAGGCCGAGCCGCTGCTGGCTGCGCTCGCGGCCGCAGTGCCGCCCGGCTTCTGGAGGGCGCCCGCCGTGGTGGCCGTGTCGGGAGGGGGCGACAGCGTGGCGCTGCTGCTCGGCCTGCTCGCGATCGCCCCCGCGGATGCCCGCCGCCGGCTGATCGTGGCCCACGCGGAGCACGACCTGCGGGACGCGGCGTCCGACGACCGCATGTTCGTCGAGCGGCTGTCCGCCGATCTGGGGCTCGAGGTGCAGAGTCGCCGGCTGCTCGTGCGAACCGCCGAGGATCGAGGCGAGGGCGTCGAGGCCCGGGCGCGACGGCTGCGGTATGCATTTCTCGAAGACGTCGCCCGTGACCACGCCGCCCGGCACGTGGCGGTCGGCCATACCGCCGACGATCAGGCGGAGACGATCCTCCACCGGGCGCTGCGCGGCACCGGCCTGCACGGCCTCGCCGGGATGCGTCGGGCCCGCGAACTCTGCCCCGGCGTCGCGCTGGTTCGTCCGTTGCTCGACGTGCCCCGGTCGATCGTCCGCGGCTTCCTCACGGCGACCGGCCAGGCCTGGCGGGAGGACGCGTCGAATCTCGATCGCGACTACGCCCGGAACTTCCTGCGGCACGAGATTCTTGCCCGCTGCGCGGCCGGCCCCTATCCGGCGGCGGTCGAGTCGCTCGGACGGCTCGGCGCGCACGCCGCCGCGGCCTCCGCCGCACTCCGCAGTGCCGCCGAGCACCTGCTCGACGTGCATTCGAGCCGCCACGCCGACGGCAGCATCGTCGTGCGGCCGCAGGCACTGGCGAGGCTCGATCCCCACCTGGCCGCGGAGTTGTTCGTGGCCCTCTGGCAGCGCGAGGGCTGGGCCCAGCGGGACATGACCGCGCGGCACTACGCCACACTCGCCGCGGTCCTGCGCGGCGAGTCACCCGCCGCGATCGACCTCCCCGGCCAGGTGCACGCCCGCCGCACGCCCGAGGGCTTCATGGTCCTCCAGCCCAGGCACTGACGGCGACAGCAGACCGCCGAGGGGCAACCCCGGATCACCGAACGAACGCCGCCTACCCGACGTGGTGCGCCTTGTATCCGCCCCGCATCCTGAACCAGCCGAGCAGCAGGAGGTAACAGGCGAACATCGCGGCGGGCACGAGGGCCGTGAGCTTGAGGGCCTGACGGCCGCCGAAGAGGCCGGCCGCCTCCACGAGCGGCTTGTCCTCCGCGCTCGTGGCCGAGGCGGTGCCTGTCCACCACGAGACCAGCTCCCGCTGGCCGGCGATGGTTTCGGGCTTGGCCTTCTCCTTCTCGAGCAGTTCGAGCGCCCGCTGCGCCTCCTTGCCGCCGTCTTCGAGCACGCCCACCTTCGCTCCGTCGAGGCCCACGGTCTTCAGCCACAGGAACTCGTTCTCCTTGGGGGCCCGATACCGTTCGAATACGGCCGCGCTGGCCTGCCGCAGGTTCGCCGAGGCGTTGCTGTCCTGCAGGAAGCCGATGCCCGGCCCGCCGAGCAGGCCGGCCGCGAGCATGCCCACTCCTCCGGCGGCGCCGATCGTGATCGCGCCCCCCTTGGGAAACTGCTCGCTGACGACCGCGAGCATCGTGGGCCAGAGGAACGTCTTGCCGATCCCGTAGACCGTCGCGGCCACGATGCACATGATCGCCCCCTCGGCGTTGCCGAGCAGCGTGAGGCCGCCGGCCCCGAAGAGGGCCGACACGGCGAGCAGCCCCAGCGGCGAGATCTTCTCGACGATCGGCCCGGCGAAGAACCGCAGGATGAACATCAGGCTCGACGTGTAGACGAACAGCAGCAGGCCGTTGGCCGGGCTCGCCATGATCGTGCCGGTGATCTTCGAGATCCAGGAATCGGTGCCGAGTTCGACGTAGCCGACCATGGCCTGGATGAGCAGCAGGAAGGCCAGCAGGAGGTGGCCGAACCGGAAGCCGGTGGCCGCGCCGAACGCCACCAAGAGCGCCGCCGCGATGCCTCCGGCCACGAGCGGCGACAGGCCGAGATCGCTCTTGAAGAACAGGGCGAGCAGGCCGCAGACGACCGCGGCGCCGACGAGGCCCAGTTCACCGAGCATGTCGCGGAACGAGACCCCCGAACTGCTGGCCTCGCTCTTGGGAAACCGCTGGCCGAGC
Organism: uncultured Candidatus Kuenenia sp.; assembly: GCA_964640405.1. Taxonomy (GTDB): domain Bacteria; phylum Planctomycetota; class Planctomycetia; order Pirellulales; family UBA1268; genus QWPN01. Next base: position 2,428 of record CAZXIG010000082.1, read on the forward strand.
ATCATCAGCCCGTAGAGCACGACGGGCACGAGGAAGAGGGAGATCTGAATCTGCCAGGCGATCGGCTTGGTGCCGGCGCCCCCCGCCATGAAGTAGCTCGCGAGGCCACCGAGGATCAGGCCGCCCGGCCAGCCGGCGTGGAGGATGTTGAGGTAGTGCGTCTTGCTCTTGGGGAAGAGCGTCGCCACCAGCGGATTGACCACCGCCTCCGCGATGCCGTTTCCGATCGCGAACAGGAACATGCCCCAAAACAGGCACTGGAATGCCAGCGGCTTGCCACCCGCCGCGAAGGCGGCGCCCGTGGCGAGCGTGAGGCCCGCCGAGATGAGGTGCATGACGAAGGCTACGAACATCAGCGGTCCGAAGCCGATCCGATCCGCGATCAGGCTCGAGAGCAGGATGATGATGCCGAAGCCGGTGAGGCCGCCCCCCGTGATCGCGCCCAGTTCGGTCTGCGTGAAGCCGTACTGCTCCGCCCACTGGCCGAGGATGCCGGCCCGGATCGAGAAGCCGACGCCGGCGGCGAGGATGGCCATGAAGCCGGCCCACAGCAGCCGCTTGGCATTGGGGACAGCGCCTTGAAGGTCGGCACCGGTGGCGTGGGCGTGCTGCGCGTTCATGCGGAGGTTCCTGGGGCGAAGAGACGGGAGGGCGGCACTATAGCAAGGGGGAGTGGGCTGGGAAAACAGCGGAATCCGGGGGCGTTGGTTGTGTGATAGCGCACGGTCAACTCGCCTAAACCGCCGGCCGGGGGACCGTGCTCGCCGCCGGCGGATTTTGACGTCCCACGCTCAACTGACGTGGTAGGCCAACTCTGGCAGTCAAAATTCACCGGCGGCTGCGCGCGGCCCCCGGTCGGCTCCGCGTAAGGGCCGGGGGCGGGGCGGGCGACACCGGCAATCGTCGGTGACTTGGAGCCGTCTGTAGCTTGACCCCTGGGGAGGGGCTTCGTACCTTCCCGCCCCCTTTGTTTTCCGGGCGCATGGCTCGCCGGGTTGCGCAAGTGAAATCGCTCGCCGACATGCTCTGGACGCTCGTCCGCTGGACGCTGCCCCTCACGGTGGCCGGCGTGATCGCCGCGCTCGCCGTCGGGGCGACGCAGGTGGGCGAGCAGGTGCGGGTGCGGGTCGAGGCGCGGCTGCGAACCGAGCTGCCGGGGATGGCCGTGCAGGTGCGCAGCGCGAGTCTCGTGGAAGGGGAGGGGATCGTCGTGCGCGGCGTGTCGATCGCCGATCCGGCGCTGCCCGAGCCGCAGCGGCAGCTCGTGGCGGTCGAGGAGCTGCATCTCGCCTGCAGCACGTCGCTCGCCGATCTCGCCGGCGGCGCGCCGCTCATCAAGGCGGTGCGGGTGCGTCGGCCGACGGTGCATGCGGCCCGCGGCGCCGACGGCACGTGGAGCCTTGCGCGGCTCATGGCCAACCGTCAGCCCACGCGGCAGGCGGCCGTGCCGATCTCGATCGAGGACGGGATGCTGGTCCTCGACGATGCGCGAATCCAGAAGCGGGTCGCGGTGCGGCAGATCGGGATGGAGATGGTGCCCGCCGGCGAGACGCTGGCCGTACGCGGCAGCGGGGCCGGGGAGCTCTTCGAGCAGATCGAGTTCACCGGCAGCATGGTCCCCGCGGACGGCCGGTTCGAGATCGCGGGCACGCTCGAGTCGCTCGATGTTTCGCAGCGGCTCCACGAGCTCGTCGTCGCCCTGGGCTACGGCGATTGGCTGGCGGGGTTGCGGGGCCGGGTCGGGCTCGAGTGGCGGGCGTCGGGATCGCTTGCCGAGCCCGACGCGATCGCCGTAGCGGCTCGCGGCCGCCTCGAGGCGGGACACTTCCAGCATGCCGCGCTGCCCTTTCCGATGAGCGACGTGTCGGCGAAGTTCACGGCCGACCGATCGGGGGTGGTCTGCGAGCGGCTCGAGGCCCACTCGGGCTCGACGCTCGTCCGAGGTTCGGGGCGGCTCGTCGGCTGGCATGCCGCGGCCGACTGGGATCTGCTCGTCGAGGCCGAGCGGCTGCTGGTCGGCCGCCACTGGGAAGGGCTGCTGCCACAGCCGTTGGCCGCCCAGTGGAGCAAACTCCTGCCGGCCGGCGAAATCGACGTGCGGGCGCAGCTGACGCGTCGTGGCGGACGGATCGAGCCCGACGTGGCCGTGCGGTGCCGCAACGTGTCGCTCACCCACTACCGCTTCCCCTACCGCCTCGATCGCACCGTCGGCACCGTGACCTTCAAGGGCTCCGCGCTCTCGCTCCACCTGACGGGGCAGGCCGGCGGCCATGCGGTGCACGTCGCCGGGGCGATCGACACGTCGGTGCCCGGCGGCCGTGGCACGATCGAGGTGCAGGGAAACGAGATGCGGATCGACGATGCGTTGCTGGCCGCGATGCCGCCGCGGAGCGCCGACATCGTGAGGTCGCTCCGCGGGCAGGGGACGTTCGACTTTGCGTTTCGTCACCAACGGGGGCCGGAGCATCCGCAGGGGTATGCCAACGCGCTCGACATCCGGCTCACGCAGGGCAGCCTCTCCTATGCGGGCTTTCCCTATCCTCTTTCCAACGTGACGGGCAGCATCCGCATGGATCAGGGACGCTGGACGATCCGCGGGCTCAGTGGCACGAACGATTCGGGTGTGGTGCAGTGCACCGGCAGCCTCGAGCCCGCGGCCGACGGCGGCGGCGAGCTCACGCTGCAGCTCACGGGCAGGGGCGTGGTGCTGGAGCAGGAACTCCGCGACGCGCTGCCGGCCGGCATGCGACGCATCTGGGATGATGTCGATCCGCGGGGTACGGCGGAATTCTCCGCCGTCGTGCGGCACGACGTGAAAGCGAAGAGAACGACGGTCGAACTCCAGGCCATGCCGCAGGGCGACACCGTCTCGATCGAGCCATCGTGGTTTCCCTATCGCCTCGAGCGGCTGCGGGGCCGGCTCGTGTGGCGGGATGGGCAGCTGCGATTCGAACAGATTCGCGGCGTCCACGCCCGCACCACCGTCGCGACCGACGGCAGTTGCCGATTCACTCCGGAAGGGGGCTGGCACGTCTCCTTCGAGCGGCTCTCGGCCGACCGGTTTCGCGCCGATCACGATCTGCTCCAGGCGCTCCCGGCAGGGCTGCAGCAGGCGGTGGAGGGGGTGAAGCTGCGCGGCCTGCTGTCGCTCGACGGCACGCTCGACATCTATTCCACGGCACCGAGCGTGGTCACGCTGCCGGGGGGCCGCACGGAACTGGTGCCGGGACCGGCTGCCGCATCGTGGGACATGGCCCTCGACATGGAACAGGCGGCGGTCGACGTCGGCGTTCCGGTCGAGCACGTCCACGGCGGCCTGCGGCTCCGCGGCCAGAGCGACGGTCGCGTCTGGCAGGCGACCGGCGAGCTCGCGCTCGATAGCGCGATGGTGCGCGGCGTGCAGCTGACGGCCGTGCAGGGGCCGCTGGCGATGGACGCCAGTGGCGTCCGGTTCGGGGCGCTCGCGGCGGGCCCGAACGGCGGCGGCCGGCGGCTCTCGGCGCGGCTCGCCGACGGGGCGCTGCTCGTCGACGGCAGCGCGGCGGCGGGGCCGGCGGGGCGGTTCACCGTCGCGGCTTCGCTGCAGGATGCGGACCTGCAACGGCTGGCGAGCGAGGCCACGGCGGCGCCGCAACGGTATCGGGGCCGGCTGAGCGGTGGCATCGAGCTGGCCGGCTCCCGGGCGGGCACGCACTCGCTCTCGGGCCGCGGCCAGGTGCGGCTGCGCGACGCCGACATCTACGAGCTGCCCGTGGTCGTGGCGCTGCTCAAGATCCTGCGGGTCAAGGCGCCCGATCGCAACGCCTTCGGTTCGAGCCTCGTCGATTTCCGCATCGAGGGGCCGCATGCCTATCTCGACACGATCGAGCTCTCCGGCGATGCGATCAGCCTCGTCGGCACCGGGGAGATCGACTTCGAATCGAACCTTCGACTCTCGTTCCGCTCGATCATGGGCGACGCGGAGACGCAATTGCCCGCCATGAAGCGGCTGCTCGGCGGGGCCAGCGGACAGTTCATGCTCATTCACGTCGACGGCACGCTCGCCGAGCCGGTCACCACGACCGAGGCTTTTCCCACGCTCGCCGCGGCGCTCCAGAAGCTGCAGACGCAGCGACAGGAACTGCGGCGGTGACGCAGCGACGGTTTTTCCGGTGGCGGGTACATTGAGAGTCGAGGAGATCCATGACGTACCGACCGCTGAAGTTCGTGAAGATGCACGGCGCCGCCAACGACTACGTGTATGTCGACTGCTTCGCCGAGCAGCCGCCCGCCGATCCGGCCGCACTCGCGCCGCGGATCGCCGACCGGCATCGCGGCGTGGGGGGCGACGGGCTCGTGCTCGTGATGCCTTCCGACAAGGCGACCGCCCGCATGCGGATGTTCAACGCCGACGGCAGCGAGTCGGAGATGTGCGGCAACGGCGTGCGGTGCGTCGCCCATCTCGTCGTGGCCCGCGGCCGGGCTCCCGCGGGATCGGTGACGATCGAAACCGGTCGCGGCGTGCTCACGCTCGACGTCACCCGCACTGGCGACCGCACGAGCCAGGTGCGGGTCGACATGGGGGAGCCGTTCCTGGAAGCGGCCGACATTCCCGTGGCCGTGCCGGGAGGACGCGTGGTCGATGCCCCGTGCCCCGCGATCGGCGGAGAGGCTGGCTGGTGGGCCGCGTGTGGACTCGATCCGCGGATGACCTGCGTGTCGATGGGCAATCCGCACGTCGTCTTCTACTGCCGTGACGTCGGCCGCGTGCCGCTGGAGTCGATCGGCCCCGTGATCGAGACGCATCCGCTCTTCCCGCGGCGGGTGAACGTGCATTTCGTGCAGGCGGAGTCCCGCGGCCACGTCGTGATGCGAACCTGGGAACGGGGCAGCGGCATCACGATGGCCTGCGGCACCGGCGCGTCGGCCGTGTGTGTGGCCGGCGTGCTCACCGGACGCACCGACCGGCGGATCGCCGCCGACCTGCCCGGCGGCCGGCTCGAACTCGAGTGGGCCGAGTCGGGCCACGTCTTCATGACGGGTCCTGCCGAGGAGGTGTTCGAGGGCACGTGGTGGGGTGGCGTGTGATCCGGCGGAAGGACGGCGGCGAGTGAAGCTCAAATCTGCGTGGGCGATCGGCGCGTGGTCGTTGGTGGCGACCGCCTGCATCCGCCAGTGGATGCACACGCTCGACTACAAGGTCGATTTCGCCGATCCGACCGTCGATCCCGTGCATCCGGCCTACCGCGGCGCGAAGATCTACGTCTTCTGGCACGAGAACATCCTCATCCCGCTCCACCTGCGCGGCCACTGCAACATCTCGATGCTGCTCTCGCGGCATCTCGACGCCAACATCCTCGACCGCGTGGCCCGGATGAACGGTTTCGGCGTCGTCCGCGGCAGCACCTTTCGCGGCGGGGCCGTGGCCCTGCGGGAACTCGCGGAGCGGGCCGCGGAAGGCAACCTCACGATCACGCCCGACGGCCCGCGTGGTCCGCGGCGGCAGCTGGCGGCCGGCTGCATCTTCCTGGCGAGCACGCTCGGCATCCCGATCGTGGCGATGGGGCTCGGCTACGCGCGGCCTTGGCGGGCCGGCACGTGGGATCGGTTCGCGATCCCGCGGCCCTGGTCGCGGGCCCGCGGGATCGTGAGCCGGGCGATCGCGATCCCGCCGAATCTCGACCGGGATGGCATCGAGTCGCATCGCGAGGGCGTGGAGCAGTTGCTCGTGCGGCTCAGCGAAGAGGCCGAGGCCTGGGCCGAAGCCGGCACGCGGCGTCCGGGCCAGAGAGCGGTGCGGAAGGAGCCGTCGCGGGTGGCCCGCTGGGCGGCGAAGCTGCCCGGGCCGCCCGGCGTCCCGGTCGCCGACGAGCTCGCCCGCACCGGAGCGCTCAGCGCTGCGGCGACACGGCCTGGAGCCGATGCTCGAGTCGTTCAAGACGGGCGCGGAGGAGCCTGATCTGCTCGACGAGCGGGAGCGAGGCATCGGAGGATGACGGCTTCTGGGCGGAGCGGAGCGCCGGGGCAGGCGTCGGTTGCGGATTGGCCGCTGCGTCGCCCACGAGCGCCCGTTCGAGCGGTACTTCCAAGGCCTGCAGCACCACCTCCGCCCTCTTCGACTCTCCGCCCGGGAGCACGAACTGGAGCGTCACGGGGCGATCGATCGGGCCGCTGGTGACGAGCTGCGTAAGCTCGACCGGCGACCGCACCGGCCGGTTGTCGAGAGCCACGATCACGCTCCCGGGCGGCACGCCCGCCTTCGAGGCGGGCAGATCCTGCACGACGCCGATCACATAGGCGCCGCTCGCCTCGGGCAGGTTGAACCGCGCCTGAATGCCCTGATCGATGGGCAGCGTGCGGACGCCGAGGGCGGTTCTCCCACGGCCTTGCGGGCCGCGTTCGCCTGTCTCGAGCGGCTGCGGGGGTCCGGTGGGACCGGCGGGCACGAACGAGGACGGACCCGGTGCGGCGGCCGAGACGGGCTGCGGAACGGACGGCGCGAACTGCTGTGGGGCCGCGGCGAACGCCGAGGCGGCGGGCGGGGCCGGCGGCGGAGTGGTGGCCGGTGGGGCGATGGCCGGCAGAGCGACGGCCGGTGGTGGAGCGGCGGGAGCCGGCAACACGGCCGTCGACGCACGGCCGCCATCGGTGGCCTGCCAACTGCGGACGGTGGCGGCGGGGGCGGGCCGCGGCTCGGCGACGAGCACGACGTCGTTCATCCGATCCGCGCGGGCGACGGCGATTTTCACCTCCTGACCGGCGGCGATCGAGGTGATGGCCTGGGAAGCCTCCTCGAGGCTCTTGAGCGTGAGGCCGTTCACGGCCCGCAGTTCATCCCCGACGACGATGCCGGCCCGCGCCGCCGGCCCGCCGTTGACCACGTCATCGATCCGCCAGCGTCCCGGCACGTTGGACTCCGCGACGGTGATCCCCAGCCAGCCGCTTCCCGGCACGGCAGCGGGTCGCGGGGCCGCGGTCGGTTCGGGCGAACGTACGGGCAGCGACGGTTCCGTCGGCGGCACGACCGGGAGGGCGATCGGTTCACCGATCGAGATGTCGGAGGGCGTGAACGACGTCGCTGGCGGCTGCCCGGCGGGTTCCTCGGCCGGGCAGTTGCTCGCGGCCGCGACCAACGCCACGCATCCGAGCATCCAGCCGGCACCGCGCGCCCGACGCCATGCAGTTCCAGCCGGTCGCGTCGTGCTGCCCATGGCATCCGTCCTGCGGGTCGTATTCGAGCGGGATCGCGGCACATCGCACGTCCGCCGCCGCTTGCTTCGTGCCGCGGGAGTATAGAACATTCGCGAGGCCCGCCGAAGGCTGCCGCGCCGAGTCGCGAAAAACGGGCTCTCCACGGTCAAATCCACAAGTTGTGCACCACGCGTGCGAGCCTTCTTGCAGGAGCGAGTCGCGACGACGACGAGGATTCACCGGACCAACGCAGCGTCGTTCGTGCGCACGCTCGCGTCGTGCGTCGAATGGTTTGACAGCACTGCAAGCACTCCTATACTCCGCCCACGACGTTCGACGTCGATGACGATGACGACACGGATGGACGAACGTGAGCGTGGCCTCGGTGAGCCCGCTGTTGGGAAGGATCCATGGCGAGAGCAACTGACGCCGCTGCCGCGACCCGCGACCGCGATGCGACGGCGGCGGGAGTCTGCGAAGCGCTTCGCGCACGGCTCGGCGCCGATCGCTTCGCCGTGTGGTTCGGTGACGGTGCGACGATCCGCGTGCTGCCGCCCGTCGAGGGTGGTCCTGCCTGTGTCGCGGTTCGTGTCGGCAGCGGCTTCACCCATGACTGGCTCCGGCGGACGTTCCATGCGGATCTTGCCGCCGCGGCCCGCGGCGTCTTCGGACCCTCCGTGCAGGTCGAGTGGCAGGCGGCCGGCGACGCCGCGATCGCCGACGTCCATTCCGAGTCGGAACACCGCGCCAAGCGGCCGAGAAGGCCGCGCGGCGGTCGCGGCATCGCCGACTCCCCGACTCCGACCGGAGCCGCAGTCGCCGAAAATCGCGCGCTCTCGGTCGTGCCCGCATCGCCTTCCGTGGTCGAATCGCGGCCGCTGCCCAGACGCCAGGTCGCGGGCCTCGAGGAGTTCGTCGTCGGGCCGAGCAATCGGATGGCACTCGGGGCCGTGGAACTCGTAGCCTCGCGGCCCGGTGAGATGTCGCCGCTGGTCGTTCACGGGCCGAGCGGCGTCGGCAAGACGCACCTGCTCCAGGGTGTCTGCACGCGGGCCCGCGAAGCCAATCCACAGCTGGCCGTCGTCATGCTCTCGGCGGAGCAGTTCACGACCGGCTTCCTGCAGGCGTTGCATAGCGGCGGCCTTCCCGGCTTTCGCCGCAGCTGCCGCTCGGCCGACCTGCTCGTCGTCGATGACATCCAGTTTCTCGTGGGCAAGCGGGCCACGCTGGCTGAATTCCAGCAGACGGTCGATGCCCTGCATCGCCTGGGCAAGCAGATGGTGTTCGCCTGCGACCGGGAACTCGACGCCCTCGAGGGACTCGGCGCCGACCTGCTGACGCGGTTGCGGGGCGGGATGGTGGCCCGGATTCTGCCTCCCGACTACGACGTCCGCCGCGGGATCGTGGCAGCGCTGTGTGCCCGCCGCGGTCTGGCGGTGCCCGACGACGTGGTGCATTACGTAGCCACCCGAATCACCCGCCACGCCCGCGAACTCTACGGCGCGGTGAATCGACTCGAGGCCACGAGCCTCATGCTCGGCGTGCCCATTACCGCCGGCATGGCCGAGGAGGCCCTCGCCGATCTCGTGCGGTCGAGCGGCCGCTGCGTCCGGCTCGCCGACATCGAGCGGGCGATCTGCAAGGCCTTCGGCATCGAGGAGGGCAGCCTGCAATCGTCGCGGCGGACCAAGACCGTGAGCCATCCACGGATGCTCGCGATGTTCCTCGCCCGCAAGCACACCCATGCGGCCCTGGCCGACATCGGCAAGTACTTCGGCCGCCGCAGCCACTCGACCGTGATCGCGGCGCAGAAGACCGTCGACGAATGGGTGTCGAGCCGCACGTCGATCGTGCTTGCGGAATCGCAGTGGGACGTCGAAGAGGCGATCCGCCGCGTCGAAGACCTGCTCCGCGCGGGCTGACGGTCTTCA
>CAZXIG010000083.1:0-11446 GCA_964640405.1 uncultured Candidatus Kuenenia sp.
AGCCGGGGCGGGCGTCGTTTGGCGCCTGGCTCAGCTACGGCCTCGGCTCGGAGGCCGACGACCTGCCGAGCTTCGTCGTGATGCTCTCGCAGGGCAGCGGCGAAGACTCGAACCAGGGCCTGCTCGAGCGGCTCTGGGGGGCGGGCTTCCTGCCGTCGAGCCATCAGGGCGTGAAGCTCCGCTCCGGCGGCGACCCGGTGCTCTATCTCAACGACCCGCCGGGCGTCACGCGACAACTCCGCCGCTCGATGCTCGACGGCCTCTCGCGGCTGCACGACATCCAGCGGGCGAGAGACGGCGATCCCGAAATCGCCTCTCGCGTGGCCCAATACGAGATGGCCTTCCGGATGCAGGCCTCGGTGCCGGAGCTCACCGATCTCTCGGGCGAGTCGGCGGCCACGTTCGACCGCTACGGCCCCGACAGCAAAAAGCCCGGCACGTTCGCGGCCAACTGCCTGCTCGCGCGGCGGCTCGTGGAGCGGGGCGTGCGGTTCGTGCAGCTCTATCACCGCGGCTGGGACGAGCACAACAAGCTCATGAGCAACATCCCCAAGCAGTGCCGCGACGTCGATCAGCCGCAGGCGGCGCTCGTCGAAGACCTGGCGGCCCGCGGCCTGCTCGACGAGACGCTCGTCGTGTGGGCGGGCGAGTTTGGCCGCACGGTCTACGGCCAGGGCGGGCTCATCGAGGACTACGGCCGCGACCACCACGGCCGCTGCTTCTCGATCTGGCTAGCCGGCGGCGGCGTGAAGCCGGGGCTCGTCTACGGCCGCACCGACGACTTCAGCTACAATATTGTGGAAAACCCCGTGCATGTGCACGACCTCAACGCGACGTTGCTCCATCTTTTAGGCGTCGACCACGAACGTCTCACCTACCGCTTCCAGGGCCGCGACTATAGGCTCACTGACGTCCACGGCCGCGTCGTAAAGGACCTTCTCGCCTAATCCTCGCCTGATCACGATGCACCTCCCGGGATCGCTTCCATGACACGACACTGGAAACGCGAACACCGACTGTCGCGGTGCTGGCCGGCGGCGCTCATGGTCGCCGGCGTCTTGTCGTCGCTCGCGGTGCAGGCGTGCGGCGAAGAGCCGTCGTTCACCCGCGACATCAAGGGGATCCTGTCGAACCGCTGCGTGCGCTGCCACGGGCCCGACCCGGAGGGGCGCGCCGGCGGCGGCGCCGAAGGGCTGCGGCTCGACACGTTTGCCGGGGCGACCGCCGATCTCGGCGGCCATGCGGCGATCGTGCCGGGCAAGCCCGATGAGAGCGAACTGATCGCCCGCATCACCTCCACCGATCCCGACATCGTGATGCCGCCCCCCGAGGCCGGCGAACGGCTGCCGGAGAAGCAGGTCGATCTCCTGAGGCGTTGGATCGTGGCGGGGGCGACGTATGAGCCCCACTGGTCGTATGTGCGGCCATCGCGCCCTCCGCTGCCGGCCGTGAAAGACACCGCCTGGCCGAAGAACGCCATCGATCGTTTCATCCTCGCGCGGCTCGAAGCCGAGGGGCTCGTGCCGCAGCCCGAGGCCGACCGGGCCACGCTCGCCCGGCGGCTCGCCCTCGATCTCACGGGGCTGCCGCCGACGCCCGAGGAAGTCGACGCCTTCGCGGCCGACTCGTCGCCAGACGCCGTCGAGAAGCTCGTCGATCGGCTGCTCGCGCATCCTGGTTACGGCGAGCACATGGCCCGCCAGTGGCTCGACCTCGCCCGCTATGCCGACAGCGCCGGCTACGCCGACGACCCGCCGCGCACGATCTGGGGCTGGCGCGACTGGGTGATCCGGGCCTTCGACGCCAACATGCCGTTCGACGAGTTCACGCTTCGTCAACTCGCGGGCGACCTCCTGCCAAACGCCACTCTCGACGACAGGGTGGCCACCGCCTTCCACCGCAACACGCTCACGAACAACGAAGGCGGTACGATCGACGAGGAGTTTCGCACCGTTGCCGTCATCGACCGCGTGAACACGACGATGAGCACGTGGATGGGCACGACGATGGCCTGCGCCCAATGCCACGACCACAAATACGACCCGCTTTCGCAAACGGAATACTTCCAGCTCTACGCGGTGTTGAACAACACGGCCGATGCCGATCGGACGGATGAGTCGCCCGTGATCCGGATCCCGTGGGCGGAGGCCGATGCCAGGCGGGCCGCGATCGAGCGGGAGATCGCGGAGATCGAGGCGGGCATTCCCGAACTCAAGACACCGGTCGCGAAGGACCGGCCCGAGCCGCCCGAGTTTCAGCCGGCGCGGAAGATCGTCGCCGACCTGCGGAAGCGGCTCGCCGAAACCCCCGTGGCGACGGTGCCGGTGCTCGAGGAACTCGCCGGCGACAAGCGGCGGATCACGAAGATCCAGCTCCGTGGCAACTGGCAAAACCTCGGCGACGAGGTCCGCGAGGGCGTGCCGGAGGTGTTCAACGACGTGCCGGTGGTCGAGGGGCGCCGCGTCGATCGGCTCGCGCTCGCGAAGTGGCTCGTCGACCCGGCCAATCCGCTCACGGCCCGCGTGATTGTCAACCGGCTCTGGGAGCGGCTCTTCGGGATCGGGATCGTGTCGACGAGCGAGGAGTTTGGCAGCCAGGGCGACCTGCCGAGCCATCCCGAACTGCTCGACTGGCTGGCCTGCGAGTTGGTGGCGAGCGGGTGGAACCTGCAGGCGATTCAGCGGCTGATCGTGACCAGCGCCGCCTACCGGCAGTCGTCGAAGTGCCCGCCCGACCTCGTGGCCCGCGATCCGGAAAACCGGCTCGTCGCCTGCGGCCCGCGGGTGCGGCTCTCGGCGGAGGTGATCCGCGACCAGGCCTTGGCCGCCGCGGGCCTGCTCTCGCGCAAGAAGGGGGGCCCGAGCGTGAAGCCGCCGCAGCCCGCCTTCGGCCTGGCGACCGCGTTCGGCGGCGGAGTCGACTGGGAGACGAGCACGGGCGAAGACCGCTACCGCCGCGCGCTCTACACGACCTGGCGGCGGAGCAACCCCTATCCGTCGATGGCCACGTTCGACGCCCCGTCGCGTGAGGTCTGCACGATCCGCCGACCGCGGACCAACACGCCGCTGCAGGCGCTCGTGACGATGAACGACCCGGCGTTCGTCGAGGCGGCGCAGGCGCTCGCCCGGCGCATGGTGCAGGAGGGCGGCTCCACCGAAGCCGACCGCGCCGCCCGCGGCTTCCGCCTCGTGCTCGCGCGGCAGCCCACGCCGGCGGAGATCGACCGGCTCGTCGGCCTGCACGCCGACGCCAAATCCGACTACCTGCAGAACCCTGACGACGCCAAGAAGATGGCCACCGACCCGCTCGGCCCCCTGCCCTCCGCGCTCGATGCCGACGTGGCCGATCTCGCCGCCTGGACCGTCGTGGCGAACGTCATTCTCAACCTCGACGAAACCTTCATGTGCCCGTAGCCGGAGGCGCGATCATGGATCCGATTCTCGAACAGAAGCTGCTCGCGACCCGGCGGCACTTGCTCGGATCGATGGCCGGCGGCATCGGGGCGATCGCGATGCACGAGCTTTTGGCTGCCACGAGCGCCGCTCCCGTGCCGGCCCTGGCGAGCGACCCGATGGCGGCGAAGCATCCGCCGCTGCCCGCCAAGGCGAAGCGGATGATCGTGATCCATCTCACGGGGTCGCCGCCGAACCTCGACATGTACGACAACAAGCCGGAACTGACGAAGCGCGACGGCCAGGAGTGCCCCGCCGAGGCGATCGCGGGGAAGAAGTTCGCCTTCACGACCGGCACGCCGAAGCTCCTCGGCACGCGGCGGAAGTGGGTGCGGTGCGGCGAGAGCGGCATGGAACTCTCCGACGCGATCCCGCACCTCCATCGCGTCGCCGACAAGATCTGCCTCGTGCGGAGCATGTTCACCGATCAGTTCAACCACGCCCCCGCCGAGCTGATGGTCTACACCGGCTCGCCCCGGGCCGGCCGGCCGAGCCTCGGCAGCTGGCTGACCTACGGCCTCGGCACGGAGAATGCCGACCTGCCCGGCTTCGTCGTCCTGATCTCGTCGGGCTCGCAGCCCAACGGCGGCACGAGCAGCTTCGGCTCGGGCTTCCTGCCGAGCGTCTACCAGGGCGTGCAGTGCCGCTCGAAGGGGGACCCGGTGCTCTACGTCTCCGATCCTCCGGGGATGAACCGGGCGATGCGCCGCAAGACGCTCGACGCCCTCAAGGACTTGAACGAGCTGCAGGCCCGCGAACTCGGCAATCCCGAGACGGTCACGCGGATCGCGCAGTATGAGCTGGCCTACCGGATGCAGACGAGCGTGCCCGACGTGATGGACATCTCGAAGGAGCCACAGCACGTGCTCGAGGCCTACGGCGCGAAGCCGGGCGAAGCGAGCCTCGCCAACAACTGCCTGCTCGCGCGGCGGCTCGTCGAGGAGGGCGTGCGGTTCGTGCACCTCTTCGACTGGGGCTGGGACTTCCACGGCACCCGGCCGCAGGAGGACATTCGCGACGGCCTGACGACGAAGGCGGCCACGTTCGACCGGCCGGCCGCCGCGCTCATCGAGGATCTCGAAGAGCGTGGGCTGCTCGAAGACACGCTCGTGCTCTGCACGGGCGAGTTTGGCCGCACGCCCTTCCAGGAGGGGCGAACCGCCGCCAGCGGCATTCTCGGCCGCGACCACTATCCCGACTGCTACACGGTGTGGATGGCCGGCGGCGGTGTGAAGGCCGGGCATGTCCACGGGTCCACCGACGACCTGGGCTTCAAGATCGCCAGCGACATGGTGCACATCCACGACCTGCAGGCCACGATCCTGCACCTCCTCGGCTTCGACCACACCAAGCTCACGTACCGCTTCCAAGGCCGCGACTTCCGGCTCACTGACGTGCACGGGCACGTGGTGAAGGAAATCCTGAGTTGACGTCAGGGCCGGTCCCCGCGCGGTTGCCGACCTCGACGAACACGTCCACCTGCTGGCCGACGAACAGGTCCGGCGAATCCTCTTCCACGGCATACACGACCTGCAGCACGCGGGTATCGACCCGCTCGCGGTTGTCGCCCGTGAGCGATTGCTTGGGGATGACGTAGGGCTCCACGCGCACGAACCGGAGCCGATACGACCGGCCGGGATCGCCGCGGACGTGAGCCCTGGCGACCGCGTTTTTTTCGAACCGCGGGATCTCGCTCTCGTCGATGTCGGTGCGCACGCAGAGCGGCTGCACACTCCCCAGCACCATCAGCCGCCGGTCTGAAGCGGTGCCCACCTGCTCGCCGGCCCGCACGTCGACCTTGAGCACGTCGCCGTCGATCGGCGACGCAACAGTGAGCCGCGCGATCTCGGTGCGGGCCTGCTCCACATGGGCCCGCGCACGCCGCACGGCGCTTTCGGCGACGGCGATGTCTTCCTTCCAGGCGCCGGCCTCGAGCAGTTCGTGATCGGCAACCGCGGCCGCGAGTCGCTGCCTGGCCCGCTCCAGTTCCTGCCGCCGCGAGATCAGCTCGGCGTCGGGCACCGTCCGCGCCTCGGCGAGCCGCGCCGTCCGCTGGTGGGCGTCGTCGGCGGCCACCACCTCCGCCTGCGCCTCGTGCACGCGGGCGGCGCTCGCCGGCAGCGCCTCCGGCCTGGGCAGCGATCGGAGCCGGTGCAGTTGCGCCTCGGCATCGGCGAGGCCCGCCTCGCGGACGGCAAGCTCCGCGTCGGCCTGCCGCGTGTCGATGCGAAACAGCGGGTCGCCGACCGCCACCCGATCGCCGGCCGCCACGTAGACCCGCTCGATCACTCCGGAGACATGCGTCCCGATGGCCACGTCCTCGGTCGTCGGCTCGACGACTCCCGATGCGGCCAGGGCGTGGCCATCCGGCGCGACGACGGGCGGCATGGGCGGCACGGCCTGCGGGAGCGGCTGGTTGGCCCGATAGACGTGCCAGCCCGCGTAGGCGAGGGAGCCTACGGCGAGAAGTGGCAGAACAACGGGCCCGATCTTGACGTTCATGAGCGTGACTCCCGCGGGGGCGGCCTACCTGAAAACGCTCGCCGGCTCGAGCGTCCACACCCGGCGGATGCTGACGATGCTGGCGAGGAACATGATGATCACCACGGCCGCCGCCGTGCCGACGGCCACCTCCCAGGGCAGGTAGAAACCGCGGAGGTGGTAGATGTCTTTGGTGACCTCGAAGAAAACGCTCGCCGCGCCCATGCCCAGCGCGTAGCCAAGCCCGCCCACGACGCTGGCCTGCAGGAGGATCATGGCGAGGATGCGATTGTTGGTGACCCCCATGGCCTTGAGCGCCCCGAACTGCTTGAGGTTCTCGAGCGTGAAGAGATAGAAGGTTTGGCCGGCGATGGCCGTGCCCACGATGAAGCCGAGGGCCACCGTGATCCCGAAGTTCACGGGAATCCCGGTAGACCGCATGTAGTAGCCGATCGTCAGCCAGACGAACGACCACGAGTCGTAGGCCGCCAGCTGGGTCCGCTCGCGAATCCGCCGGCACACCACTTGCGAATCGACGTCGGGATGGGCGGCTGCGATGACGAAGCAGAGGGCGTTGCGCTCGCGTGGCACGTAGTGCATCGCCTGGCTGTAGCGACAGTACATGACGGGAAACGTCTGAAACGGTGCGGCCACCCGGCAGATGCCGACCACCACCACACGGCGGTCGTTCATTTCGAGGGTTCTGCCGAGGGTGACCGGCTCGCCCGGAAAGAGATAGCTGTAGCCCGCGTCGTCGAGGATCACGCCGTCGGGCTGCCGCAGGTCGTGCCACGAACCGAGGATCATCCGCTGGGGAGCGCCCGCTAGGCTGTCGTCGTCGAGCCCCATCACGATGGCGGTGCGATACAGCCCGTCCGCCGTGCGGGCACGTCCGAGCGACTTCGAGAGCCGTGACGCCCACCGCACTCCCGGCACGCTCCGCACCCGGTGGAGCGCGGTGGCCGAGAGCGGCTCGATCTCGTCGACGCTCTGCAGCTCCGGGTCGCAGACCCAGATGCTCGCATCGCGCACGTCGAGAATCTGGCTGGCCGTGCGGCGCATCAGCCCGCAGAAGATGCTCACCTGATGCGACATCAGCATGCTGGCGAACGCCACGCCGAACACGAGGCCGAAATACTTGGCCCTGTCTCCGGTCAGCATCCTGAGGGCGACCCAGTTCATGAAGCCTGTTCTCCGGAGGCCCATCTCGGCCGCATGAGCCGGCGCAGCGCGAGCAGATGAATGGCGATGGAGAGTGGCAATTGGAAAAGCGATATGAGCGCCAGTGGATGCAGGCCGATTGACACGGGGGCCGGTTGCAAAGTCAGGGCGCCAATGAAAGACAGCGACACCATGCTCACCGAGATCAGAAAATCGGCGATGCCAAACAGATTCCAGCCGATCGCGAGCCGGCGGACACCACCGATCTGTTTCCCGACCGCCCACGCCAACGGAAGCGCCGTGATACCGATGAACGCATCGGCACACCCTGTGACAATTCCAATCTCGGGCGGCATCAGGCCTTCCGCATGCATCCACAGGAACACGACGCCTGCCAGCCGATACACCTGAGTGCCGATGAGCGTCGGCAGCGGGATCGCTTCCAGAAACGCCTGAAACGTCGGCGAGCGATACCACCCGAACGCGATCACCATCGGCGGTAACGACATCAAGGTGCCGAAGAGGAGGAAGCCTGGAATATGGGCAGTGTGCCACTCTCGCGAATCCTGAAAAAAGCCATGACGCGAGAGCGCCCAGGCTGCAGCACACCATGCCATCACCCCGAGTGACACCACGCGCATCCGCCGCCAGCTGTATGCCGCCACGGCAAGTGCTATCCCGCACGCGATCGACGAAATCACGCTATTCCACCATGTCATGCGGCTGCCCTCTCACGGCGAGTGTCGTGCGAATCAACACCTGTCACGGAACGTTTCCTGTGGTCAGTACAGCATCCTGATGGCAACGGTCGCAGGTGATTCCCGCAGCTCGAATTCGGCGTCCTTGTATCGCGGCGGACCGACCATCGAGTGCGGCACGTTTCTCGACCTGGCGTAGCCCTCGAGCGGGATCCCCAAAACATTGCTGTCCATCTTCCCGTTGCCGTTCTCGTCATGCATGACGGATACGGCCAATCGCGTCACGGATGGCGGAATCGCGAAATCGCAGACAGCCTCCGTGCCTCGTATTTCCACTTCGGCAGTGGTCAGCGTTTTCTTCTTGTCCGCAGGAAAGCCGTCGCCCTGATCCCAGACATAGGCGAGGACTTTTCCGCGAGCGGACCGCAGACCGTCGATGCGCACCTTCAGGGCAGTTGATGCCGTCGTTGGTTCGCCGGCATTCAGAATCGATGCGGTTGCCAGAATCATCGCCATGGCCGCGAAGCCACAAATCGTCTTGAAAGCCACCTATGCACACTCCTTCGTGACGGAAGTTCGAATTAAAGATTCCTGACCTGATGCTTCCGTAGAAAGTTTTCGAAGGTGATCGGATCTCCGAGCCACGCCCGCAGTTGATCCGGCTGTCCGTCGAAATCGACACGGTTGTGCCATGCGAGCTGCTCGGCGAATTCCTTGTTGATCCAGCGGAGCATCCAGCGTGGCATGGAATAGGATTTCGGCCGCCGGCCCGTCACGCGGCGATAGACCTGCTTCATCTGGTCGACGGTCAGGCGGTCGCCGATCAGGTCGATATGTTTTGCGGCATAAACGGATGGCGACTGAAAAATCTTCGCGCAGGCCTTTCCGATGTCGGCCGCAGCCAGCATCGGAAAGGCCACGTGGCGGTCGAGCGAACCCGCCAGAACTGGGAGCGTCATCGCGCCGCCCATCTTGGGGTCGAGAATGTTGTCCATGAACCAGACCGTCCCGAGCGTCGTGTACGGGAGGAGCGGGCCACGACGCAGCCGGGCGGCGATGCGTTCCTTCGACTGAAAATGGGGTATGCCGTCGAACGTGCTCGCCCGAGCCATGATCGACTGGACGACGTGCGGCGTGCCGGCCTCGTGCGCGGCAGCCAGCAGGCTCTCGGCTTGTCGCACCTCACCGTCAGCCCCGACGCCGCGCTCCCAATAATTCTGGACCGAAAAAACGCCTTCCACGTCTTTCAGGTGCGGCACGAGTGTCTTCGCCTGACTCAGGTCTCCCACGACGACCCGCGCGCCCAGTCGCTGCAATTCCTCGGCTGCGGGGCTGCGGGGGGAGCGGGTCAACGCCAGAACCTCGAAGCCGTGCGCCAGGAGGGATCGCGACACGGCACCGCCTTGCCGACCGGTGGCACCGCAGACGAAAACGCGGCGTACTGCTGTCATGAGGATTCCCTCCCGTGTTTCTCGGGCAGTACGGCCTTTCGGCAAATGTGGACGCTGTCCACTTTGACAAAATAAGTGGACAGCGTCAACATTGGTTTATGAGCTACACACGCGCGGCGTATCACCACGGGGATCTTCGCAACGCGCTGATTTCCTCGGCGGTGCGTCTGATCGAGCAGGGAGGCGAGGCCGCCTTCAGCCTGCGCGAGGCGGCCCGCGACGTGGGCGTGTCCGCGAACGCGGCATACCGACACTTCGACGACAAGACCGCGCTTCTGACCGCTGCTGCGGCCAGTGGGCTGGAGCGGCTGTCGGCCCTCATGCAGGCGGCCATGGACCGGGCCGCCAAAAGCAGGCGCACAAACAGCCCGGCGATCGCGAGGCTCACGGCCGTCGGCCGAGCGTACGTCGAGTTCGCCCTGGCGCATCCCGAACTCTTTCGCCTGATCTTCAGCGGCAGCGGCGTCGGGTGTTTGGATCACGATGCACCCGGCCTCGAGACACCGACACCGTGGGAGCTACTCGGTCGATCGCTCGACGCGCTCGTAGCCGAGGGCGTGTTGCCTCCTGAACGGCGGGCAGGCGCGGAACTCAAGGCGTGGAGCGTCGTCCACGGTTTTGCCTCCCTGGCACTTGCCGGCCACGCGGCCGTCCCGACGGGGCGCGAGCGGGCGCTGGCGCTCGAGTCTTCCCTCGAGTTCGCGGTGCGCGGGCTGTGCGCGACGGATGACTGACGTTCTCCCCATGAACTGGGGCGGAAAAGAGTCCTGACACCTTGTTCGCGGATCACGTCGCGGCCGTGACGATCATCTCCACCTTGCAGCCTTTGCCCAGCCCCGCCTGCACCATCGCGCGCACGGGAGGATGGCCCACGGGAACCCATGCATCCCAGAGCTCGTTGAGCGTGGGGGCGTCGCCGTGGTCGGCGAGATAGATCAGCACCTCGAGCAGCCGCGTGCGGTCGCTGCCAATCCCCTGCAGGGTGGCGTCGATCTGGTCGAGCACCTGCGCGATCTGGCCGCGGGCATCGAGCGACGCGTCCTCGGCCACTTCCACCCACCGGGCGACGCCGCGATGGACGACGACGTCCGCCCAGCGCGTTGAACTGCCATACCGCCTGATCTCGTTCGAATTGTCGTCGCTCATCGACTCCCTTCCATGCCTCGTCGCCTCGTTCCCGCCCGCATCTTGACCGCACCGCACGGTTGCGTCCCAACACGGCCCTCTCCTGCCAGCGGATGATCAGGATGGTATCGATCATAGCCGCCGGAAGCTGCTCCTGCCGGCGGCGATCGTGCTGCTCGTGGCCAGTCTCGCGACGATGAACGACCGTCTGCTCGCCACCGTGGTGCAGCCCGCCTACGCCTGGACGATGTCGCCGGCACACCGCGATCGGCCGGCTGCTCAACGGCCCCCAAGCGTGAGCCGCGGATGCCCCAGAACCCGCCCCCCGTGGTCGTCGGGGTGCTCGAAGCCCTCGCGGTAGCCGAACTTTTCGACGGATTCCTCCACCTCCGGCCGATCGAGTGGACAGCCCGCGGGCTTTGTCTTTGGCTAGCGGATCGCGCGGCCGCGGGCCGGCGCGGCCCCAGCTGCCGGTCACGTGCCGCAGAACGTGCGGTAGGGGCCGCAGCCCGCGGGCGGGCCTGCGCGGTAGTGCTCGTTGGCGGACGTCTCGACGAACGGCGAGCGGATCGCGGCGAGCAGCCGATCGAGGAACGTGAGGTCGCCCGACTCGGCCGCCGCGAGCGTCTCTTCCACCTTGTGGTTGCGGGGAATGACGACGGGGTTGACCAGTCGCATGCGGGCGGCGGCGGCCTGCGGGTCTGCTTCCCGTGCGAGTCGTGCGAGCCATGCCTCGCACCACGGCCGAAAGCCGGGGGCCGAACATCCGGGCGCGAGCGGAGTCGGCGTGCCGGCCTCGGGAATCTCGCGCGACTCCGCGATCGCCGCCAGCCCGACGAAGGTGGCCGTGAAGTCGGCGCGGGCCGCGTGCATCCAGTCGAGCAGCGCCGTGAACAGCTCGCGGTCGCCTTCCTCCTCCGCGGCGAGGCCGAGCTTGGCCCGACCGCCGGCCAGATGATGCCGAGCGAACCGCTCCGGAAACGTGGCGAGCACGCCGCGGACCGTATCGAGCGCCGCTTCTTCGCCTCCCTTCACGACCGGCAGCAGGCTCTCGGCCAGCCGGGCCAGGTTCCAGTGG
>CAZXIG010000084.1:0-4241 GCA_964640405.1 uncultured Candidatus Kuenenia sp.
CGGATCAGCCGCTCGCAGAGGTGCGTGGCCGTGGCGTCGTCGCCGGCGAGCGCCCTCGGCAGCAGTTCCCGCAGATCGCGTTCGATGCTGGCCTGGTTCTGCGCTGTGGGGGGCACGATCCTGCAGCCCGCGATGAGCCCGTCCTTCCCGATCTCGTAACGATGGTAGAGGAGCCCGCGCGGAGCCTCGGTGGCGTGCGAGCCGATGCCGGCCTGCAGCGCATACTCGACCCGGCAAGGTGAGAGGTCGGCCTGCGTGGCCCGGGCGATCGTCAGGGCTTCCTCGCAGGCTGCCGCCATCTCGATGCAGCGGGCCACGATGCTGTGGAACGAATTGCGGATCGGGAACGCGAGGCCGCAGGCATCGGCCGCGCGGCGGGCGAGCGGCGGGAGCCGGTCGTGGCAGAGGTTCAGCCGGGCGATCGGCCCCGTGAGGTAGGAACGGCCGTCGGGCAGCATCAGGCTGTGCAGCGCCGTGCTCCACGGCACCTGGCGTTCGGCGAAGTGTTTTTCATAGTCGGCCGCGTCGATATCGAGGCCCGACGACGACACGATCCGGCCGTCGTTGAGCGGATACTCGGCGTCGTGCCGCAGGGCCACGCACTCGAAGTCCTGCCCCGCCTCCGGAAACTCGAACCGGCTCACCTCCGCCACGAGGTCGAGGCAGCGGCCGAGGGCCCACTCCAGGTCGGGCACGAGCCCGCGGATCGCCGCCGCCGAGGGCGCCCGATGAAACCCGCCGACGGCCACGTTGATCGGATGCACCGCGCGGCCGCCGATCACCTCCATGATCCGGCTGCCGAGGGCCTTGAGCCGCATGCCGGCCTCGACGAGCGCGGGCCGCCGCTCGGCCAGCGTGAAGCCGCTCTCGACGCCAAGGAAGTCGGGGGCGTGGAGGAGGTGCACGTGGAGGGCGTGGCTCTGGAGCCACTCCCCGCAGTAGAGCAGTCGCCGAATGGCGCGGATCGCCGGTGTGACCTCGCTGCCGAGGGCCTTTTCCAGGGCGTGGCAGGCTGACATCTGGTAGGCCACCGGGCAGATGCCGCAGATACGCGCGACGAGGTCTGGTACCTCGCGGACCTCGCGGCCCACGACGAGCCGCTCGAAGAACCGCGGCGGCTCATAGATGCTGAACTCGGCGATCTCGACCCTGCCATCGGCCACCCGCACACGGAGCGAGCCTTCTCCCTCGACCCGCGTCAGTGCCTTCACGCTCAGCCGGCGGATAGGCCCAAGCGGTCGCTCGTCGCTCATACGCCGTCCTCCGCGAGCCGGTCGCTCTCCGTACGGAAGGCGGGTGCCCATGCGTTGTAGCTCCGCACGAGCCGGGCGAGGTGGTCGCGGGGCGTGTCCCGTCGCTCGTAGAAGCCGGTGAGGCTGACGAGATGAGGGCTCTCCGCCGGGCCGTAGCAGCCGAAGCACTCGCGGTCGTGGGCGGGGCAGATGGCGCCGCAGCCCGCCTGCGTGACGGGGCCGAGGCAGGCGATCCCTTTCGCGACGGCCACACAGACGGTGCCCCGCTCCTTGCACTCGACGCAGACGGAATACGTTGGCATCCGCGGCCTGCGGCCGAGCACGAGGGCCGTGATCAGCTCGACGAGTTGCCCCGTGTCGATCGGGCAGCCCCGCAGCTCGAAGTCGACCGGCACGTGGTCGGCGATCGGCGTGCTCGTGGCGAGCGTCGAGATGTATTCGGGATCGGCGTAGACCGCCGACAGAAACTCGTCGACGTGGCCCCAGTTGCGCAGGGCCTGGATGCCGCCGGCCGTCGCGCAGGCGCCGATCGTGACAAGGAACCGGCACTGGCGGCGGATGTCGTGGATCCGCTCGATGTCGTCGGGCGTCGAGATCGAGCCCTCGACGAGGCCGACGTCGTAGGGGCCGTCGAGCACCTGCGACCGGGCTTCGAGGAAGTGGGCGATCTCCACGCGGTCGGCGATCGCAAAGAGCTGGCCCTGGGCATCGAGCAGCTGCAGCTGGCAGCCGTCGCAGGAGGCGAACTTGAAGACGGCGAGACGGGGTTTGTCGGTCATCGGCCGGCTCACAGATGGGGCACCGCGAGGAACGCCGCGATGCGGTCGTGGCGGAAGACGGGGCCGTCCTTGCAGACGAACGTCGGGCCGAACTGGCAGAGCCCGCAGACGCCGGCGGCGCAGGCCATGTTGCGTTCGAGCGAGAGCCAGATGTCGCCGCTTGAGATGCCAGTCGCGGCGGCCCGCGCGACCACGGCCTCCATCATCCGCTCGGGGCCGCAGCAGAGCAGGCTCGTGCCGGTCGGATCGATGTCGAGTTCGGCGAACAGATCGGGCACGAGGCCGACCGAGCCGGGCCAGCGGGCGTCGGCCGCATCGACGATCGTGAAAACGTTGAGCCCGGCAGCGCGCCAGGCGGCGTAGTAGGCCTCGTAGAGCAGATCGGCCGGCGCCTTCGCGCCGTGGAGGATGGCGATCGATCCGTAGTCGTGGCGGTGGGCCGCGAGGCGACAGATCGCGGCCCGCAGTGAGGCCAGGCCGACCCCGCCGGCGGCGACGACGATGTCGCGGCCGCGGAGGGCGTCGAGCGGCCAGGGTGTGCCGAACGGCCCGCGGACGAGAACTTCGTCGCCGATCGTGAGCCGCGCGAGGGCGTGCGTGACGTTGCCCACCGCCCGGAACGTGTGGCTGATGGGCGTCGGCCGCGCGGGATCGGAGCTGATCGAGAGCGCGGCCTCGCCGATGCCCGGTAGATAGAGCATGTTGAACTGCCCCGGCTCGAAGCCTGTGTCGGGGCCGGGCTCGCGAAACACGAGGTCGAACGTCCACACGCCCGGAGCCTCCGCGCGGATCGCGGTGATCCTCGTCACCCGGCTCTGCCATGGCGACGGGCCCGGCGGCGCGGTGCAGGGCAGCATGCTCACGAGCCTGCCTCCCGCGTGTCGCTCGCGCGGATCGCGGCCACCTCCTCGGTGAGGTCGATGCCCACCGGACACCACGTGATGCAGCGGCCGCAGCCGGTGCAGCCCGACGTGCCGAACTGGTCGATCCAGCCGGCGAGCTTGTGGGTGAGCCACTGTCGGTAGCGGGAGGCGGTGGTGGGCCGGGCGTTGCCGCCGTGCACGCGGCCGTGGTCGAGCGTGAAGCAGGAGGCCCAGCGGCGGTCGCGGTGCACGTGGTCGCCGGAGAGGTCGGCCACCTCCTCGACGGAGTGGCAGAAGCAGGTGGGGCAGACGAGCGTGCAGTTGGTGCAGGAGAGGCAGCGGTCGGCCACCTGCTGCCAGCGGGGATGTTCCAGGTTCGCGAACAAGAGATCGCGGATGCCGTCGGTGTCGAGCGACCGCGGCCGCGGGCTGCCGGCGGTGGGCGTGCGGTCTTGCATGCGGTCGCGGAGATCGCGGGGCACGCCGCGGATCATGTCGACCTCGGCGGACGTGCAAGAGGTGAGCGTCTCGAGCTTTCCCACGGCGGCGAGGATCTCGCGGCCGGCGTCGGTGCCGATCTCGACGGCGAAGCGGTCTGCAAACTCCGTGAGCGCAAGATCGAAGCCGGCCGTGACGGCGGGGCCGGTGCCCATCGAGTGGCAGAAGCAGGTGGCGACGGCCCGGCGGCAGTTGACGGCGACGATGAACAGCGACCGGCGGCGGGCTGCGTAGCCGGGATCGCACCAGTCGTCGCGGATGAAGACGGCGTCCTGCACGGCAAGGGCCGCGAGGTCGCAGCCGCGGACACCGATCACGGCGAGCGGCCGGTCGTCGTGAGGCACCGGCAGTTCCTGCCACGAGCCGTCCACCCGGTCGAATCGCTGGATCGTCTCCCGCGGTGGAAACAAAAAGTTCTTGAGCGAGTGTGGGCCGACCACGTGGTCGAACGTGCCGGCGGTGGGATCGTAGGCGAGGCGATACGTGCCGCCGTCCTGCTCGTCGAGCCAGCCGTGCGGGAGCTGGGCTGCATCGGCGAGTTCGCGAAGCACGACCGCGCCGTCGGCTACCTGCGGGCCGAACACGCGGTGGCCGGTGGCCGTGAGCGCGTCGATGAGCGACTGGAGGCCGGACTTCGCCAGCCACACGTGCGACCCGATGGCGGGGAACGTCATGGCGGGGTACCACGGGCCGGGGATCACGCGTCGTCGCCGCAATCATTCGCGTGGGGGGCCGCCGGGTCAAACGCGGCTTCATACAAGCCCCCAGGCGCGAGCCGGGGGATGATCCGCGCCGCTTCGGAATGGACGCCGGAGTGGTCCCCCTGCTTGCGCATGGGGGCTTTTATG
>CAZXIG010000084.1:4341-8570 GCA_964640405.1 uncultured Candidatus Kuenenia sp.
CGCTTCGGAATGGACGCCGGAGTGGTCCCCCTGCTTGCGCATGGGGGCTTTTATGAGGAAAGGCACGCGAGCCGGGGGATCGCCTTCTCATACAAGCCCCCAGGCGCGAGCCGGGGGATGATCCGCGCCGCTTCGGAATGGACGCCGGAGTGGTCCCCCTGCTTGCGCATGGGGGCTTTTATGGACAGGCCGTCGAGCGGTCGGTCGCCACCGTCGCGACCGTCAGGGTTGCTGCTCGAGTCGGGTGACGAGGCTGCGGACCTGGTCGAGGTCGATACCGGCCGGCGCGTTGTCGAGCAGCCAGCGGGCGTCGGCGAGGGCGGCTTCGCGGCGGCCGAGACGGGCGGCCGTCACCATCCGCATCACGCGGTCGCGGGCCGAATCGGGGGCGACGACGAGGATCGCGTCGAGATAGCGGAGCACGTCGGCCTGCTTGCCTTCGCGGACGGCGATCCCGAGCAGATTGTTGAGCATCCGCGCGAGGATCGCCCGCGGGCCGAAGACGGTGAGATCCTCGTCGGTGAGCTCCTCGCCGATGCTCTGCCGCTCCTCGGCGAGGTCCTCGCGGGTGCGGATGGCCCCGCGGTCGAATACGTCGAGCCACTGCGGCTCGCCGCCGCCTGACGCGTGCCGCACGAGAAAGTGGCCAGGAAAGCCCACCCCTTCCACCGTGAGGCCGAGCCGGCGGGCGATCTCCATGTAGACCACCGCCAGCGTGATCGGAATTCCCTCGCGGTCGTCGAGCACCTCGTTGACGTAGCTGTTGGAGCGGTTGTAGTAGTCGCCGCGGCTGCCGTGAAACCCCAGCTCGTCGAAGAGCACGCGGTTGAGCGTGGCCAGCTTCGCAGCGTCGTCGGCGCCGGCCGGAATCTGCTTCATGATATCGGCCGCCAGTCGATCGAGCTCGCGCCGTGAGGCATCGACGTCGAGGTCGGGATTGTCGAGCTTCGCGATCACGAGGGCGGCGTGAAGCAGATCGATGGCACTCTCTTCGCCCCGCGTGAGCTCGGCCAGCTCCGCGAGCGTCTGCCGCTCGTGCACCTCGGCCGCGAGGGTTTCGAGCTGCGCGGCCTGCCGCTCGAGGTCGGCTGCGCGGCGGGCCAGCGCGGTGCGGGCTGCGGCGGCATCGGGAAGCAGCTGCGCGACGAGGTCGGCCGGCGGCGCCCCTTCCGATGGTAACGCTGCCGCGAGAGTCTCGATGCGGGCGAGCACGTCGGCGGGGGGCGTCACCCGGGGCAGCTCGCGGCCCACGGCGAAGCCGCGAAACTCCGCCTCCGTATCGCGAAACTTCGCCAGCCCCACGCGGCCGGTGGCGAGCCCGCGGTCGGCCGACTCGAAGACCAGCTCGTCGTTCACGAAGCACGAGATCAAGTCGGCTTCGAGCCGCACCCGCAGGTGATTCCATTGGCCCGGGCGATACCGTGGGCTCGGTTTCTCGTCGAGGATCTTCCACGAGAACACGTCCGGCCCATCGAACCGCGTGAGCCTCAGCCGACCGGCCGATGGATAGAAGCCGTAATGCCGGTCAGCGCCGTCGGCCGCGAAGGCGAGGCCCGCCGCGCCCGCCTCGTCGTCGAGCTTCACCCACACCGCGACCTCATAGGGGAGCTCCGGCGGCTGTTCCACGGCGAGGCAGAGCGACCGGCCGCCGAAGCCCGTGCCCGCGCCGCTCACGGCGATCCGCCCGGCCCGTTGCCGCCAGCGGGCTCCGCCGAGCGGCGTCCACTCCGCGGGATCGAGCGCGCCGATCGTGAGCCAGCGGTCCATCGCGACGGGATTGGGGCGGTCGAGCAGTTCGCGGAGCCGGGCCGCCGCGACGGCGAATCCGAGATTGGGCGTGACGAGCGACTTCATCGAGACGACGCCCTGCACGCGGCCCTCCAGGTCGAGCAGCGGCCCGCCGCTGTTGCCCGGCTCCACGGGCAGCGCGAGCTGGATCATGTCGATGCCCTCCATCTCGCGGAGGCCCGACACGCGGCCCGCGACGACGCTCCGTTTCAAGCCGTGGGGATTGCCGATGGCCACGATCTCCTGGCCGTCGGTGAGCGGGTCGCCGGTGCCGAGGGGCAGGGGGGTGAGGCCGGGAGCGGCGATCCGCAGGATGGCCAGATCGGCATCGCGGTCGGTGGCATGCACGTGGGTGGCCGCGTGCGTCGTGCCGTCGGCGAGTTCGACGGTGATCGGCCGGGCCTCCCCGATCACGTGCAGATTGGTGGCGACGAGCCCGTCACCGACGACGAAGCCAGTGCCCAGGCCCTCGTCTCGACCGCCACGGCCACTGAACCGAATCGTGACGACCGAGGCCTTGGCTCCCTTGGCGATCTCCTCGATCGACCGCGGCTCGGCATGGGCTGGAGTGGCGAGCGAGCAGGCCAGCGCGACCACTAGTCCCGTTCGTCGCGACAGGATAGCCATGCATGCTCCGACGAAAGGTGTAATACGGCGGGGCTTGGCCTCAGCCTTCGGGGTCGTCGATGAGCTGCTGGAGCCGTGCGGCGTGCTCGGGCACGAGCCGGGGGAGCCAGGAGGCGTCGATGAGGCCGAGGGAGATGAAATCGCGGAGATGCGTGCGATCCTTGTCGCGAAATGAATTGAGCTTCATCCGCACGAGTGCCTCGAGCGTCACGATCGCGTAGTCGTCGGCGGGCACGCACTCGGTCACGTCGGCCGTGGGCAGCGGATACGATTCGCGGACCTTTTCAGCAGCGAAGAGCAGGTGGATGGCGTCGCGGGGGCTGCCGTTCGGGCCGTCGATGAAGCAGACGACGTCCATTACCGTCGCCCGCACGAAGCCGGCCCCTTCGAGTGCCGCCGTGATCGCCGGGAGGTCGCTGCGGCGGACGAGGATGTCCACGTCTTGCGTGTTCCGCACGGCGGCACGATCGACGCGAGCCACCCACGCGGCCACGGCGTTGCCGCCGGCCATGGCGTACGGAATTCCAGCTTTCTCGAGGGCCGCGGTCGCCCGCAGCGCCCGGTCACGAACGGCTTGCACGGCCTCGATCATCCTGTCCCAGGAAAACTCGCGGAGCTCGACAGCCACAGGACCGCCCCTTTGCAATGAATCGTGCGACGACTCGGAATGACATACTGAGCGCTCCGATGGTACCCCGCGTCGGTGGCTGCGTGAAAGTCGTGTCGA
Source organism: uncultured Candidatus Kuenenia sp. (assembly GCA_964640405.1). Taxonomy (GTDB): domain Bacteria; phylum Planctomycetota; class Planctomycetia; order Pirellulales; family UBA1268; genus QWPN01. The sequence continues at coordinate 7,484 of CAZXIG010000084.1, forward strand.
TGAGCCATTGCTGCCGACTGGTCGGAAATACTGCACGGAAGTATAGTATTCGTTTGGCGGATTGCCATGGAAGCCCGAGGCGTAAGCCGAAGGGGGCGATGAGGCAGTCCGGCAAGCACGCGTCACGCCAACTCGGGGCACGTCCTCCAACGCCCCTTCGGCTTACGCCTCGGGCTTGCCTCGACTTCCGGGAGCACGGGGCCATCGCTCCGCAAACTCGGCTGTACGCTGATGGGCGAGCTGGAGGTTCCGGCGGCTAAGAACGCCGGGTGAAGCGGGGGGCATGCGCAATTGACCCCGGAAGGGCAGTGGACTAACTTAGTTCATATGATCAATGTCAATATTCACGAGGCAAAAACACGGCTATCCGCGCTTGTGCGTGCCGTTGAAGAGCGTGGTGAAACGGTGATCCTGCAACGGCACGGGAAGCCCGTCGCGGAAATTCATGCCTATGGGACTCGGGGCGATGCGGGGGGCGTTGCCCGCGAACTCACCCCGGATCCAGCGCTGCAGCCTCGGTTCGCACCGGGCTATGACCCGACGGAGCCGCTCGCTGCGGACGAGTGGCCGCCGGAACTTCAATGAGGCTGTTGCTCGACACGAGTGCCCTGCTTCACCTGGCTGCTGGCACGCTCTCGCCTGCAGCGGCTGAATCGCTGGCCGCGGGCGGATTGGCGTTCATCTCCCCTGTGATTCCGTGGGAGCTTGCGATCAAGGTCAAAGCCGGAAAGCTCTTCTTGCCGCTGTCGCCTCTCGACTACTGCATCAGCCTGGCCCGCCGGCATCGCCTCACGCTTCCGGCCGAGGGTCTCGACGCCGCGCTCCTCTGCGCGGCTGCCCAATTGCCTCTGATCCATCGCGACCCGTTCGACCGAATCCTCGTGGCAACCGCCATGCGAGACAGGTTGGCAGTGGTGACCCCTGACCGCGCCATCGCGATGTACCCTGTCGCGACGATCTGGTGAGCTGACCACGGTCGAAAGTCGATCGCCGGCCTCCAGATGGCGGCGAAGCAGCCGGAAGCCGATGGCTCGTTGCCCGACCCGCACATGATCGACCGCATCATTCATCGTGACGATCGGCTGCT
>CAZXIG010000084.1:8670-11433 GCA_964640405.1 uncultured Candidatus Kuenenia sp.
TCGATCTGCCCATTGCCCGCGACCTCGCCCGGCCGCCGCGGTATCGGATCGATCACGCCACGGGCCGCCCGTCGCAGACTCACTGGCGGGTGCTCGAGCGGCTGGCCGATCGTACGCGGCTCGAGGTCGAGCCGATCACCGGTCGCTCGCATCAGATCCGGCTGCACCTCGCCACGCTCGGCCATGCGATCCTCGGCGACCCGCTTTACGCCGACGAGGAATCGCTCTCGCTAGCCTCCCGGCTCCTGCTGCACGCGACGTCGCTCGCCGTCACCCATCCGGCCGACGGCCGGCTCGTCGAGTGGCGGTCGGCATGCCCGTTCTGACACCTGCGATGGCCGCGATGTCGGCTCGTGTGATACCGTGCGGCATCTCACGGAGGTGATGACATGCGGCGAGCGAACTGGGTGGCGGTTGTGATGGCCGGGCTGGTGGCGGTGGGGCTGCGGGCTGCGGTCGCGGATTCGGGTGACTGGCCCCAGTTTCGCGGCGGGGCTGCGCTCGGCACGGCCGCTGCCGCCCGCGTGCCGCTCGATTGGGCAGCCGACCGCAATCTCGCCTGGCGGACGCCGATCCCCGGCAGCGGCTGGTCGCAGCCGGTCGTCGCGGGTGGCCGGATCTATGTGACGACCGCCGTGGCCGACAACGGCAAGCGGCCCAGCGGCATGAGCGGCGGCGTGATGTCGCTCTCCACCTGGGGCTGGGGCTCCGCGCCGAGCGAGCCGCTCGAGTTTCGCGTGCTCTGCCTCGACCCCGCCGACGGCCGGATCGTCTGGTCGCAGACCGTGGCCGACGTGAAGCCGAAGTTCGGGAAGCATGCATCGAATACGTTCGCCACCGAAACACCCTGCGCCGCGGCCGATGGCGTGTATGCGTTCTTCGGTGCGGTCGGCGCGCTCGTCGCCCTCGATCGCGACGGCGGTGAACGCTGGCGGCGCGACCTCGGCCCGCAGCCGATCCAAAACCAGTTCGGCACCGGCTCCTCTCCGCTCCTGCACGGCGGGCGGCTGTTCATCCAGCGATACAACGAGGACGAAGGGCAGCTGCTCTGCATCGACGCCGCGACGGGCCGCGACCTCTGGAAGGCGACCGGGCCGAAGGGCACGTCGTGGAGCACCCCCTTCACCTGGACGAATGCCGGTGTCGAAGAGGTGGTGACGGCGGGGCAGGGGACGATCGTCGCTTTCGCCACCGCCGACGGCGCCGAGCGGTGGCGGTTCGGCGGGATCGACACGTCGTTCGCCTGCTCGCCGATCGCCGATGCCGAGACCGTGTATTTCGGGACATCGAGCCCTGGCAGCAAGGCGCCGGCGGCTGCGATCAAGGGGGGCGGCACGGGCGATCTCACACTCCCCAAAGGAGAGAAGACGAGCGACCGCGTGGCCTGGTCGCGGACGAAGTCGGGCGCGGGCATGCCGTCGCCGGTCGTCGTCGGCGATCAGCTCTATTTCTTCGACAAGATCGCGGTCTGCCTCGACAAGCGGACCGGCGCCGAGCTCTACCGCAAGCGGCTGCCGAGCGGCACGTCGGCGATCGGGTCGCCGCTGGTCGTGGGCGACCGGATCTATCTCGTGAACGAGAAGGGGAAGACCGTGGTCGTGCAGGCAGGGCCGGAGTTCAAGGTGCTGGCTGAATCGTCGCTCGGCGACACCGACGAGATTTTTTGGGCCACGCCGGCGGTCGCGGGCGACGCCCTGCTCATCCGCTCGTCCGACGCCCTCTACTGCATCCGGGAGAACCGTCTATGAAAATCGTCGTGCTCGATGGCTACACCAACAACCCCGGCGACATCTCGTGGGGGCCGATCGAGGCTTTCGGCTCGCTCACGGTGCACGAGCGGACACCTCCCGGCGAGATCGTCGCGCGGGCGGCCGGCGCCGACGTCCTCTTCACCAACAAGGCCGTCGTGGGGCGGGCGGAGATCGAGGCGTTGCCCAACCTCAAATACATCGGCGTGCTCGCCACCGGCTACAACTGCGTCGATACGGTGGCCGCGCGGGAGCGGGGCATTCCGGTGTGCAACGTGCCGGAATACAGCACGCCGAACGTGGTGCAAGCCACGTTCGCCCTGCTGCTCGAGCTGACGAATCATGTGGGGCATCATGCCCAGACGGTGCGAGCCGGCCGCTGGTCGGCCTGCCCCGACTTCTGCTACTGGGACGGCGACCTCGTCGAACTCGCAGGGCTGACGCTCGGCATCGTGGGCTACGGCCGGATCGGGCAGAGTGTGGCCGCGGTGGGGCGGGCCTTCGGGATGAAGATCCTCGCCCATCGGCGGAATCCGGGCAGCGATCCCGAGTGCGTCGATCTCGAGAGGCTGCTCCACGAGAGCGACGTCGTGAGCCTGCACTGCCCGCTCACGCCCGACACCAAGGAACTGATCGACGCGCGGCGGATCGGGCTGATGAAGCCGACGGCGTTTCTGCTCAACACGGCGCGCGGGGCGCTCGTGAACGAGGCGGACCTCGCGGCCGCGCTCGATTCCGGGCGCCTGGCCGGGGCGGGGCTCGACGTGCTCACCGTGGAGCCGCCGCCGGCGTCGAATCCGCTGCTGAAGGCGAAGAACTGCATCATCACGCCGCACGTCGCCTGGGCCACGCGGAACGCCCGGCGGCGGTTGATCGACATCACGGCCGCGAACCTTCAGGCATTCGCGGCGGGCACGCCACGGAACGTGGTGAATTGAGTCGGTGATCACCCGCCCATGAAAGCCCCCAGGCGCGAGCCGGGGGATCGCCTTCCCATACAAGCCCCCAGGCGCGA
>CAZXIG010000085.1:0-11188 GCA_964640405.1 uncultured Candidatus Kuenenia sp.
GGTTCATGTCGGCGCAGGAGGCGCTCGACTACCGGCTGATCGACGAGGTGATCGAACGGATGCCGATGCACAAGCCCGCCGGCTAGCGCTGCGGGCCGCGTGAACGACTGGTCAGGGAGTGGTCCGACGGGCCGTTCCCGTGAGGCGCATGGAGGCGCGTCATGACGATCCGGTTTGCGACGACGAGGCTGGGCCGCGTGGTGCCGCTCATGGCGGTGGCCTTGGTGGCCGGCTGCAAGAGCGACCTGAACCAGCAGCTCCTGGAGCGGGAGCTGCGGTACCAGGAAGACCAGATCTACAACCTGCAGGATGAGCTGCAGGTGGCCTCTGCGAAGCTGGAACGATCCGCCCGCGAGAACGCCAGTCTCAAGAAACAGCTGGGCATCGGCGACGAGGTCGCCCCCGCACGGAATGGCTCCGGACGCTCCCGACCCGCCGGGCTGCCTGCGCCGGTGAACGTGCCGCCGGCGATCGAGATTCCCGACGCGGGCGGCCCCGCGGGAAAGCCCGCCGGACGCAATGGGCCGCTGGGCATCCCGCTCGTGCCACCAGCGCTCGAGGGCGTGCCGCCGCTCCCCGCGGACGGTGCCTCGGCCGCGCCCACGCCGGCGGAGCCCGCGCTCTCGCTGCCGGGCGGGTCGGCCGCCGTGTCACCTCCGATCCAACGCCTCGCCTACGAGGCGCCGGCCGACGGCGCCCCACCGGCGCGGCTGGTGGTGAATGCCGAGCAGAGCTCCTGCCTCGACGCCGACGGCGACGGACGGAGCGAGGGGCTCTCGATCGTGTTCGAGCCCCGCGACGCCGAGGAGCGGCTCGTGCCCGCCACGGGGGGCGTGACGATCACGGTGTTCGACGCTGCGGCGGGCACGGATCCAGCGACCGGCGAGGGCGTGGCGATCGCCACCTGGGAGATCCCAGCGGCCGACGCGCTGCGGCACTTCCGGCGCACGTCTCGGATGCGGGGCCTGCACTTCTCGCTCCCCTGGCCGGGCTCACCGCCGGCGGGCGACCATGTGCGAGTGGTGGTGCGGCTCGCGGCCGGCGACGGCGCAAGCCCGCTCGTCGCCGACGCCACGATCGCCACGCGCTGAAGTCATTTGTAGCGATAGACCGCGGCCACGCCGCTTTCGGCGGGCATGTCGTTGCGGGCGAGGGTGAGGATCGTGCCGCCGTGGAGCAGCACCGTCTCCGCGAGCGCCCCGAAGAGGTCGTCGCCCCGCACGGCCGCCCGATCCCCGGTCCGCGAGAGATCCATCGGAACCTGTCCGTCGAACTCGATGGCGCCGGTGTCGCGGTCGAGCCGGCCGGTCTCAAAGCGGTCGGCCTCGACGAGAAGCGTGGCGACCTGCCCCGCGACCGCCGCGCGGGCGATGTCGGCCAGATCGGTGGCGGCCAAGCCGCGATCACGGGCGTGGGCGAAGGCTGCGATCTCGCGGGCGAGCCGCGCCGCGTGGGCCCGCCGAAACACATCGGTGACCGCCGCGGCCATGTCGCGTTCTGTCATCAGGTGCGGATCCTTCGCCACGGCTTCGTCGATCAGCAGGTCGTTCTTCGTGAGTCCGCGGAACATCGCTGCCAGTCGGGCCTGCGCCACGAGCACCAGCGGCAGGCCCGTGCGGCGGCTCACCTGCTCGTGCACGCGGTCGTCCACGTGCCGCAGAAAAATCTCCGTGTCGGCATCGACGTCGTCCCGCTTCGCGCCGAAGCCGCCATGCACGACGCCCCCCGTGCCGAGCCCCGCCGGCCCCATGCCGTGCTGCACGCGATGCGGCTGGAACGTCTCCTCGTCGATCACGTCGCCCCGCCCGAGCTCGGTGGCCACCGGCCGGCCCGGCAGCGGCACGAGCGGCACGGGATCGAGCACGTCGGCCGAGCTGCCGTGCGGATCGTGCCAGGCGGTGCCCTCGAAGACGCGGGCCGAGCGGCTCGTGAGGGCGAGCACGTCGAAGCGGTCGCAGGCCATCACGGCTTTCACCAGGGGCATCGTGTGAAAACGCCTGCTCACGAGCGCCAGCGGCGTGACGGGCCTCTTGAGCAGGAAGCCCTGCGCGCGGCCGTCGCTGCCGAACACCGCCAGGCCGTCGTGGGTGTGCTCCCAGAAGGCGACGTCGTCGGCGAGCATCCGGAAGGGGCCGAGCAGCCGCTCGATCTCGTCCCGCGGCTTCGAGACGGAGAGCGCCAATCCGAGCGCCTCGACGAGGTGGCGGTAGGCCGGCCGATCGACCCGGTTGTCGGGCACGTTGCGATGCGTGGGCAGGTACAGCGAGAGGCAGGGGGCCGCGTGCGGCTCGAGGAGCGACCGCACCGCGTCGGCCGTGAGCGGCTCCACTTCGACACGTTCCGCCGCTGACGTGGCCATCGGTGCTCTCCGCGGGAATGGGACGCAGGCGATTCGAAACCCACGCTCGTCAACCGTCGCGACGCCGCACGGTCGGGGCAAACCGCCGCACAAACCGCTTCACAAAAGGGCCGTTCATCCACCAGCCGCCAGACCGGGACAGTTGCGCGGTACCATCCGAGCATGAGCACGACCAGCCCTCGTGATCCGGACGCGATCGGCCTCGTGCTCGCGGGGGGCGCGGCGCGGCGGCTGGGGGCCGGGCTCGTGGGTCCCGCCGGCAAGGCCGGGCTGGCGCTGGCCGGCCGCACGTTCCTGGATCTGATCACCGCGACGCTCTCAAACTGTGTGGCGAGAATCATCGTCGTGGCGGCGCCGGCGCAGCCGCTGCCGAAAGTCGGTGTGCCGCTCGAGGTGATCCGCGACTCGAGTCCGGGCGCCGGCCCGCTCGCCGGCATCCGCGATGGACTGGCGCACGCCTGCGCGGGGGGGCGGCCACCGGCATCCGTGCTCGTCGTCTCCTGCGATGTCCCGCTGCTCGAGCCCGCCGTGGTGCAGCTTCTGCTCGACCGGCTCGCAGCGACCGGCGCGCAGTGGGCCGTGCCGGTCGTGCACGGCCATCCGCAGGTGCTCGTCTCGGCGCTGCGGCCCGCCCTGCTCGGCCCGATCGAACGGCATCTCGCCGCAGGTCGCCGCGATCTCCGCGGCCTGCTCGACCAGCTCCACGCTGCCGAGCCGACGGCCGTCGCCCTGCTCGCCGAGGCCGAGGTGGCGGCGGTCGATCCTGCTCGGCGGTCGTTCCTCGACGTCGATACGCCCGCCGATCTCGCGGCCATGCGCCGCCGCTGAATCTCGCCTTCGTCGAAGCGTGGGCCGACTCCTATACTCCGCCCCATGACGAGGCGCTTTTACCGACACGATGCCGCACCGCGGCGGCGGTGGGCGGTGTTTTCACTCGCGGCCCTGGCCGTGCTCGGGGCCGCCGCCTGGATGGCGCCGACGGTGCTCGTGCTCACGTCGCTCCGCGACCGGCCGCTCGAGGCCTTGTTCGCCGGAATCGACGGCAGCATCTCCAGCGGCTCGGCGCGGTGGGATTGGATCCGTGGGATCGAGTTTCGCGACGTGATTCTCCGCGATCGCGCCGGCAACGCCGTGGCGCTCGTGCCCCGGGTGGTGATCGACCGCGGCCTCGCCCTTCTGGCCGTGTCGCCCCGCGACCTCGGCACGGTGCGCCTGGTGGCGCCGGAGGTGCTCGTCGAGGTGCGCGGCGGCGGCAGTTCGCTCGAAGACATCCTCGCGCCGTGGCTCGCCGGGTTCGCGGCGCCGGTGGTCGGCTCGCCCAGGTTCGATCTGGAGGTGGTGGATGCCGCAGTGGAGCTGGTCGATCGCGAACGCCACGACGCCTGGCGGGTGTCGGAACTGATGGCGGCGGGGAGCGTGCGGGCCGATGGCACGCTCGCCGGCTGGACGGTGGCCGGTCGCGTGCGGCATGCGGTGCCGACCGATGCGGCCGTCGTGCCCCCCACCCCGGCGACGGTCGCGGCACCCGTGGAGACCTCGACCCGCCTCGATCGCGCCACGATCGCCGCGCGGGCCACCGCCGTGCTGGCGCGTGAAGGGGGCTGGTCGGTGTCGTCGCCGGACGGAGGCCTCGACGGGGCGGCCAGAACGGTGGCGGTCGCGGCCCACCGCCTGCCCCTCGGCGTATCGAGCGTGCTGGCCACGCGGTTCGCGAAGCCGTATCTCCTCGACGGCCTCGCCGACGTGCGGCTCGACATGCAGGTCGATGCCGCAGCCGCACGGGCAACCGGCTCGATCGTGCTCGATACCGCCGCCGTCTGCGCCGCCGACACGCTCGCGGAACTGGTCTCGCTCGAACACTGCGAACTGCCGCTCGACCTGGCGATCGAGAATGGAAGCGTCGTGATCCGGAAGCTGACGGCGGTGTCGCCCCTGTTTCGCGGCGAGGCCTCGGGCCGGATTCGGCTGCCGACGGGGGGTTCGTGGGACTGGGCCGAGGATCTCATCTCCGAGGATTTCGCGGTGGCTGCCGACGTCGACCTGGCCGCCGTCGCGCGGGCGATGCCCGGCGGCCTCGCCATCCGACCCGACGTGCGGGTGACCGGGGGCACGCTCGAGTTGGCCGCCGCCGCACGGGGCGACGGAGCCGACCGCGTGCTCGAGGCCCGGCTCGCGGCACGCAATCTCGCCGCGGTGCAGAGCACGGCCGGGGCGGAGCCGCAGGAACGGCCGCTGCGGTGGAGCGAGCCCTTCGCCGGCTGGGTGCGGGGCCGACGTGGCAGCGGCCGGGGCGAACGGCTCGTCGTCGAGGACGCCCGGATCACGTCGTCGGCCTTCGAACTCTCCGGCGCGGGGACGACGGCCGACGCCACCATTCAGTGGACGCTCGATTTCGACAGGCTGGTGGCCGATGTCGCCGATCTGGTCGACCTGGAGGGCGTGGAGCTTGCGGGCACGTCCCGCGGCCGCATCGAGATCACCGGCGGCCGCCGCGAGCAGCCCTTGACCGTGAAGGCCACCGCGAGCCTCCGCGACTTCGCCTGGGCGCTGCCGGGCCGTCCGGCCTGGCGCGACAAGGAGGTCGCCCTCGCACTGGAGGCCGATGGCCGGCTCGCCGCAGGGGCCGCCGTCGTCGAAGCGGCGCATGCGCTGGTGACGGCGGCCGACGACCGGTTCGAGGCGACGCTCACCGGCGGCGTGATCGTCGACGTGCTGTCGCTCGTCGCCGACTCCGCCCCGGCGCCGTGGGTGCGACCGCTGCCCGGTGCATCCGGCATCGCGGCCGACTGCTCGCTGGCGGGCGATCTCGGCCGGTGGCATGCGCGGGCCGCCGGCTGGCTGCCTGCCGGAGGAGATGTCGAACTCGGCGGCCGGATCGAGGCCTCGGCCGCGGTGGCGGCGCAGGGCGCGGCCTGGCAGATCACGCGGGCCGGCGGCGAGATCGAAAAGCTCTCCGTCACGGTCGGCGACCATCACATCGTCGAGCCGCGGGTCGTCGCCAGCGCCGCCGGCCTCGTCGATCCTGGCCGGGGGCGATTCGACATCTCGTCGGCCGAACTGCTCACCGCCACCATGTCGCTGCGGTCGGGTGGCCTGTCGTGGCTGCCCACTCCAGATGGGCGTTTCGCTGGCGGCCAGACTACGGGGCTCGCCGCGGCGCTGGAACGGCTCCGCGGCCGCGTGCAGTGGCAGGCTGAGGTCGGTCGGCTGGCCAGGTGGATTCCTCCCGCCATGCTCGGCAGCGGCCAGTGGTCGGCCACGGGCCGCGCCTGGGGCACGCTCGAAATCAGCGATACGCAACGGGGCGTGAATCTCCTGCTCCAGGCGGAGGGGAACCAGCTTTCGCTCGCCCACGCGATCTCGAAGCCGCCAGCCGCTCCGCGCGAGGTGTGGAGCGAGCCGCGGGCGGCGGTGGCCCTCGAGGTGACGCGGCCGCATGCGGCCGCCGGCACCGCTCACGACACCGTCACGATCGAGCGGGTCGCCCTCGAGTCGTCGACGCTCGCGTTCGCGGGCCGCGGCGGCGTGAACGACTGGACGACGCGGCGGCAGGTCGCCCTCGACGGCACGGTGACGTGGAACTGGGAGCAGCTCTCGCGGCTGGCCTCGCCCTGGACCCAAGGCCGCGTGCGGGTCGCCGGCACCGGCGCCCGCCCCTTTACGTTCCGCGGCCCACTCGGCACGCTCCCCGAGGCCGCCCTCGCAGTGGTGACCGAGCCGGCGGCCGTGCCCCTGCCGGAGGACTGGCTGGCCGCCACCCGCGGCCGCGATCCGGATGCGGTCGAGCGGCAGGCGAAGCTCACGCGTCCGGTGAAGACGAGCATCGGCCCCGCCGACGACCTCGGCGTGCGGCTGCGGAGCCTCGCGGTCGATACGTCGGTCGCCTGGCAGATCGCCGACGTCGCCGGATTCGGGGTCGAGGCGGGGGAGATGCCCGTGCGGCTCTTCGAGGGACAGGTAGCGCTCGGGCCATTCGACGTCGGCGTGGCCGGTGGCCGCGTCCGCGGTGCGCCGTGGCTGCGGCTGCTCGGCACGCCCCGGGAACTCGTCGTGCCGCCGGGGCGAGTGGTCGAGCGGGTGAATATCGGCGGGCCACACGCCGACGCCTTCGTGGCGATGCTGTCGCCGATGCTCGGCCGACGGACGCAGACCGAGGGGTTCGCGACCGTCGATCTCGCGGGTGCTCGGCTCCCGATCGACGATCCGATGTCGGGGGAGTTGGCGGGCCATGTGATCCTCGAGCGGTTCGAGGTCACGCCCCATCCGTCGGTGCAGCCGCTGGTGAACCTGCTCGTGAAACTGCAGTCGGCCGTCGATCCGCGGTTCGCCTTCGGCGACAAGGCCGTGCTGCTGCGGGTGCGGCCTGAGCCGGTGCGGATCCGACTCGCCGAGCGCCGGTTCTGGCACGAGGGGCTCGTGATGGATGCGGGCCAGTTCGTGGTGAAGTCGGGGGGCAGCGTCGGCGCCGACGGGACCCTCGCCATGGTGGTGGAGGTGGCCCTGCGTGGCGACGTCGTGGGCAGCACGCCGGTGATCGCGCAGCTCGTCCGCACGCCGCTGGTCATTCCGCTCAAGGGCACGGTCGAGCGGCCGCAGTTCGACGCCCGGATGCTCGAGATGGCCATGGGAAGGATCGTGGAGAACACGGCGCAGGCCGTGATCGGCGACGGCCTCGGCCGCGGGCTCGAGGCGCTGTTCGGCAACCCCCAGCCGCCCGCCGGATCGGAGCCGCTCATCCTCCCGCCGCAATCGCGGTGAGCCGCAACTCGCGGCGCAACCGGCGATCCATGCCGGCGATGAGCCGCTCGAGCGTGCGCCGGTAGGAGAAGTGCTCGACCTCGAGCCGATGCCGCGGCGAGTCGAGGTAGGGCATGTCCCGGGGCTGCGTCCGCTGCCGCCGGGCGTAGAGCCAGGCCGCCGCTTTCGGTGCGGCACGGTCTGCAAGGGCCAGCTGCGCGACCAGGCGGGATTGCAGATCCGTGATCCCCCACTGGCCGCTGTCGGGCTGGATGAGGCCGACGACGGCGATGTCGTCGCGGCGGCGGGGGAGCAGGTTGAGGAACAGCTCGGGAATGCCGTCGGCCGCCACGGGGCCGATGACCGCCGGATCGATGAACGGGAACGTCGTGTGGTAACCGGTCGCGCAGATCACGACGTCGAACGGGCGGCGGGTGCCGTCGGCGAACACGGCAGCCTCCCCCTCGAACCTCACGACATCGCCCGCGGGCTCGATCGCCCCGGCATCGATCTGCGCGAGGATCTCGGAGTTGATGATCGGGTGGGTTTCCCAGAGGCGGTGGTCGGGGCGGGGGAGCCCGTGCCGCCACGGGAGGCCAATCGTGCGGTCGATCGCGCGCAGGCTCACGAGCCGGCGGAGCCAGAGCGGCGCGGCCATCTTGAGGAGCCGTTCGGCCCGCAGGTCGGCGGGCCGGCCGAGGATCTCGCGAGGGATCACGTAATAGCCGCGGCGGGTGGAATGGGTCGTGTGCGCCGCATGCCGTGAGCACTCGACGGCGATGTCGCAGCCGGAGTTGCCCCCGCCGATCACGAGCACCCGCCGGCCGGAGAGCGCGACGGGCACCGTGGGCGACTTGTAGTCGGCCGCATGCAGAAGCATGCCCGAGAACCGCCCTGGAATATCGGGCCATCGGGGCACGTGGTTGTGGCCGCTGGCGATCACGACACCGGCATACCGCCGCGGCGATTCACCGGCGATCGTCACCTCCCAGCCCGCGCCGGGCGAACCGGCGGGCACGATCGCCGCGACGCTCGCCCCGAACCGGATGTGCGGCACGAGGTCGAAGCGGGCGGCATACCGCTCGAGATACTCGAGGCACTGCCGGTGGTCGGGATAGGCCGGCCACTCCCGTGGCATCGGGAAATCGTTGAACTGCGTGAGCCGCTTCGAGCTGATGAGCCGGGTGGAGGCGAACACCCGCGAGGTCGCCGCCCCGAACCGCCAATTGCCGCCGACGCCCGCCTCCCGTTCGACCGCCTCGGCGGCGATGCCCGCGGCGCGCAAGTGCTTGAGCGCCGCCAGGCCAGACGGCCCTGCGCCGATCACGCACCATGAACGATCGTCAGGGGCTGGAGGCATGGCGGGCGAGCGCCTCCGCAAGGCTCGTCAGGTCGGCATCCGTGTGGTGCCAGCAGATGCTTGTCCGCACGAGGCTTCGGCCCCGCGGCACACTCGGCGGGCGGATCGCCGGTACGAAGAAACCGGCCGCGGCAAGCGCCGCGGCGAGCGCCACGGCGGCCTCGGGCGGTCCGGCCACGATCGGCACGATCTGGGCCTCGGCCCCACCCGTGTCGAGGCCGGCAGCGACGAGCCGGCCGCGAAACGCGGCCGCCCGGTCGGCGAGTTCACGGCGGCGATGCGGCTCGGCGGCGACCAGCTCGATCGCTCGGGTAGCGGCCGCAGCGATGGCGGGAGGATGCGCGGTGGAGAAGATCCAGGCCCGCGCCGCATGGCGGAGCCAGTGGATGAACGTGGCGGGGCCCGCGACGAACCCGCCGGCCGCCCCGAGGGCCTTCGAGAGCGTGCCGACGCGAACATGCACGCCGTCGGCACAGCCGGCCTCCTCGACGAGGCCGCTGCCGCGGCTGCCGAACACGCCCGTCGCATGGGCCTCGTCCACCAGCAGCATCGCCCCGTGCCGCGCGGCGATCCCGCAGAGGTCGGCCAGCGGCGCGCGGGTGCCATCCATCGAGAAGAGCGTGTCGGTGACGATGAGCTTGCGGCGGGCCTGCCGCTGCCCGGCGAGCAGCTTATCGAGCGTGGCCATGTCGCGGTGAGGATAGACGCCGACCGAGGCCCGCGCCAGCCGGCAGCCGTCGATGATGCTGGCGTGGTTGCGTTCGTCGCTGGCGATGAAGTCGCCCGGGCCCGCGAGGGCCGCGATCGTCGCGGTGTTGGCCGCGAAGCCGCTGGGGAACACGAGGGCCGCTTCGACGGCGAGCAGGTCGGCGAGGGCCCGTTCAAGCTGCTCGTGGGCGAGTGAGTGGCCGCTCACGAGCGGGCTGGCGCCGGCCCCGAACCCTTCGGCACAGGCCCCTTTCGACGCCGCCTTCGTGAGCCGCACGTCGCCGGCGTAGCCCAGATAGTCGTTCGAGCCGAAGTTGACGAGCGTGCGGCCGTCGAGCGTCACCTCCCGCCCCTGCCGTCCCTGCCGCACCCGCGCGGGCCGCTCGAGGCCGGCGGCCCGCACGGCTTCGAGTTCGGCCTCGATCCAGGCCAGTGCCTCGGGCAGCGGGGCCGGGGAGGCGGTGCGGTCGGCCGCGGCGGGAAGGTCGAGTCGGCAGGGCATCCCGACAGTATGGCGTGTGAGTCTTGCGTGTGGTCGCCAGCCCCGGGGAACACCGCGAAAACCGCTCTCTCGGCGGGGGCGGGCCGCCGCTACCATCCGCACCGTGCCGGCGGAACGCTGCGATTCCCGTCCCCGAGGAGGAGCCACTCCATGACGGACCCCCGCCCCAAGCTCTTCGTGCTCGACACGAACGTGATCCTCCACGACTGCGGCTGCATCCGCAACTTCGAGGAGAACGACGTCGCGATCCCGATCACGGTGCTCGAGGAGCTCGACCAGTTCAAGCGTGGCAACGACGACATCCACTTCCAGGCCCGCGAGTTCCTCCGCCGCCTCGACGCCCTCACCGGCGACGTGCTCTCCGAGGCAGGCAGCCCCCTCGGCCCCGGACTCGGATCGATCCGCGTCGTGATCGGAGGCGGCGGCGATCGCCGGCTGCACGACGCCTTCCTTCAGGACACGCCCGACCACCGCATCCTGCGGGCGACCCTCGCCATCCAGGAACGGGAAGCCCCGCGGCAGGTGATCCTCGTCACGAAGGACACCAACCTGCGGATGAAGGCCAAGTCGCTCGGCATCCGCGCCCAGGACTACACGTCCGACAAGGTGCAGGGCTTCGACTCGCTCTACACGGGCAAGCGGCTCGTCGAGAACGTGTCGTCGGAGACGATCGACCACATCTACGCCAACGGCGGCGTGCTGCCGGCCGCCGAGCTTCCCCTCTCCGAGCCGCCGCGGGCCAACGAGAACTTCGTGCTCCGCAACGGCAGCAAATCGGCGCTGGCGACGTTTCGCCGCGGTGATCAGTCGTTCCACCGGGTGGAGAAGCTCACCTGCTACGGCATCACGCCCCGCAACGCGGAGCAGTCGTTCGCGCTCAAGGCGCTGATGGACGACTCGATCAAGCTCGTGACGATCGCCGGCACGGCCGGCACGGGCAAGACGCTCCTCGCCCTCGCCGCCGCGCTCGAGTGCCGGCAGCGGTATCGGCAGATCATGCTCGCCCGGCCGGTGGTGCCGCTCTCCAACCGCGACCTCGGCTTCCTGCCGGGCGACATCGCCGACAAGCTCGATCCCTACATGCAGCCGCTCTACGACAACCTCACCGTGATCCGCCACCAGTGCGGCGACGACACGCAGGCCGCCCAGCGGATCGTCGACATGCGGGAGTCGGAGAAGCTCGTGATCACGCCGTTGGCCTACATCCGCGGGCGGAGCCTGCAGCGGATGTTCTTCATCGTGGACGAGGCCCAGAACCTCACGCCCCACGAGGTGAAGACGATCATCACGCGGGCCGGCGAGGGGACGAAGATCGTGTTCACCGGCGACGTCGCCCAGATCGACCAGCCCTATCTCGACGCCCTCTCCAACGGCCTGAGCCACCTGATCCACAAGATGGTCGGCCAGCCGCTCTACGCCCACGTGACGCTCGAAAAAGGCGAACGGTCCGAACTCGCCGATCTCGCCAGTGCGATCCTTTGACGCGGCTGGTGGTGGGTCGGGGTTGCCCGTGCCGTCTCGC
>CAZXIG010000086.1:0-11006 GCA_964640405.1 uncultured Candidatus Kuenenia sp.
CCGCCGGCCGAACCAATGCGGTCCTGATTCGTTGCCCGCGTGCCGTATGCCGCCGAGGGCGTCAGCCGAGCTGGGCCATGGCCGCTTCGGGGATGTTGAAGTTCGCGGCCACCGACTGGACGTCGTCGTGGTCGTCGAGCCGCTCCATCAGGTCGAGCACCTTGCGGGCGGTGTCGACGTCCTCGACGTCCACCGAGTTCGTCGGGATCCGTACGATCTCGTTCGACTCGACCGCGATGCCTGCCTGGCCGAGGGCGTCGATGACCCCCGCCATGACCGTCGGCTCGCAGGTGATCTCCCAGCGGTCGCCACCGAGCTTCACATCGTCGGCACCGGCCTCGAGGGCGAGTTCCATCAGGCGGTCTTCGTCGCAGGCGGGCTGCGGCACGCGGACGATGCCCTTCCGCTGGAAGAGATAGGCCACGCAGCCGGTGCCGCCGAGCTTGCCGCCGCACATCTCGAAGATCTTGCGGATCTCGGGGGCCGTCCGGTTCTTGTTGTCGGTGAGAATCTCGCAGAGCACGGCCACGCCGCCGGCGCCGTAGCCCTCGTAGAGTGACTCCTCGAGATCGCCCCCCTTGAGTTCGCCCGTGCCCGTCTTGATGGCCCGCTGGATGTTGTCCTTGGGCATGCTCACGGCCTTGGCCGCGTCGATCGCGTAGCGGAGCCGCAGGTTGGCGTCGGGGTCGGGGCCGCCGTGCTTGGCGGCCACGATGATGGCCTTGGCGAGCTTGCTCCAGAGCTTGCCTCGCTTGGCGTCGATCAGCGACTTCTTGCGGGCGATGTTCGCCCAGTGGGAATGTCCGGCCATGCTCTTCGGTTCAGCGGGGCTTCTTCTTGGTCAGTTGCTGCGAATGACGCTTGGCGTTCGCCGCCGGCGGCTTGGCGGGCGGGGCCGCAGGCTTGGCGGGAGCCGCCGCTTCCGGCTTGATCGTGAGTGGCTTCGCCATGTTGGGCTTCACCACGAACGGCTTGGGACCGGGCTTGCCGCTGGCCGTCTTGCCGTCGGCCGTCCGCTTCGGGCCCGAGCCGGGAGGGGGCAGGGGCGTCTTGCCGGCGGGACGGGCCGCCGCCTGCGGGCCGGCGGGACGATGCGCCTCGGCGGCAGCCTTGGCGGCCTCGGCGGCCTTTTGGGCTTCCTTGGTGGCCGGCGGAGGCGGGGGATTGGGGGCCGGCAGCGGCTCGCCGCGCTTCGGGAAGCGATCCTTGGCGGCCGGATTCACCGCCTGCAGGATCTTCTTGACCGTCGCACCGTGCAGGTTCGTGCGGCACTCGATCCCGAACTGGTGCAACAGCGAGTTGAACTCGGCGGCGGCCTTCTTCGGAATCAGCTTTTCCAACCCCGTGACCTTTCCGGAGTCGTATTCCTGAGGAGTGATCATGCCGCAGAGGTAGAGTGCCGCAATCGCGCCGTCATCGAGCGGGATCATGTGGGCGCCGAGCGACGTGGAGGCGACGTAATGCACCACGAATGGCGAGATGCCGTGGAGCGACTCCAGCGTCTTCAGTCCGTGGGCGAGGGAGTGCTTCTTGGCCTGCTCCAGCGAGAACGTGTAGGTCGATTCGAACACGCCCTGCAGTGCCCGACGCAGGGCCAGCGCCGCCCGCGGAGGATCGGGCAGCTCGTGGAGCGTCTCGGCCAGCTCGGCGACGGTGGTCACGCGGAGCTCGTTCAGGTCGAAGCCGCTTTCGAGCACCCGCGCCAACGCCTTTTCGGCCACATCGGCCGGAGCGTTTTCGAGGCAGCACGCATACAGCACCTGCTCGAGCACCGGACGGTTCGTCACGGCCGCGGTCGGCTTGTAGGTGGACCGGAGGGCCTTGATCAGCTTTGGCATGAGCACCGATCGCGCGGGCTGCTTCACGGCAGGCGCGGCGGGGGGCACCGGCTCGGGTTTGGGAGCGGGTTTGGCGGCCGACTTGGCGGGAGCGGCAGCCTTCGATGTCGGCTTCGAGGCGGGCTTGGCCGCCGGCTTGCCGGCCGGCTTGGCCGCCGACGCTTTGGCCGGAGAGGTCTTTGCGGTGGCCGATTTGCCCGGTTGCGGTCGCTTCGCTGCGGTCATGAGTCCTTCCGATCTTCTTCCTGGGCGGGAACGAACTGGTCGTGGTCCGCGGCACCTGAATCCGCGGGAGAGGATGGTTGCATGTCGGCGGATTCGGTATCGGCCTCAGGCGGCAGCACGTTGCCGAGAACCCGGGCGATCTCCAGCGAGTGCTTCACGCCTCCGTCGAGTTCGAACCGCAGCCGGGGGGTGTAGCGGGTCTCGATCTTCTCCGCGATCTGCGACTGCAGGAAGCCGGCGCTGCTCGCCAGCCCGCGCAGGGCGAGTTGTTGCTGGGCGGCCGTGCCCATCACGGACACGTGCACCGTGGCATTTCGCATGTCGGGCGCCATCTCGACGCGGGTGACCGTGACGCCACGAACCCGCGGGTCGCGCACGTGCGCCAGGATTGCCATGCTGACAACCTCGCGAACCGCGGCGGCAGCCTTGAGCAGTCGGCGTGAACTCACGAGAGGGTGCGTGCGACTTCCTCGATCCGGTAGCACTCGAGGATGTCGCCCTCCTTGATGTCGTTGAATCCCGCCAGCTTGATGCCGCACTCCAGACCATCGCGAACCTCGCGGGCGTCGTCCTTTTCCCGCTTGAGCGACTCGATGCCATACTCGCCGATCACACGGCTGTCGCGGATCACCCGCATCCGGCCATTGCGGGCGATGATGCCGGCGATCACGCGGCAGCCGGCGATCACGCCGATCCGGCTGATGCTGAACGTCCGCTGCACGACCGCACGGCCGAGGTCGGTTTCCACCTTCTCGGGGGCGAGCATCCCCTCGAGCGCCTTCTTCAGGTCGTCGGTCACCTGGTAGATGATGTCGTAGCGGCGCACCTGCACGCCGCGTTCCTCGGCCAGCGAACGGGCCCGCTCGTCGGGCACCACGTTGAAGCCGATGATCACCGCGTCGGACGCGTCGGCCAGCTGCACGTCGGCCTCGGTGATGCCGCCGACGGTCGCCTGCAGCACGCGGATCTTCACCTCGGGGTGCTCGAGTTTCTGCAGTTCCTTCAGAATCGCCTCGATCGAGCCGCGGACGTCGGCACGCAGGATGAGGTTGAGCGTCGGCGCCTTCTGGGTGCCGAGCCGGTCGGCGAGGTTCTCGAGCGTCACGTGAACCGGGGCGCTGGAGAGGCTGCTGTGCCGGCTGATCTCCATCCGCTTCGCTGCGACCTCACGGGCCTTGGCGATGGAATCGACCTCCTGGAAGCGAACGCCGGCACTCGGGGCGACGTCGAGGCCCGTCACGAACACCGGCATGCCGGGCCCGGCTTCCGTCACCTTGCGACGGGTGAGCGTGTTCATCATCGCCTTCACGTGGCCGGTCGCCTCACCGCAGACGATCGCATCGCCCACGTTGAGCGTGCCCTTCTGCACGAGCAGCGTGGCCACGACGCCCCGCCCCTCGTGGATCGAGGCGTCGAGACAGACGCCCGCCGAGCCGCGGTCGGGGTTGGCCCGCAGATCGTGGAGTTCGGCGATCGTGAGGAGCGTATCGAGCAGCTGGTCCATGCCCTCGCCGGTGACGGCGCTCGTCTTCACGACTTCGGTCTCGCCGCCCCATTCCGTGGGCAGCAGTTCGTTCGCGGCAAGCTGCTGATAGACCCGCTGCACGTCGGCGCCGGGCAGGTCGATCTTGTTGATGCAGGCCACGATCGGCACGCCGGCCGCGCGTGCGTGGCTGATGGCCTCTTCCGTCTGCGGCATGATGCCGTCGTCGGCGGCCACCACGATCACGGCGCAGTCGGTCACGTTGGCACCGCGGGCCCGCATCTGAGTGAACGCCTCGTGGCCGGGCGTGTCGACGAACGTGATCGATTTGCCGTTGCGGTCGACGGAGTAAGCCCGGATGTGCTGCGTGATGCCGCCGCTCTCGCGGGCGGCCACATCGATCCCGAGGATCCGGTCGAGCAGCGACGTCTTGCCGTGATCGACGTGGCCGAGGAAGGTGACCACCGGCGCCCGAGGCAGCCGCAGCGCGGGATCCTCGTCCACGGCGTCGAAGCCGGCGAGCAATTCCTTCTCGAGATCCTCGGCGGTCTTGATGTCGAGCTGCACGCCGAACTCGGCCGCGAGGAGTTCCACCGTATCGCGGTCGAGCACCGTCGACATGCTCGGCATCGTCTCCATGCCGAACGTGAGCAGCTTCTTCAGCACCTCGCTGGCCGAGAGGCCGATGGCCTCGGAGAAGGCCCGCACGTTGCACGGCACCTGGATCGAGGCGTTGGTCTTCCGCGGGGCGGCGGTGGAGATGCCGCCTCCCTTGCGGGGGCGGGCGCCGCGACGGCGACGGAGGCCGCCATCGTCGTCGTCCATGCCCCGGCCATCGGTCGTCTTCTTGCGGTTGAGTTGCCGCAGTTCGCGGCCACCGAGCACGTCGTCCTTGGCACCGGCGCCCCCCTTCGAAGGCGTCCGCCGCGGACGCACCCCGGGCTCCATCGGCGGCGGCATCGGCGCGGCTCCGCCCCGCAGCAGACCGCTCGTGCGGGCCCGCAGACCCTCCGCCTGTCGCTGCTGCTCGTGCTTGCGCATGTGATCGGCGAGCGGCTTGGCTCCGCCGGCCTTGGCACTGCGAATCGCGTCGAGCGGCAGCTTCACGTCGGGCTTCTGGGCCACCGGCTCCTGCGACGCACGGGCCACCGGCGGCTTCGAGGCCGCCGGCATCGGCGCGAGCTTGAAGGCCGGCCGCGGCACCGGCTTGGCGCCGTCGCCACCGGGTCGCACCGCGGGCCGCGGACGCGGCTCGGCCGGCTTCGGGGGGGCGAGCTCTGCAGGCTTCGCCTTGCCGGCCACGCCGGCCGGGGCGATGTAGTCTTCCTTCCGCAGCGTCGCGGGGGCCGCGGGGGCCGCGGGCCGCACTGGGGCGGCGGCAGGCCGAACCGGAGCCGGCGCGGGCCGCTCAGCTGGCTTGGAGCGGCTGGCGATGAACTCCTTGAGCTTCGCCACCTCCTCGTCGGTCATGCTGGCGAGCGCGGAACCCTTGTCCTGGATGCCGGCGCGAGTGCACAGCTCGACCAGCTCTTTGCTGTCGATCTTGAGCTCTTTCGCCAGCGTGTAGATCCGAACCGCCACGCAACCCTCTCTTTGCCGACCGCAGCCGGCTGACTCGCCTCTCCGGCTCGCGCCGGACTTTCGTACCCGTTTCGGAAGGTGTTCGCACCCACCTCATGACCTGTGAACCGACCATCACGATTCGCCGGCCGCGGCCTCGGGGGCCGCTTCGGCTTCCGTGCCGGCCGCCAACGCGTCGGCCGCATCGGCATCGGCCGTCGCCTTCGCGATCCGGTCCTGCTCCCGCTGCTTCCGCCGCTCGTCGGCCGCTGCCGCTTCGGCCATCGATGCCCGGTTTTCCGCTTCATTCACAATCGCATCGACGGCCTCGGCGGACAAGCCGCCCATTTCCATCAGATCCTCGGGCTCGATCACCGAGAGGTCGTCGTACGACAGGAAGCCCTCGCCGACCAGCTTCTCGGCCAGCGACTCATCGAGCCCCTCGATCGACGAGTAGCCCATGATCGCCCGCTCGATCTGCTGGTCGAGCTCCTCGCGGGTCATGATTTCGATGTCCCAGCCGCAGAGCTTGCTGGCAAGCCGCACGTTCTGGCCGCGGCGGCCGATCGCAAGCGACAGTTGGTCTTCTCGCACCAGCACGATGCCACGACCGAGCATCTGACAGAGGATCACCTCGTCGACCTCCGCCGGCTGCAGCGCATTCGGCACGAGCACCTGGAGGTCGTCGCTCCAGCGGACGATGTCGATCCGCTCGCCACCCAGTTCCTCCACGATGTTCTTGATTCGGTTGCCGCGGACGCCGACGCAGGCCCCGACGCAGTCGATCCGATTGTCGGAACTGATGACCGCCACCTTGCTGCGGTAGCCGGGCTCACGGGCGATCGCCCGGATCTCGATCACGCCGTCGGCGATCTCGGGAATCTCCTGCTCGAAGAGTCGCTGCACGAGCTGCGGGCGAATTCGCGAGAGGATGATCTTCACGCGGCTGCCGACCTTGCGAACCTCGAAGATCGTGGCCCTGACCCGCTCGTTCGGATGGTACGACTCGCCGGGAATCTGCTCGCTCCGCGGCAGGATCGCCTCGGTGGCTCCGAGCGTGACGGTCGCCGTCGCCCCTTCGAACCGGGTCACGACGCCGGACACCATCTGCCCGATCTGCTCCTCGAACTCGTCGTGGATCGAGTCCCGCTCGGCTTCGCGGATCTTCTGGATGATCACCTGCTTGGCCGTCTGGGCGCCAATCCGCCCGGCGAGTTCCGCCGTCTCGATCGGCTGGCCGTCGTGCTGGCCGGAGACGCGACCGTTATCCCGGTCGATCTCGATCCGGATGTCGGCCTCCTCGCCATACTGCCGGGCCAGTGCCGTGGCGAGCGCCGCCTCGATCGCCTGGAACACGATCTCTTTGTCGATGTTCTTGTCGCGATGAATCGCGTCGACGATCCGCAGGATTTCTTCGGGCTTCATGGTTGTCTCGGCGGGCGTCGTGGCGTGGTGCTGCCGGCACAGCCGACGCCACATGACGATATGGACGCCGAAACACCCCGTGCCGAGCCCCGCACCCTAGAGGCACGAGACGTCACGACGCATTTGGAACAGAATCCGCAAACCAGCAGCGGGAAGGAACCCGACGCAAACCGCAAAAGTAAGCCGTTAGGGCCGGATTGTCAAGGAGCCGCGGTCGCGGCCCTCACCGCCAAGCCCGGATTGCAACGGCGCCTGACTGCCCCTGCGGGGTGACCGCCGCCGACACGAAGAGTTCCCCTGCCGGGTCGCCCGCCCGGGCTGGGCGGATCGGGCAGTCGGCGTCGGGAGTCTCGTAGTTCAACAGCGGGAAAACCTCCCCGCGGCCAAGCGCGAGCAGGCTGGCGACGCACTCGACGAGTCCGCTGCCGGCACCGAGGTTGCCGAAGTTCCCCTTCGCGGCCACGGTCGGCGCACGGGAGGCGGCGTCGCCCAGAACGTCCCGCCAGGCGGCAGCCTCCTCGCGGTCGCCGGTCCGCGTGCTGACGCCGTGGGCGTGCAGGTGGCCGACTTCCTCGGGCTTCACGCTCCCCATCCGCAAGGCGTGGGCGATCGCATGCCCGAGCGACTGCCGCCGCCGGCCGGTGCCGCCGGCATCGGTGGCGCAGCGGGCGGCGTGCCCCACCACCTCGCCGTAGATGCGGGCGCCGCGTTTTTCCGCGTGCGAGAGCTCCTCGAGCACGAGCACCGCCGCCCCTTCGCCGAGCACCATGCCCGAGCGTTGGGCGTCGAACGGCCGGCTCCACCGGGTGGGGTCGCCTTCGCCATAGGCCACCTGCTCGGTCTGCAGGGCATGCACCGTCTTCATCGGATGCACGCGGGTTCCCGTGGCGCCGGCGACCATGATGTCGGCCGCTCCGCGCTGGATCGTGACGACGGCCTCGCCGACGGCCAGGTGGCCGCTCGCCTCGCGCACGGTCAGCGAATTGCTGGGGCCGCGAAGATCGTTGTAGATCGCGATGTGGCTGGCCGGCATGTTGGGCAGGTATTTGAGCAGCCACAACGGCGTCAGCTGCGGCATGCCGTCGCTGGCCCAACGGTCGAACTCGAAGGCGCCATCGGATCCGCGGCAGCGGGCGACGCTGGCCGTGAAGTCCTCGGGCAGCGTGAGCATGTAGTCGGAGCCGAAGACGCAGCCGAACCGCTCCGGCGCATGGTGCTCGCGAGCTGCGGCGTCGTGGAGGGCCCGCTGGGCGGCGGCCACGGCCATCTGGCTCTCGCGGCACATCACCTTGAGCCCCTTGCGAATCGCCTTTTTCTGCTCGCTCTCGAGCGGCCCGAAGTTGTCGATCTCACCGGTGAAGCAGCGGGCCTCGGCGGCATGGTGGAGCGGCAGGCCGCCGCAGGCGAACGACTCGATCGGCCGGACCGCGCTCGTGCCCGAGGCCAGTCCGTTCCAGAGATCCTCGGTGGAGAGCCCCAAGGGGCACACCACGCCCATGCCCGTGATCACGACCCGCCGGCCTGTAGCACCACTCATCAGTCACCAGATTCCTGTCGGTGTTCGAAACGATTCGCCGCCGTGCTCACGGCCCGCCCCGTAGGCGGGGCTCGACCACGATGGCCACGTCCCGCCGCTTGGCGTCGGGGACGAGGGCCGCGACCGGCGTATTTTGCGCGGGCACCGGCCAGGGAACCAAACCGATTCCCACGAGCAGCGTCTGCGTGGCCGGCCAGCGAATCCGCTCGCCGATCCGGACGGCCGCTACCTGCGGCACTTCCACCTGCACGCGGCCCGCCCCCGCCGCCGGGGCCGGCACCGGCACGGGAGCCAGCTTCTCGACGAGGTCGATGCGGCACCGCAGCACGGCATCGACGAAGCTGCCGTCGGCCGAGAGCAGGGGGTGAACGTCGAGCAGAAAGCCCTCGTCGAACGCGGCATTCTGCATCTGCCATCCCGGCCAGGCATCGGGCCGCGGGGCGATGTCCTGCACGTAGGGCAGCTTGCGGCCCCCCGACAGCACGGCCGGCAGGCCATTGCCGGCGAGCACCGGCCCGGTCGGAAGCTCCTGGCAATCGCCTCGCGCCTTGAGCCTGCCCAAGAGCACCGCCGCGTCTTCCCGAGACATGATCCAGGCCTGCACCCCGGGCGTCGCGGCCGGAATCGGCCGCAGCACCGGCCGCGCATCGGCCCGCCAGGCGGGCCCGGTGAAGCTCAGTACCCGCACGCTGAACCGATGGGGCGTGTCGGCCTCGGCCACGAACCGCCCGACGATCTCCTCGACGCGGGCCTGCATCTCGGGCGTGTGAAAGCAGGAGAGCTTCTCCGGCGTGGCCGAGAGCGACGCCGGGCTCGCCCCGTGCCAGGCCGCGTAGCCGGTCTCCTGCAGCACCCAGTCGACGACCTGCTTCTCGCTCCCCGCCCCCGCCTGCTTCACGAACGCCGCGATGTCATACGTCTTCCACACCTGCCCCACGTCCGCCGGCACCTGCCCAGCCGCCTGCCGCGGAGCGACGAGCGCGAGCACCAACCCGCTCAATACGAGGAACGTCACGCGACTTATCAACATCTGTTTCGCCCCCTGTGACGGGGAAGCCGGGGCTGCCCCTGCCGTGGCGTCGGCGTTGCTGACAAGCGCAGGCATGGATGCCGAAGCGCAGGCAGCATCGAGTGAGCGGAGGCCAGGATGGCCGCAGCGAACGTCCGGCGACATGGCGGGGGCAGCCCCGGCGGGGCCTACCGCAAGAGCCAAAAAAAGTTCACATGCGGGCCAAAACGAGCGATGCGTTGTGCCCGCCGAACCCGAAGCTGTTGCTCATCGCCACGTCGACCTTCGCGTCGCGGGCCACCTTCGGCACGTAGTCGAGGTCGCACTCGGGATCGGGATTGTCGAGGTTGATCGTGGGGGCGATCGTGCCGCGGGACATGATCAGCGAGCAGACGACCAGCTCGATGCCGCCGCTGGCGCCGAGCGTGTGGCCGAGCTGGCTCTTCGTGCTCGAGACGGCCAGCCGCTTGGCGTGGTCGCCGAAGACCCGCTTCACCGCCTTCGTCTCGGCCTTGTCGCCGAGGGGCGTGCTCGTGCCGTGGGCGTTGATGTAGTTGACCGCGTCGGGATTGAGGCCGGCGTCCTTGAGGGCCATCGCCATGGCGTGGGCCGCCCCGCGCCCCTCGTCGTCGGGCTGCGTGATGTGGCCCGCGTCGCCGCTGGCCCCGTAGCCCTTGAGTTCACCGTAGATCCGGGCGCCCCGCTTGCGGGCGTGTTCCAGTTCCTCGATCACGACCACGCCGGCGCCCTCGGCGAGCACGAAGCCGTCGCGATCGACGTCGAACGGCCGGCTCGCCTGCTGCGGGGCCTCGGAGCGGAACGACAGGGCCCGCATGTTCTGGAAGCCGGCCAGGCCGATCGGCGTGAGGGCCGCCTCGCTGCCGCCGGTCACCATCACGTCGGCATCGCCGTATTGGATCGCCCGCAGGGCGTCGCCGATCGAATTGGCGGCGCTGGCGCAGGCCGTGGCCACGGCGAAGTTCGGGCCCTTGATGCCGTAGATGCTCGACACGTGGCCGCTGGCCGAGTTGACCATCAGCTTCGGGATCGTGAATGGCGAGACCTTGTCGATGCCCTTGTGGAGCAGCCGCTCCTCCTGGACCTCGAACTCCCACAGCCCGCCGATGCCGGAGCCGATCACGACGCCGCAGCGGTAGGGATCCTCCTTCGAGAAGTCGATCCCCGAGTCGGCGACGGCGTCCTTGGCGGAGGCGATCGCGAACTGCGTGAACCGATCGAGCCGCTTGAGCTCCTTCGGGTTCGCGATGTCCTCGTTTTCGGCTTCCCAGTGAACCTGGCCGCCGAACTGGACGCGGTATCCCGCCACGTCGAAGAGCGTGATCGGACCGACGCCGCTCTCGCTGCGCACGATCCGATTCCAGAAGCCGTCGATCGCCCGGCCGAGCGGCGTGACAACACCAAGGCCGGTCACGACGGCCCGTCGCTTCATCATCCCTGACGTCATCCGCGGTTTCAGGCCTGGTGCTTCTCGATGAACTCGACCGCCTGACCCACCGTCTGGATCTTCTCGGCGGCGTCATCGGGGATGTTGATCTCGAACTCTTCCTCGAGCTCCATGACCAGCTCGACGGTATCGAGCGAGTCGGCTCCGAGATCGTTGATGAACGAGGTTTCGGCAGTGATCTGATCCTTGCTCACCCCCAGCTGGGAAGCGACGATGTCGATCACCCGCTCTTGAACTGAAGCCACCTTGAGAATCCTCCTGGAGTCACCGCTGCGTCGGCGTGCCTGCTGCAGCCGTCCGAGGCCGCGCATTTTGCCCGCGTTCTCGCGAAGGTATACCGGCTCCCGACCGGACGTGTCCAGCCCAGGGCTCTCCCTCACAAAACCGCCGAATTCGAGGAACGTCTGCTCGCCCAATCCGGCTTCGGGTGACCCGTACCCCGCTCGCCGGACGCTCGCTTCGGG
>CAZXIG010000087.1:0-10959 GCA_964640405.1 uncultured Candidatus Kuenenia sp.
AGCTGCCCGTCTTCGCCGTGAGGTCGAGCACCGCCCCCGACGAGCCGGCGTTGCCCACGATGATCGAGGAGCTGTTCGCGAACGAGCCGCCCGCCCCGAGGGCGAGCGTGCCCCCCGCGATGGTCGTCGGGCCAGCGTAGGAGTTGGCCCCTTCGAGCAGGAGCCGCCCCGTGCCGACCTTCGTGAGGCCGAGCGTGCCGAGGGCGTTCGCGATCGACCCGGCGAACGTGGAATTCGTTGCGTCGCCGATCGACAGGATACCGCTGCCGGCGGCCGAGCGGCCGATCGTGCCGGCGCCGGAGACGGCCCCGATCGATGCCGTGGCCCCATTGAGGTTCAGCGTGCCGTCGATCGCGACCGGCTGCGTGGCCGCAAAGCCGCCGGCGGTGAACGTGCCCGCCTGCACGGCAAAGCTCGCCCCGGCAGCGGTGATCGTGGCCGAGTCCACCGTGGCCGACCCGCCCGACTGCACGAAGCTCGCATTCTGGCCGACCGTGAACGTGGCCGTGTTGCTGCCGCTCTGCACGAGGAGCGTGCCGCCCGTGAGCCGGCCGGCGCCGGCGCCGCCTGTGGTGCCGGAGAGCAGCAGGGCCGAATTCACCGTGGCCTGGCCCGCGCTCACCGTGAACGTGCCGCTGCGGTAGACGTTGAGAACGTCGATCGTGGCCGTGCCGCCGTCGACGAGGAAGGTGTTGTTGCCCGCAGTGGCGTCGTTGGCCGTGCGGCTCACGCTCACCGTCACATTCCGCCCGGCGTTGGTGCCGGTGAACACGCCGCTGCCCGTCACGCTCACGGCGCCGCCGACGTTGTAGGTGGAGCTCGTGCCGCCAACGAAGAACGCGCCGGTCGTCGAGAACCGTCCGCCGCTCACGGCCATCGTGCCCACCACGCCCGTGCCGCTGCCCGACACGCCCACCTGCGTCACGCCCGCCTGCGAAAACGTGCCACTCGTGAGTGTGAATGAGCCGATCGAGACGGCGCCGGCCTTCGTGTTGATGCCGAGCTGCAAGACGCCGCTGTTGGTTGCGACGCCGCCGCTTTGGTTGAAAAAGCCACGATTGAACGGGTTCGTCGTGCTTATCGGGTCGTTGCCAACGTACAGCCCACCGCCTTGCACGTTGTCGAGCGAAAGCGTGCCGCCGGTCATCGTAAACGTGGCATCGGCCGCCGAATCACCCGCAAACGTGCCGCCGCGGTCGCCAAGGAGAAACTGCGAGAGATTCATCGCCCCACCGGAGAGCGTGCCCGACGTCGCACCGGCGACATTCCCGCCCATTCGAAAAGTTGTCGGAAAGCTACTCGTGCTCGTCATCGAGAGCGTGCCGCTCGACACCGCGAAGCCGCTGTTGGCCCCTGTGAATCGCAGTTCGCTGGCCGTATCGTTCGCCGCACGGGTCATGGTGAACTGGCCGCCCGACACGGTCAGGCGTGCCCCGTTCGTGAGGCTTGCCGAGCGGGCCGAGAACGCTCCTCCGGCCTGCACGTCGAGGCTTCCGCTGGCCTGGTCGAGAGCAAACTGGCCGTCGTTGACGCCCGTCGTCGCCGCGCCCGCGGCGCTCGCCAGGCTCATCGTGCCGCCGCTTTGGATCACGATCGGCGAGTTGAAGGACAAGCGGCCCTGCGAACTCACGAGGCCATTATTCTGGATCGTGATACCCGCCGCGGTGCCGCCCGTGAAGTTGAAGAACGTGACGAGGTTGCTGTTGTACGTGCCACTCGACCCCACGAATGCCAGGTTCGCTGCTCCGGAGCTGCCGCCGACCGTTATCGGCCGCGTGGAATTCGACGAGCCCGTGACCGTCATCGTGCCTCCCTGCACAACGAGCGTGCCCCCGGCGGCCGTGTTCGCCAAAATATCGACAGTGGCCGACCCGCCCGACTGCACGAAGCTCGCATTCTGGCCGACCGTGAACGTAGCCGTGTTGCTGCCGCTCTGCACGAGGAGCGTGCCGCCCGTGAGCCGGCCGGCGCCGGCGCCGCCTGTGGTGCCGGAGAGCAGCAGGGCCGAATTCACGGTGGCCTGGCCCGCGCTCACCGTGAACGTGCCGCTGCGGTAGACATTGAGCACGTCGATCGCCGCCGTGCCGCCGTTGACGAGAAACGTGTTGTTGCCTGCGGTGGCGTCGTTGGCCGTGCGGCTCACGCTCACCGTCACGTTCCGAGCGGCGTTGGTGCCGGTGAACAGGCCGCTGCCCGTCACGCTCACGGCACCGCCCACGTTGTAGGTGGAACTCGTGCCGCCGATGAAAAACGCGCCGGTCGTCGAGAACAGGCCCCCGCTCACGGCCAGCGTGCCGCTCACGCCCGTGCCCGAGCCCGAGACGCCCACCTGCGTCACCCCGGCCTGCGAGAACGTGCCACTCGTGAGCGACAACGTGCCGAGCGAGACGCCGCCGGTCTTCGTGTTGACGCCGAGCTGCAAGACGCCGCTGTTGGTCGTGACGCCGCCGCTCTGGTTGAAAAACCCGCGATTGAACGGGGTCGTCGTGGTTTGCGGGTCGTTGCCAATGTAAAGCCCGCTGTTGAACCCGGCGTCGAGCGTGAGCGTGCCGCCGGTCATCGTAAACGTGGCGTCGGCCGCCGAATCACCCGCAAACGTGCCGCCGCGGTCGCCAAGGAGAAACTGCGAGAGATTCATCGCCCCGCCGGAGAGCGTGCCCGACGTCGCACCGGCTGCCGCCCCGCCCAGCCGTAGGAACGTGGGTACACTGCTCGTGCTTGTCATCGAGAGCGTGCCACTCGACACCACGAAGCCCGTGTTGGCTCCCGTGAATCGCAGTTCGTTTCCGGCATCCCCAGCCGCACGGGTCACCGTGAACTGGCCACCGGTCACATTCAGGCGCGCCCCGCCGGAGAGGGCAGCCGAGCGAGCCGAGAACACGCCTCCGGACTGCACGTCAAGCCTTCCGCTGGTCGAGTCGAGGGAAAGCTGGCCGTCGTTGACGCCCGTCGTCGCAGCGCCTGCGGCGCTCACAAGGCTCATCGTGCCGCCGCTCTGGATCACGATCGGCGAGTTGAAGGACAAGCGGCCCTGCGAACTCACGAGGCCATTATTCTGGATCGTGATGCCCCCCGCAGTGCCGCCGGTGAAGTTGAAGAAGGCGGTTCCGTTGTACGACGTGGTCGGACCGACGAGGGCGAGGTTCGCCACTCCGGCGCCTCCGCCGATCGTGATCGGCTGCGAGGAACTCGACGAGCCGGTGACCGTCATCGTGCCCCCCTGCACGAGCAGCGCCGCTCCCGCCGCCGTGCCGGTGAACACGTTGGCCGTGACGCTGCCCCCGGTCACCTGAAACGTGCCGCTCTTCTCGATCGTGAGGGCGGCGCTCGTGGCAGAGTTGGTCACCGAGAGGAAGCCGCCCGACACCTGGCCGAGGCCGCCGCCCGTGCCTGCCGCGCCCGAGATTTGGAGCGTCCTGTTTACCGTGGCCGAGCCGCTCGACACGGAGAACGTGCCACCGCGATACACGTTGATCGTGTTCATGGTCGCCGTGCCACCCGTGATCGACATCAGGTTGCCCGTGTTCGCGCCGTCGTTGGCCGTGCGGCCCACGTTGATCGTGGCATTGGTGCCGGAGTTGGTGCCGGTGAACAGGCCGTTCGAGATCGTGAGCACGCCCACGCCGGCGGCGGCCGCGGCCGAACCGCTATAGAGCTGCCCCAGCGTGCCGCTGCCGATCTGGAAGGTCGAGCCGGTGAAGGCGAACGTGCCGCCGGAGAGCGTCATCGAGCCGGTATTGGAGATGCCGAGGTTAACGTTGCCCGACTGCGTGAACGAGCCGCCCGACTGTGTCACTGCGGCCGTCGAAGCAGCATTCCGCACAGACTGGCCGACGTTCAGGGTGCCCGCATTCGTAGCGATGCCACCCTGGACATCCAGCAAGGCCGAGGTGCTGTTCGCTTGGTCGAGCGCCTGCGGGCCGACGTCCAGTTGACTCGCATGCGAGAACCCGCCCGACGTGATCCGCACCGTGCCGGCGCCACGTTCGCCGATCGTGGTGGCTACCGAACCAGTCTGGGTCATCGTGCCGCCATTGATCAGAAACAGGACATTGCCTCCGGCGGCTATACCAAACTTAAGCCCGTTGGTACTGGCGGTGCTGACGTTCATCGCTCCGCCGGAGAGCGTGTTGGTGCTCGTCACAGCGCTGTTGCCGAAAAAGAACCGTGAGCCTCCCAGCGGACTTGCCGTGAGGTTTGCAACGCCGCCCGACTGGTTGTAGGCACCGCCCGATTGCATCAGGCCTTCGGTGTTCAGCGTGCCACTGCCGGAGAGATTGAAAACGCCGCCGTTCTGCAAGGAGAGCGTTTGGGCGCTTAGCGCGGTGCCGGCGTTTTTCAGTGTGAGGTTGCCCTGGGCGAGGCTGAACGTGACCGTGCCACTGCCCGCGCCGCCGCCGACTTGGAGGCCGGAGGCGCTCGTGCTGCTCGTGAACGTCTGCGATGTGAGGGGATTGAACGTGACCGTGTACGAAGCGGCGCGGTTGGCAATGAAGATCGTGCCGGTATCGCCGTTGACGGGCACGGTGCTGCCCGACCAGTTGGTGGTGGTCGTCCAGTCGAACGTGCCCGTGGTGGCATTGGTCCACGTATAGTCGGCGGCCGTCGCCTGCTGCATGAACAGCGTGAGCGCCATCACAACGGTCGCCGTGCTGATGATCCGGCCCACGTTCCGCTCGCTGCGAGAGTTCATCGGTCGTCCCTCACTCTGCCTGGCACCGGGCTTCCACCCAGGGCTGTCTACTCGGCCCCTAAGACCACTGCGAAAAGAGTAAGTCAAAGCCGCCGCCGCCGCATTCAGGCTTTGCAGCAAAAATGATCAGCTTTTCCGTACGCAAACCCTGAATCCCGGCCGTGCAGAACCTGAATGCCAAGCTGGCCCGAGGTGTGCGACGATCTGCATTCCATGACAAGCAATCTCCCCACGTCGTTCCCGCCGCCGCCGCAAAACCTGCATGCCCGGCTTCGGCGGCTTTCGCTGCGGCGTCCCGCCGGTTGGCTCGCGATCGCCGGCATGCTCCTGGCGGCGTCTGCCCCGGGCTGCTCCGGCAAACGCCGCGAAGTGCCGCCCTTGGGCGAGGTCACCGGCGTCGTCTCGCTCGATGGCGGGCCGCTCCCCCGCGCCGCGGTGGCGTTCGTGCCCTACGAGCGCGGCAATGGTTCGTACGGCACCACCGACGAGGCGGGGCGTTACACGCTGCAGTATGCGGTGCACCACCCCGGCGCCGTGGTGGGCCGCCACCGCGTGGAGATCCGCACCGGCGGCGAGGGTCGCGACAAGGATGGCAACTTCGTCGAAACCCCCGAACAACTGCCCGCCGCGTACCACGCCAAGAGCCAGCTCGAGGCCACGGTCGCCGCCGGCCTCAACGAGATCAATTTCGACCTTACCTCGCGGCCTGCCCCCAAGCCGCGGTAGCGATGCCGGACCATTCGCCGCGACCTTCTGCCGAGGTTAGGATTGGAGTTGTTCCGACGGACGGGGATGCGGCCATGCAACAGCTCGAAAAATCGGTGTGCACGCCGCGGGATGCCGGCACGTTGCCGGCTGCGACGGCACGAGATCGCCCCGTGCGGGCGACAAAGCACGTGGCCCTGCTCGTGGAGACGTCGCGGACCTACGGCCGCGACCTGCTCAAGGGCATCCATCGCTACCTCGCCGAACACGAGCACTGGTCGCTGTTCCTCGAATTGCGCGCCCTCGATTCGCAGGTGCCCCGCTGGCTCTCCTCGTGGCAGGGCGACGGCATCATCGCCCGCACGGGCTCGGCCGCGATGGCCGAGGCGATCGCCGCCACCCGGCTGCCGGGCGTGGAACTGCGGGCGTCGAAGATCGCCCACGGGCTCCCCTTCGTGGGCTGCGACAACCGCGACATCGGCCGGCTCGTCGCCGACCACTTCATCGACAACGGATTTACGAACTTCGCCGTCTTCGACCTCGACACGGAGCAGTATTTCGAGGAGCGGCGCGACAACTTTCGCGCCCATCTCGCCGCCCGCGGCCACACCTGCAGCGAGCACCATGCCCCCAACCGTGGCGAGCGACCTGCCAACTGGGAGCGGCATCAGGCCGACGTGGCCCGGTGGGTGGCGTCGCTGCCCAAGCCCGTGGGCATTTTCGCCTGCACCGACCAGCTCGCCTTCTGGCTGCTCGACGCCTGCCGCCGCGCGGGTGTGGCCGTGCCCGAGGAGGTGGCCGTGGTGGGGGCCGAAAACGACGAGACGCTCTGCACGATGGCCCGGCCGCAGCTTTCGAGCGTGGCCTTCGACGGCGAGCGGGTGGGCTACGAAGCGGCCGCGCTGCTCGACCGGCTGATGGCGGGCGAGCCGAAGCCCGACGGCCCCATCCTCGTGCCGCCCACCGGGCTCGTGGTGCGCCAGTCGAGCGACATCATGGCGATCGACGACCCGCACGTGGTGAGCGCCGTCCGCTACATCCGCGAGCACGCCTGCCACGGCATCAACGTGGCCGACGTCGTCAAGCATGCCGGCCTCTCGCGCACGCTCCTCGAGCGGCGGATGCGACAGGCGATCGGGCGGACTCCGGGGGAGGAGATCATCCGGCTGCGGTTCAACCGCGTGAAGCAGCTGCTCGTCGAGACGGAGCTGTCGCTGGCCGCGATCGCCAACCGCTGCGGCTTCGAACACCCGCAATACATGGCCGAGGCGTTCAAGAAGCACTTCGGCATCACGCCCGGCACCTACCGCACCAGTGGCCGCACAGGCTGAAAGTGGGGTATTCTCTACGGCGGTCGATCATGCACCGTCCCCATCCTCCCCGATGCATCGTCATTGCCGGCCCCAACGGGTCCGGCAAGACGACGTTTGCACGGGAGTATCTGCCCGGCGATGCCGGCGTGATTCACTTCGTGAATGCAGACCTGATCGCCGGTGGGCTTGCCCCCTTGCGACCTCAGTCTGCCGCCATTGCGGCCGGACGAATTTTTGTTGCGGAACTCGAAAGGCTGGCGGCCTCCAGGGAAAATTTCGCGTTTGAAACAACACTGAGCGGCCGAGCGCATCTGGCCCGGCTCCGTCGCTGGAGAGAAGCCGGATACCGCCTGGAAATGATCTTCCTGCGGCTGTCGTCGCCGGCCGTGGCCGTGCGCAGGATCGCCACCCGGGTTCGGCAGGGCGGGCACGACGTGCCACGCGAAGACGTACTGCGGCGATTTGATCGAGGTTGGGCGAATTTCCACAACGCCTACAGGTCACTGATGCATGCCTGGGCCGTGTATGATACTTCTGGTGCAACACCACGCTTACTGGAGCGATCCGCATGAAGAAGCCCCACAAGCAAGAGCCCGCCGGCGCGGCAGCGTCCTCAGGGCCTGCCGCGCAGTCGTCAAAGAGTTTCGCCGAGGCTGTCGGCCGTGCGCTGCGACGATCGGCCCGAACGGCCCGCCGGCTTGCTCGGATGCACGGCACGGCCGTGTACGTCTGGCGTGATGGCAAGGTCGTGGCCGAAAAGCCGTGAGGGAATTTCAGGGGGCGGCGCACCGCTTGAGAATGTCCATGAGCTTGCGGTCGAGCTTGTGGCCCTTGAACGCTTCGTAGGCCACGTCGGAGCGGTTGCTGTCCAGCACGCCGAACTCCCCGCGGAAATTCCAGAGGGCCCAGCCAACCCCCTCGGCCTTGCACCGCTCGAGTAGGCTCTGCGTGTAGGCGAGCATGACATCGTGAGGGGTTTTGCTGTAGCACCCGAATTCCCCCATGAAGACGGCCCCTCCGGCGGCCTTCACCTCATCGAGGGGGGCGAAGATGGCGGCCAGCGGTGCCACGCCATCGAAGTCGGGAGGTGGGATGATCGCCCCGTCGGCGGCCAGGTCATAGATTCGCTGTGGGCGGCGCGGCGTGGGATCGCCGGGGAGAACCCGCCGCTCCTTCCCGGGCAGCGTCAGGCCCAGTTCGGTGAATCGCAGCCAGTCGCCATCGGTGAGTTCGAGGGAAATCTCCTTGGCGGCGGCCGGGAGCACGATGGTGTACACGTGGTTGTAGACGTTCTGGTAGATGCGCCACTTGGGGACGTAGATCGCCTGTGCCCACTCGCCGACGCCGTCTTTGGGCTCGAAGCGTTTTTCAAACACGGGCTTGCCGTCGGCCTTGACGACGAGCGTGGCGCTGGTGGAGACGATGAGCACACGCACATCCAGCAGCGTCTGCGCCGGGAACGACCCGCGCAGCACCAGCGGCTGGTTGAGGCCGTCCTTCTCCCAGAAGGGGCCGTAGAGAAACGCGTTGACCGCCGGCCGCACGGGCCAGGAGGGCGTGGGCATGAACTCCCTCGACACATCGCGGTAACTGGCCCGGTAGTGCGTGACGGGAAAAAAGTAGCCGCGGCCCGATTGGACGACGTTGGGAAGGCTCACGAGTTGGGGAAGGGTTTTGCCGCCGCCATCCACCCCGTCGAGAAAGACGACCCGATCCGGGGTCACCCGGTGAATCGCCGCCACCACGTGGCGGTAGACGCGCACCACGTTCTCGGGGGCGGTGCCGCTGGGTTCGTTGACCAGGTTGAAGCTAAGCCGGGATGCCGGCACGCTCTCGTAGCGCCGGGCAAACATCTCCCAATGGGCGGTGAAGGCGGCGAGGGCCTCGTCGTCCGACCACAGGTCTTTCGCCTCCGGGGGAGGATTCACGCAGTATCCCGGCGCGCGATGCAGCGCGAGCGTGACATGGAGCCCATGCTTCTCGCCCCAGGCGACGGCCTGGTCGAAGTCGCGCAGCACATCTTCGCGGAAGGAAAGCCACTCGTTTTTGACCGTGTAGCAGCGGTAGTCCACGGGCAGGCGGACGTAGTTGAAGCCGAACTCCTTGATGAGCGCGAAGTCTTCCTCCCGGTACGGAGTGTTCATCCCATCGACGCCGATTTTCTCCATGAGGTTGAACCCGTGGAGCGTCGCGGGATCGAAGGGCAGCGCCGGGGCCGCCGCAAGGGGGGCAGGAACGGCAATCAAAATGGCAAGGATGAGTGTGAAGAATCGCATGGGGCGGAATGATACGTTTCGTGCACGACCTGCCATACCGGCGGCTGCAAAATCTGAATGCCGCCGCCGCGAAGTCTGAATGAGGGGGATGCTGTGGCGACGTAGGATCGGTTAGGCCAGGCAGTCCTCCAGGAAACTCTCATCATGGCTCCGTCGAAGCTTGCTCGATCCAAGCCCCCGCGCGTGCTCATCGTAATCGGAGACGCGTCGGAAACGCTCGACACGCTCTATCCCTTCTACCGCCTCCAGGAGGCGGGGTTCGAGCCGGTCGTGGTCGGCCCGGAGAAGCGCACGTTTCAGATGGTGATGCACGAGGTGCGGCCCGGCTGGACGATCACGAAGGAGTGGGAGGGCTATCAGATCACGGCCGACCTCGCCTTCGCCGACGTCGATCCCGAGCAGTACGCGGGCATCTTCTTCAGCGGCGGCCGGGCGCCCGAATACATCCGCTACGACGAGCACCTCGTGCGGATCACGCGGCACTTTTTCGAGAACGAGAAACCGATCGCGAGCGTCTGCCACGGCGTGGAGATCCCCGCCTACGCCGGCTGCCTCGACGGGCGGAAAATCACGACGGTGGCCAAGTGCCGCCACGACGTCGAGAGCGCCGGCGGCATCTACGTCGACGCGCCGTGCGTGGTCGACGGCAACCTCGTGAGCGGCCGCACCTATCACGACAACGGCCGCTACCTGGGCCCGTGGATCGAGCAGCTGCTCGCGGCGGCGGCCCCAGGCATCCCCGCCGCGGCGAAGGTCCGCGGCTGAGCCCGTCCGACCGTTGCTCGAGCATGCGGCCATGGGCGACGAAGCCCCGCTCGCCATGCCGCTGCGGGCCGAGGAAGACGCCGAGCACTCCGTCGAGGCGACGTTTCCGTTGCACATTCATCCGTCGGAGCCGCCCGCAACCATTGCTTGACACATTTGTGTACGGGCGTATATCGTAATGACACTGGACTCAGGAGGTTCGCATGTCACCCGATGGCATTCGCAGGATGCTGCGGCAGCAGCCGTTCAAGCCCTTTCGGCTCGTGATGTCGAGCGGGAAGGAATATGAGATTCGCCACCCGGAGATGGCGTGGGTGCTTCGCAACGACATCCTCGTAGGAGTCGACATCACCGACAACGGCATGCCGGCAGAGTTCGACATCTGCCCGCTTCTGCACGTCGCCTCGATCGAGCCCTTCAACCTTCAGGATTCGAATCCGACGCCGTGACCAAAAGGTCCGGCCAGAAGCCCCTCACAAACGTGGCTACTCGTCGTCGGCGTCGTCGTACGAGTCGTCATCCTCGTACTCGGCGTCGTCATCCGACTCGTCGTCTGCGTCTTCGTCCGAGTCGAAGTCAGCGAACGCCTCCTCGCGGTCGATCTCCTCGTCGGGATCGATCACGGCCGGTGTGGCCGCGGCCGCCGGGGCCGCGTGGGGCTGGATCTTCAGCTTGCGGGGCGCGGGATCGGGGGGCAGGGGAGCCGAACCGTTGCGCTCGGCCCACTGCTCCATCGTGATCAAGACCTCGCGGGCCTGCGAGCCGGCGTATTGGCCGACGACGCCATCCTCCGCCATGAAGTCGATGAGGCGGGCGCCGCGGCCGTAGCCCACGCCCAGGGCCCGCTGCAGGAGCGACACGCTGCCGCGCCCCTCGCGGATCACCACCTCGACGGCGGCATCGTAGAGCTCGTCCTTGTCTCTCGGGTTGGCCCCGCCCTTGGCCGCGTCGCCCGAGGGCGCCGGCTGGAGGTTCACGAGCTCGGCGGCATACTGCGGCTCGCTCGTGCCGATCGCCGCCATCACGCGGCCGATCTCGTCGTCGGAGAGGAACGTGCCCTGGCCGCGCAGGATCTGGCTCGTGCCCGGCGAGAGGAAGAGCATGTCGCCGTTGCCGAGGAGCCGCTCGGCCCCCATCTCGTCGAGCACGACGCGGCTGTCGGTGCGGCTGGCCACCTGGAAGGCGATCCGCGCCGGCAGGTTGCTCT
>CAZXIG010000088.1:0-10830 GCA_964640405.1 uncultured Candidatus Kuenenia sp.
AGTTCTTCGAGAACCGCTGAGCATTCCGGGCTTTCCGCGCCGCCCCAAGAAGCCCCGGGCGGAAGCCCGGGGACACCGCGCCCGAGCCCTCACAACCGTCACGACCGGCAGGGTGCGGGCGAAAAGTTTTCGAAATCGGCAGCCTCACCGCAGCCGGCAGCGTGCATAGTTTCGGCAGAGTCTTCCGCCGCACCTCTTCCGCCGCGACAAGGAGCCCTGCGATGCCCGCCACTGCCATCAAGCCCCCCCGCACCGCCCGCCGCCGCAAGATCGACCCCACCACCTGCGAACGCGACTACGCTGCCGAGGAACTCGAATTCATGCGGGCCCTCGACCACTACAAGCGGACGAGCGGCCGGATGTTTCCGACCTGCAGCGAGGTGCTCGAGGTCGTGAAGTCGCTCGGCTACACCCGCACCGCAGCTGCCTGCACGGCAGGCGAGGCGAGCGGGTCGGCGTGAGGATGCCGAGCGTGGCGTGCGGCCGCCGGCGAGGCAACTCATGCCGCCTGCGAGCCGGCTTGGGCCCATCGAGGTCGTACCCTGACCTCGCGTTGCCACGCGGGACTCTCCGCTGACCACAGAGGCTTGGCAAGCTGGGGCGACCTTGCTCCGTGGGCAACCCGGCCGCTACCGTCCCCGGCTCATGGAGGACGTCGTGGACCGCAGTGCCTGGTTGCTGATGGCGGGGCTCGTGCTTGCCAACACGGGCTGCGGCGGCATGGCCCGCAACGACAATGCGGAAGGCGTCAAGCTCTACCAGCAGGGCAACTACCTGGGGGCCGTCAACCATTTTCAGCAGGCGCTGGCGAAGCAGCCCGGCAATGCCGACTGCTTCTACAACTTGGGCGCCACGTACCACCAGCAGGCCAAGCTCTTCAACCGCCCCGCCGACATGGCGACGGCCGAGCAGTACTACCACCTCTGCCTGGCCCGTAACCCGAAACACGAGGCCTGCCAGCGGGCGCTCTCCGTGCTGCTCGTGGAGGAGAATCGGCAGGGCGACGCCGTCTCGCAACTCCAGGCGTGGGCCCGCAGCCAGCCCGGCAACGCGAACCCGCACATCGAGCTCGCGCGGCTGGCCCAGGAACATGGCGATCTCCGCGAGGCCGAGAACCAACTGATCGACGCGCTCGCGGTCGATCCCAACAACCCCCGCGCACTGGTGGCCCTCGCGAGCCTGCGGGAGCAGGCCGGCGACCCGGGTCAGGCGCTCGCCAACTACTCGCGGGCCCTGGCGATCGACCCGGCGCAGCCGACGGTGGCCGCCCGCGTGGCGGCGATCCAAGCGACCGTTCCTGCGCAGCGCACGGCCGCCGTGCCTCCGCCTGCCGTGCCCCCGCCGACGCAGGCCTTCGTTCCGGCCCCGTCGGGATCGCTGGCCCGTTGACCATCCATCGGGCGCCACCTATCCTGCCGCTATCAGTCCGGGCGTGGAAAAAGCCAGTTTTCCACTGCCGAGATGACGTTTTCAGGCCAGCAGCGAGTGGAGCCTCACGTGATGGAGCGAGCGACGGGGCCGGTGGTGGAGCGCGTGTTCAATTTCTCCCCTGGGCCCGCGGTGCTGCCGATGGCGGTGCTGGAAGAAGCCCAGGCCGACCTCCTCGCACTGCCCGGGGTGGGAAGCTCGATCCTGGAAATCAGCCACCGCAGCCCGGCCTTCGACCGGATTCTGGAGGACACGCTCCAGGGGCTGAAGGATCTGCTCGGGATCGGCTCCGACCACGAGATCGTGCTGCTGCAGGGGGGCGCGAGCCTCCAGTTCTCGATGGTGCCGATGAACCTGCTTCGCGGGCAGGCGGCGGCCGCCGACTACATCCTCACCGGCACCTGGGGCTCGACGGCGATCAAGGAAGCCCGGCGGGAGGGCAAGGTGCACGTCGCCTGGGACGGCGCCGCCACCAAGCACGATCGGCTGCCCCATGCGGGCGAGATCAGCCTCTCTCCGTCCCCGGCCTACGTCCACATCACGAGCAACGAGACGATCCAGGGCGTGCAGTGGAAGCACGATCCCGACGTCGGCTCGGCCCCGCTCGTCTGCGACTGCTCGAGTGACTTCCTGTCGCGGCCGATCGACGTCGCCAAGTACGGCCTGATCTACGCCTGTGCCCAGAAAAACGCCGGCATCGCCGGGGTGACCGTCGTCATCATCCGCAAGGATCTGCTCGAGCGGTCGCGGGACGAACTGCCCACGATGCTCGATTACCGGACGTTCGTGAAGAACGGGTCGCGTCCCAACACGCCGCCGACGTTCGCCGTCTACGTGCTGGGGCTGGTCTGCCGCTGGCTCCGCGACTCGATGGGGGGCCTGACCGGCATCGCCCGACACAACGCCGCCAAGGCGAAACTCCTCTACGACGTGCTCGACGGCTCCGGCGGCTTCTACGCCGGCCATGCCCGGGCCGACTGCCGCTCCGACATGAACGTCACGTTCCGCCTGCCCGACGAAGCGACCGAGAAGGAGTTCCTCAAGGGGGCTGAATCGCGGGGGCTCGTCGATCTCAAGGGACACCGTTCGGTCGGCGGCATCCGCGCCAGCATCTACAACGCGATGCCCGTCGAGGGCGTCGAGTCGCTCCGCGACTACATGCTCGAATTCCACCAGTCCCGCCGATCATGATCATGCCCCGGCAGATGCCGACGGCACGCCGTCTTTGAACGGCGATTCCTTCCCCAGCCACCCTCCGGATCCCGACACGATGCCCTCGATCATCGTCCTCGACACACTCAGCCCCGACGGCCTCGCCCTGCTCGACGCGGCGGCCAAGCAGGGCATCACCTACGAGGTGAAGACGGGACTTTCCGGCGACGCGCTCCGCGAGGCGCTGGCGGCCCACGACGGCGCGATCTGCCGCAGCGGGGTGAAGATCACCGCCGCCGCCCTCAAGGGCAATTCGCGGCTCAAGGCGATCGTGCGGGCCGGCGTGGGCACCGACAACATCGACAAGGAGGCGGCCACCCGGCAGGGCATCGTGGTGATGAACACGCCCGCCGGCAACACCGTGAGCACGGCCGAGCACGCCTTCGCGCTGCTGCTCGGGCTGTCGCGGAACGTCGCTGCCGCCGACGCGAGCCTGCGGTCGCACGCCTGGGATCGCAACAAATTCATGGGCGTGCAGCTCGCCGGAAAGACGCTCGGCATCGTGGGCCTCGGCCGGATCGGTCAGGCCGTCGCCCGTCGGGCCCGGGCGTTCGACATGCACGTGATGGGCTTCGATCCCTTCCTCTCGCCCGACCGGGCCGCGGAGCTGGGCGTGGAACTCGTCGCCAACGCCCGCGACCTGTTGCCCCACGTCGATTACCTCACCGTCCACACGCCGCTCACCGAGGAGACCAAGTACCTCGTCGGCATGAAGGATCTCGAGTCGCTCAAGCCGGGTATCAGGCTGATCAACTGCGCCCGCGGCGGCATCTACGAGGAGCAGGCCCTCGTCGAGGGGCTGAAGCGCGGCGTGATCGCCGGCGTGGCGCTCGACGTCTTCGAGAAGGAGCCCTGCACCGAGAGCCCGCTGTTCGGGATGCCGGGCGTGCTCGTCACGCCGCACCTCGGTGCGAGCACGGAAGAGGCGCAGTCGCAGGTCGCGGTCGAGGGCGTCGGTCTGCTCTGCGATTTCCTCACGACGGGCACGATCCGTCACGCGGTGAATTCCGCCGCCGTCGATCCGGCCGAGCTCGAGGGGGTGCGGGGCTTCCTCGATCTCGCGTGGCGGCTCGGCCAGCTGCTCGCCCAGCTCGACGACGGAGCCCCGCGATCCTGCTCGATCGCCTATCGTGGCGAGGTCGCGTCTCGCAGCACGCGGCTCATCACGGCGGCCTTCGCGGCGGGGCTGCTCGAGGCCGCGATCGAGGACGTCAACATCGTCAACGCGGAGATTCTGCTCCGCGAGCGGGGCATCGAGCTCGTCGAGCAGAGCCGCACCGACCCGGGCGCCTTCAGCTCGGTCGTGGCGGTCGATCTCGTCGCCGGCGACCGCGTGCACCGGGCGGCCGGCACGCTCTTCGGCCACGCGATGCCCCGGCTGGTGCAGCTCGAGGGACACCGGCTGGAGGCCTACCTCGACGGCGTGCTGCTCGTGTTCACGCATCAGGACGTGCCGGGCATCATCGGCCGCGTCGGCACCGCCTTCGGCACGCTCGGCGTCAACATCGCGCAGATGACCGTGGGTCGGTCGACGCCCGGCGGCGATGCGATCGGGGTGCTCAATCTCGACCAGGAGCCGTCGGCGGAGGCGCTCGCGGCGGTGCGGGCCGTTCCCGGCATCCGCTCGGCACACGTCGTGAAGCTGCCTCCGGCCGGCCAGCTGCCGGTGTGGCTGGCGGCATCGGCGGCGGCCACCCGGGCGGCCCGCCGCACCGCATCGGCCGGCGTCTGAACCAGGATCGCGTAGGTCGTGCGTTTGACGATTCCGGGCGTCGGTTCCACAATCATCGGTAGACAGTCCGGGGTCGCACCATGACGTTCATTTCCGCAGTCTCATCCCCGAGGCCGGCGTCCGCGCGGGCTCTCTTCGCGGCCGTCGTGGCCGTTTGCCTGACGATGTCGGCCGTGCCCGTGACGGCGGCCGAAGGCGAAGCCGCGGCCTTCGCGACGGAGAGCCTGCTCGATCGGCTGGGCGAGCGGCAGATGCACGACGTCGCCCTTTGGGTGCTCGACCGGGTGGCGGCCGATCCCGATGCACCGGCCGACCTCAAGCAGGAGGTGCCGTTCCGTCGGGCGGTGGCCCTGATCGGCACGAGCCGCGTGGAGTCCAACCCGAAGCGGCGATATGAAATCCTCGACTCAGCGGAGAAGGAACTCGAGGCCTATCTCGGGGCGACGCCCTCGGGCCCGCGGGCGATCGAGGCCTACACGCAGAAGGGCAACCTGCAGATCGAGCGCGGCCGCGGCAAGGTGGATCAGGCCAAGAAGCCCGGCGCCGACGCCAAGAGCCTGCTCGCCGAAGCCGCCGGCCACTTCGACGCGGCCATCAAGGCGCTCGAGGGCAAGGTCAAGCCCGACCAGCCGATCACCGAGGTGACCAACGCCGAAGACGCCGTGATCGCCGAATACCGGAAGACGCGGGACGCGATCAAGGAACTGAAAGGTGGCGGTGGCGGCGGCGACGACAAGCCGAAGAAGCCGAAGCCGCGAAACGCCGCGGCGGCCAAGGAACTCGAGCGGCTGGAGGAATACGAGGAGCAGCTGCAGGGCAAGATCATCCAGACGCGGCTGATGGTGGCCAGCGCCTATTTCGAGAAGGCGAAGGCCTTCGCCGAGGGTTCGAAGGAATGGGCCGACGCGGTCGCGAAGTCGGCCGATCAGTTCAAGGAGATCGCCGACAAGTATCCGAACAAGGGGGGCGGGCTCTTCGCCCGCTACTACGAGGCCCGCAACTACGCCGCGCTCGGCAAGACCGAACTCGCGAAGAGCAAGGATCCCGGCTACAAGCCCGTCGACCCGAAGAATCCGCCCGCCCAGAGGCTCGAGACGGCGATCGGCACGCTCGCGCCGCTCACGGTGCTCGATTCGAAGGCCCCCCTGGCGATCTCGCTGCGGGCGAAGGCCGTGGCCACCACGTACGACTGCTCCACCGCGCTCGGCAAATTCGAAGTTATCGACAAGGATCAGCGGGCATTCGCCCTCACCAACGTGCCTGCGGAGCGGCTCGACACCGACTGGCTCACGCTGAAATACCGCGCCGCGGAATACCTCGAAGCGGCCTCGGGCAAGTTCACGGGCGGCGAGAAGACGAAGGCTCTGGCCGACGTGAAGAAGCTGGCCACCGACGTGGCCAAGGCCAACAAGGAGTTCGCGAGCGAGTCGCGGGCCCTGCTCGCCAAGATCGGCAAGGATGCTCCTGAAGTGGCGCAGGAGCAGAACTTCGAGACGTTCATGGAGGAGGCCCGTCTGGCGCTCGCCTCGA
Organism: uncultured Candidatus Kuenenia sp.; assembly: GCA_964640405.1. GTDB lineage: Bacteria > Planctomycetota > Planctomycetia > Pirellulales > UBA1268 > QWPN01. The sequence goes on from CAZXIG010000088.1 coordinate 5,903, forward strand.
TGCAGGAGGCGCAGGGGATCGCCAAGCAGCAGCCCGGTACTCCGGCCGCCGAAGAGGCCATGAAGAAGGCGGCCGAGGCCCGTGAAAAGGCGTTCGGCCAGCTGCGGTCGGCGTTGAAAGCCGCCACGTCCGAAACCGACATCGCCGCGGTCAATCAGGCCCGCTACCTGCTGACCTACCTGCTCTACGAGCGGCAGCAGTATCACGAGGCCGCGGCCATGGGGTCTTTCCTGCTCAACCGCTACCCCAATGCCAAGGGGAGCCGGCAGGCCGCCAAGATCGCGATGGTGAGCTGGCAGCAGCTCCAGCAGAAGCAGGCCAACGCGGTCTGGAAGCAGAACGCCAAGGATCAGGCGGCCGGGGTCGCCGATCGGATCATGCAGACGTGGCCGACGGAGCCCGATGCGGCCGATGCGGCCTTGATCGCGATGGTGGCTGCGACGGAGGCCCGTGATCCGAAGCGGATCGTCGGGCTGGTGGATCGGGTGCCGGCAGAATCGCCGCGACGCATCGAGCTTCTCCTGCGCGGAGGCACGGCCCTCTGGAGGGAGGTGCTGGAGGATCGGCGACTGGAGCAGGCGAACCGCAGGCCAGAGGACGAGACGAAGGCGTGGAAAGCCGACGCCCGGAAGATGCTCGACGAGGGATTGAAGGCGGCCCAGCCGGGCAATGCCGCCCAGCCGGTGGTCGTGTCCGCGGCCCTCGCTCGCTGCCAGATCGCCCTCGACGACGGCGAGCCCAAGGTGGCGCTCGAGGTGCTCGAACGCCCCGGCTACGGCCCGTGGACGGTCGTCAACGATCCCAAGACGGATCCGGCCCTCGGCCAGGGCTCGTTCGCCGAGGCGGTCTACACGGTGGCCCTGCGCTGCTTCATCGAGGCCGAGCAGCTGGAGAAGGCCGAGGAGGCGATGAAGGGGCTCGAACGGCTGGCCGGCGAGGGCGAAGAGGCCTCCGCGAAGCTGACGGCCATGTATTTCTCCATGGGGCGAGATCTGCAGGGCCAGCTCGGGGCGCAGGCCAAGGCGGCCGAGTCGGGCGATGCCACGGCGGCCGAGAAGGCGGCGGTCACGCTCGCCGGCTTCGAGAAGTTTCTCGACCGCCTCGCGTCCCGCGATCAGAAGGTCTCGTCGCAGACGTGGATCGCCACGACCTACCTCTCGCTCGGCTCCGGCAAGGACATGGGCAAGATCGTGCCCAGTGCCAAGGCCGAGCAATATCTCGACCGGGCGGCGGGCGTCTACGCGGGCTTGCTCAAGAAGAAGGACGATGCGGGAGCGGCTAAGGAGGAGCGGGAAGCGATCGCCGCCTTCGAGCCCTCGATCCGCCTGCGGATGGCCAACATCTTCAGGGAGCGCGGCAAGTGGAACGAGGCGCTGGAGCAGATCGACTGGATCCTCAAGGATCCCAAGCGGCAAAACTCGCTCGACACGCAGGTGCAGGCGGCGGAGCTGCTGCAGGCGGCCGGCCGGCAGGCTGTGAAGCAGAATCCCACGGAGGCCGAGGAACTGCTCAAGTCCGCGATCGTGGGCCGCAAGAATGCCGGGAGCGTCGCCTGGGGCTGGAACGGCCTGGCCAACAAGCTCGCTCGCCAGGCCTTCGCCGGCGAGGACGAGAAGACGCTCCGCTCGCGGGCGCTATTCTTCGAGTCGCGGCTCAACGTGGCCGTCTGCCTGCTGGAGCGGGCCAAAATCCCGAACAAGCCAAAAGAGGAGGCCGCCGAACTCCTTGGCAAGGCCTCGACGGCGATCTCGATGACGCGGAAGCTCTATCCGACGCTCGGCGGCGACGCCATGGCGGCCCGCTACGAGAAAGTGCTCAAGGACGTCCAAAAACAACAGGGAGCCGTGACGCCTCGCGGCTTCGCGGAACTCGACGAACAGGCGGCCGCCGCAGCGGCAGCGGCCGCCCCCCAGGAGAAATGACCGTGCAATTCCTCCCGCCAATCCGGCAACGCGGCCCCCGGCTGGTGCCGTGCACCGGCCTGCTCGTTCTCGCCTTCGCGGCCACGGCGGGTTTCCCCGCCTTCGCGCAGTCCACCGACAAAGTTCGCCTTTTCAATCGCTCCGAGATCTCGGGGGAGATCGTGGTGGCTTCTCCAAACGAAGTCGAGATCAAGGACCAGCGCACCGAGGAGGTGAAAAAGGTACCGGTCGACCTGATTCGGGAGGTGGCCCTCGCCGGCGAGCCCGATTCACTCCGCAACGCCCGCGGCATGCTGCTTCGCGGCGACCCCGCATCAGCGATCCAGGAACTTGCCAAAGTCGAGCAGGCCGAGCTCGACGGAGTCTCCGACCGGGTGCTCGCGGAAATGCAGTTCGTCAAAGCGGCCGCGATGGCCCGCCAGGCGACGAGCACGGGCGACGGCCTGGCCGAGGGGGAAAAGGCGCTCCGCGATTTCGTGGCGAAGAATCCGAAGACGCACCACTTCTATCGGGCCGCCGAGACACTCGGCGACCTCCTGTCGAAGGCGCAAAAGTATCCCGAGGCCGCGACGGTCTACGCGGCGCTCGAGAAGGGCCCCCCCGCGATGAAGGTGAGGGCCGCATCGGCGAAGGCCAACCTGTTCTTTTCCCAGGGCAAGTTCGCCGAGGCGCTCAAGGAGTTCGAGAGCGCCGCCAAGGTGCAGACCGACCCGAAGGACGAGGCCAGCGCCCAGCAGAAACTGGAGGCGTCGCTCGGCACGGCCCGCTGCCTCGGCAGGCTCGAGAAGGGGGCAGACGCCATCGCGCTGGTGCAACAGGTGGTGAAGTCGGCCGATCCGGAGGAACGCGACATGCTCTGCAGGGCTTACACCGCGCTCGGCGACGCCTATCGGGCCGCAGGCAAGGACCAGGACGCGCTGATCGCCTTTCTGACGGTCGATCTCGTCTACAACACCCAGCCGGAAAGCCATGCCGAGGCCCTGTTCAATCTGGCACAGCTGTGGGAGAAGGCCCAAAACCCGGAGCGGGCCAATCAGGCCAAGAAGGATTTGGAGTCCACCTACCCGAACAGTCCGTGGATCAAGATGCTCGCCGGCGACGGCAAGCCCTCCTGACGACGGGGCGGACACCCGATTTGGCCGCGGGGCCGATTCACGATACTCTCGACGGAACCTGACGAGTCACATTTTTCGAGGAGCAAAACATGCAGGGGGATGCGGTGAAAGGCAGCCTGAGTGCCACGACTGAACGGATGACACGATGGCTGCCCATGTGGCTCGGCCGCATGCTCATCGGAGCCTGCCTCATCGCCCCCTGGGTGGCGGCGACCGTCGCTCCTCTCGCGGTCTCCCCAGCGGTGGTCTTCGCCCAGGACGAGGCGGCCGAGGAGGAGGCCACCGAGGAAGAGGGCACCAGCTACCTCGCCTTCCTCGCGGCCGCCCTGGGCCCCAAGTACATCGTGATCTTTCTGCTTCTGTCATTCGGGCTCGTGGCGTTGCTCGTGATGTGCTTCCTGCAGTTCCGCAAGCAGGTGCTCATCCCGCCCGCCTTGAGCCAGGCCTTCGAGCAGCACCTCGAACAGAAGCAGTTTCAGGAGGCCTACGAGCTCGCGAAGAACGACGACTCCTACCTCGGTCACGTGCTCGCCGCCGGTATGGGCAAGCTGCAGTCGGGCTATCCGGCTGCTGTCGAAGCCATGCAGGCCGCGGAGGGGGAGCAGGCGATGAAGCTCGAGCACAAGATCAGCTATGTATCGCTCGTCGGGGCCCTCGCGCCGATGTTCGGCCTGCTCGGCACGGTGGACGGGATGGTGGCGGCGTTCATGCTCATTGCCCAACAGGACACCGCACCCAAGCCGTCGGAACTCGCCGTCGGTATCTCCCAGGCGCTCGTCACGACGCTCATCGGCCTCTGGCTGGCCATTCCCGCCATCGCCTGCTACGGCATCCTCAAGAACTGGCTGCAGCGGTTCAACATGGAAGTCGATGACGAGAGCATGCGGCTCATGTCGCGGTTCCAGAGCCTCGGCAAGAAGTAGACATCCGCCATGGCAAAGCGACAGAGCGACGGTCCCGAGAAGACCGAGATCGACATGACGCCGATGATCGACATGACTTTTCAGTTGATCACGTTCTTCATGTTCACGCTCAACTTCTCGACGGCCGTGCAGGACGACCGGATCCAGCTGCCGTCGAGTCAGCTCGCCAAGCCCGCCAAGGGACCGGCAGAGGATCCGATCACGCTGCAACTCATGCTCGATGGCAGCGTGATCTACAACGGCGAGGCGATCCCGCTCCGGGAGATGGGGGGCTACCTCGAGAACGAGAAGCGGGTGCTCATTTCCGCCAGCAAGGAGCCGAGCGCGGCCACTGTGATCGTGCGGGCCGACGGCCGGGCGAAAACCGGCGAGGTGCAGGACCTGATCAAGCTCTGTCAGGAAAAGGGCTTCGAGAAGTTCGTGCTCCGTGCCGAGTACGACGAGAGCAGAAAAAAATAGGTGCCGCCGTGGCCGCTCAGCGGGAAAAACTGCCCGACAAGATCAGCATCGACATGACGCCGATGATCGACTGCGTCTTTCAGCTGATCACGTTCTTCATGCTCACGCTGAAAACCGTGGTCTCGGAGGGGGACTTCCAGATCCGGATGCCGCTCGGCGTGAGCGCCGGAGCCGCCTCGGAGGATGCCGTGCCTCCCGTGCAGGTGAAGATGCGGGCCGATTTCGACGGCAAGCTCGCCGGCATCACGATGAACGGCCAGGGCGTTCCTGATTTCGAGCAGCTGCGACGCAAGGTGATCGACCTCGTCGGCACCGGTCCCGGCTCCAACGCCGACAAGACCGAGGTCGAGCTGGATTGCGATTACAATCTCAAGTACGTCAACGTCGTGAATGCCGTGTCGGCCGTGTCGGGCGTGCCACAGCCCGACGGCACGACGATCGACCTGATCAAGAAGATCAAGTTCACGCCGCCGAAGCGGCGCTAGATATACGCAAACCACGAGCATCCT
>CAZXIG010000089.1:0-10787 GCA_964640405.1 uncultured Candidatus Kuenenia sp.
CTCATCGGTCGAGCTCCGCGGCGATGATGTTGAGGCTGCCCAGCACGGCGACGACGTCGGAGAGCGTGTGGCCGCGGATCAGGAACGGAAACAGGGCGAAGTGGAGCACGCTCGGCGGGCGGCAGCGGGCCCGGTAGGCCGTGTCGTCGCCGTCGCCCACGATGTAGAAGCCGAGTTCGCCGTTGGGCGCCTCGATCGCGGCGTACGACTCCTCGAAGGGCACCTCGAAGCCGCGATTGGCCATCGAAAGCTCGAAGTGCGAGATCGTGCCCTCGATCGACGAATAGACCTGCTTCTTCGTCGGCAGGGCCGTCCGCTGGTCGATGCCCACGTTCACCGGGCCGGAGGGCAGGTTTTCGAGCGCCTGGGCGACGATCTTCAGGCTCTCCCGCATCTCCTGCATCCGCACGAGATACCGGGCGTAGCAGTCGCCGGCGCTGGCGCAGGCGATCTTGAAGTCGAGGTCGGCGTAGGCGAGGTAGGGCTCGTCCTTGCGGAGGTCGCGGGTCACGCCGCTGGCCCGGGCCACGGGGCCGGTGGCGCTGCGATTGATCGCTTCTTCTTTGGTGAGCACGCCCACGCCCTTCGTGCGGTCCACGAAGATGCGGTTGCGGGTCAGCAGCCGCTCCATGTCGTCGAGCGTCTTCGGAAAGGTCTTGATGAAGGCCCGGATCTTCTCGATCACCAGCGGCGTGAAGTCCTGCGAGACGCCGCCCACGCGGGTATACGAGTTCGTGAACCGCGCGCCGCAGAGCGTCTCGAAGATGTCGTAGATCACCTCACGCTGATAGAAGGCGTAGAGGAAGAAGGTGAAGGCGCCCGTATCGAGGCCGACCGCGCCGTTGGAGAGCAGGTGGTCGCTGATCCGGGCCAGTTCGGCGACGATCGTGCGGATGTAGGTGCACCGCGGCGTGAGTTCCAGGCCGAGCAGGGCCTCGACGGCGTGGTGCCAGGCCACGTTGTTGGCGATCGGCGAGATGTAGTTCATCCGGTCGGTGACCGTCACGTATTGGTTGAACGTGAGGTGCTCGCCGATCTTCTCGAAGCCCGAATGGAGGTAGCCCATCTCCGGCATCGCATCGACCACCCGCTCCCCCTCGAGCTTGAGCACGAGCCGGAGCGTCGTGTGGGTGGCCGGGTGCTGAGGGCCGAAGTTGAGCGTCCAGAGGTAGTCCTCGGACCGCGCGCCCGCCTCGGGGCCGCGGTTCGTGACGTCGAATTCGGGAGGGGCGATCGACATGGCCTAGCTGTGGTCCCGGGTGATGACGGGGAAGTTGTGGCGTTCGCCGCGGCCCTGCAGCGGGTAGTCCTTGCGGAGCGGGTGGGCGGTGAACTCCTCGGGCATCACGAGGCGGCGGAGGTCGGGGTGCCCCTCGAAGCGGATGCCGAACAGGTCCCAGACCTCGCGTTCGAGCCAATTCGCGCCCTCCCAGAGCGGCACGACGCTTGGCATCGTGGGGTCGGGATCGTCGGTGAACACGCGGACGGTAAGCCGCTGGTTCGTGGCGGTGTTCGCGAGCAGGTAGACGAGGCCGTAGCGGTGCTTCGCCCCCTTGAAGTCGAGGTAGTCGACGCACGTGACGTCGACGAGCAGGTCGAAGCCCCGGTTCTTCAGTAACTGGAAGGCTTCGAGGGCGGTCTCGACCGGGAGCACGACCCGCGTCTGGCCGCGATACACCGACTGGTCGATGGTGCCGAACCGCTCGGCGAGCGCGGCGACCACGTCGTCGACGGCAGGAGGCGTGTAGGGCATGAGGCTCGGTGTGGATGCTCGGAAAGTCAGGAACGGGCGGCGGATTCAGCTGCGGCGGCGAGTTCCCGCTGCAGGACGGGGTTGCGTGAGGCGTCGATCGAAAGCGGCGACGTGATCTCCACGAGCGCCCGCTTGCGGGCCTGACGGCCGGCCGTGTCGAACTCGCGGCCGGTGATCGTGCCCTCGCGTTGGATCTTGTCCTGCAGGTCGATGATCGCCTGGATCAGCTGCTCGGGCCGCGGCGGGCAGCCGGGAACGTACATGTCGACCGGTATGAACCGGTCGATGCCCTGCACGACGGCATAGGTGTCGAACACGCCACCGGTGCTGGCGCAGGCGCCCATCGAGATGCACCACTTCGGCTCGTGCATCTGCTGCCAGATCCGCTGCAGCACCGGCAGCATCTTCATCACCACGCGGCCGGCCACGATCATCAGATCGCACTGCCGAGGGCTGAATCGGAAGACTTCGGCGCCGAACCGGGCGAGGTCGTGCTTGCTCGCGCCCGTCGCCATCAGTTCGATGCCACAGCAGGCCGTCGCGAACGGCATCGGCCAGAGGCTGTTCTTGCGGCACCAATTGGCAAGCTCGTCGAGCTTGCTGACGAACACGTTCTCGGGAAGCTCCAGCTTCGGACCGCCGTCTATCGCCATCGGAACACCCCCTTGCGCCAGTCGTAGGCGAAACCCACGATCACAAGCGCGATGAAGAGCATCGCGCCGGCGAACACGAGCCCGCGGGAGGAAACCAGCCCGCCGGCCACCGCCGCATCGACGCCGGCCTGCGACCGGCTGGCGACGGCCCACGGGTAGAGAAACAACAGCTCCACGTCGAACACGAGGAAGGTGATCGCCACGAGGTGGAACCGGACGTCGAACCGCCGCCGGGTGTCATGGATCGGATCCATGCCGCTCTCGTACGGCATCTCCTTGACGGCCCCCGACCGCCGGGGGCCGACGAGCTGGGCGAAGACCACCAGCCCGACGGATACCGCGGCCGCGATCGCGACGAACAACAGGACCGGAAGGATGGCGTCCATGGCGTGACTGTCAGCGGTCAGGGCGGGCGGAATTGCCAAAATCGGCCGCGGGAACCGACTTCGTGAAATTTGTCACGAAGTCGGGCCCGAAAAAAGCCGGAGTTGCCCGCAGGCTCCGGCCAATCGGAACGACCGGCACATTTATACCGCCCGGCTCCCGAAGCGACGAGTCAGGTCGTTTTGGCCCGGCCTTGGGCCGCGAGGAGGGCCTCCGTCCGGGCGACGGCCCTGCGAAACCGCGCGTGCAGCCGGCCGATGCCCGGAGCGGTGCCGGCCATTTCAATGAGCGCGGCCACGTGGTCGAGGGTCGCCCGGGCCCCGGCGGCGTCGCCGGCCCGCAGCCGGTGGGCGGCGCTGCGGAGGGCCGAGCCGGCGTGCCACTTCGAACTGGCGGCCGTCAACGTCTCCCGCATCTGCGGCGGCAGCGACGCCGCATTCACCATGATCGTGCGGATGACATCGGGCCACACATCGCCGCGGGCGAGCAGTCGGGCCGACTCGTTTTTGCGATGCCTCCGATACGCGGCCAGCGGCCGCGGCTCGTACCACACGGGGTAGCGGGCCGCGATCCGCACCCACATCTCCCAGTCGAGCGCCTGGCAGAGGTCGGGACGATAGCCACCGAGCCGCTCATACGTGGTCCGCGGCACGACGACCCCCGGCGTCTGCAGGCGTTGCCGATGGCCGATCACGGCCGGCCAGTTGCGGATCGGCCCGGCATACCAGCGCAGTCGCGAGCTGTTTTTCAGGAAGCGGTCTTCGCCATTCACGAGCCGCGTGCGGCAGAAGGCCATGCCCGCGTCGGACAAGCGGCGGAAGCCATGGTCGATCCGGGCGTAAAAGCCGGGCAGCACATAGTCGTCTTGATGCAACAGATGCACGAGTTGGCCATGCGCCAAGTCAATCGCGCGATTCCAGTTGCCGGCGAGCCCCAGCCGCTCTCCATGCCGCACGATGTCCACGCGGCCCGCACGATCGACGGAGCGGACGATCTCCTCCACGAGTCCCGGTGGCGAGCCGTCGTCCACGACCGCAATCTGCATCTCGGTCGCCGGCGGCGCTTGCACGAGCACCGAGGCGAGGCTCTGCGCGAGCTTTTCGTCGGGGCAGTACGTGGGGAGCATTACTGAGAATCGCTCCCGCAGCCGGGTTTCGGCGAGCGGGGTGATTCGCGGCGGCGGAGCAAAATCCTCGGGACGTGATCGCATGCTCGGCGGCGGACCGGCGGAGCCGCAGGCCCTCCTACCAGATGCCCATGCCGAAGCCGAACCCAAAGCCCATGCCGCCGAAGATGCCGGCGTCGGCGCCGGTGCGGACATCGGAGAACGGCGTCTTGCCCGGGCCCTGGTTGCGATAGGGGGAGAAGGAAGCGCGGGCCTCGGCCAGGCCGGCCGCGGATGCGGCGGCGGTTTCGCGGCGGGCCTCGTCGGCCCGCTGCACGAGCAGATTCCGCCCCTGCTCGAAATCGGCCTGTCGCTGCCGCAGCGACGTCCGCTTCTCCTCGATCGTCTTGATCTCCATCTGCAGCTGGCCTGCCGACATGGTCACCACGTTCGGCACGTCCTTGAGCTCCTGCGCCCGCCGCTCGTCGGACATCGCTGAAAGATACTGACCCACCCAGGCCCGCACGTCCTGGGCCTCCGGCGTATCGAGCACCTTGAACTTCTTCTCCAGGTCCTCGAGCAGATACTCGAGTTCGTAGGACGACATGCCGGCCACCCGGCGGTTGAAGTCGACCTTGATCCTCCGGACCTGCTCGGGCGTGTAGATCTTCGTGGTGGAGAGCCATTCGCCGAGTTCGAAGATGGCCCGCCGCCACTCGGGGCTGTTCATGATCTCTGCCTTGCGGGCCAGATCGTCAGCGTCGTCGGGGTCGGCGGCGGTTTGGGCGGCGGGTTTGGCCTCCGCGGTCGCGGCGGGCTGCGGATCCGCAGCCCGGGACGCGGCAGCGCCGGTCGCGACGAGCAGGGCGAGCGTCAGCGACGGGATGAGCGATCCGGGAATCGTGGACGAGTTCATGGGGTGTTGCCCTCCGATGTCCGCACCAGCGTGAGCACCACGGGGGGCAGATGCTCGCCTCCCACGTGGGTATGGAGCGACCGCACCGTGCAGCGATTCTTGCCGTCGAAGGCGTAGACGTTGATCGACGCCGTCTGGCTGCCGTCGGGCTGCACGGAGGCGGTGTGGGCGACCCAGGAGCCCCCGTCGCGCACCCAGGTGGCCTCGCTGTGACTGCCGTCGGAGCCGAACGCCCATGATCGAATCCGCCGGGACAGTGGATCCCAGCCGATCCGCTGCGAGATCACCAATCCGGCCGCCTTGTCACCGCCATCAGCCGGACGAATCCGCAGTTCACGATGGAGAAAGGTTCGCGTGTCGTTCCACCGCACGCTCATCGACATCTCGGCGTGCGGCTTCTCGGGCGTCGCCGCCGCGCCGGCGGCCGTTTCATCCACGGCTTTCCATTCGCCCACCATCCAGTCGAGGTCGCGAAGCAGTTCGGGGCCCGTCGGCTCCGGATCGCGGGCCTCGCGCAGGGCGGCGAGCTTCCACGTGCCGCCGTCGCGCACCCACGTGGCCGTGAAGCGTCCTTCGAGCGGGTTCCCTCCGGGCGCGTGCACCTCCACCTGTCCATCCTCGATCGCCACGTCGGCGGTGAGAAACCGGAGGTTCGTCTCCGTGATCGTGAACTCCGGTGCATCGGCCGGCCGCGGGCCGGCCGCGGGGGCGGCGACCGTCTCGCGGCCGCGGAGCACCTGCCCGAGGTCGTCCACGATGTCGCCGTCGGCGGTCCACAGGCCGGAGAGCGTCTTCGTGTCGCCCGACTTGAGGGCGTCGACATATGCCTTCGCGGCAGCCCGGATGGCCGCTGCGTCGGCTTCGCGGCCCGACTGCTCGGCGGCCGCTGGGGATCCGGCGAACGCGCCGGCGAACAGGACGAGGCCGAGGATTCGGAGGCGGAGCATGAAAGACCTGATCCGGACCACAGGAAAAACGGAAAAACTAACGGAATCGTACCACGCGGCATCCGCCCCTGAAAACGTGTCGGCCCACGTCGGCGGGGCGGCGGTCTGGTAGGGTGAATGCCATGTCCAGCCATGCCGCCACGCTCGCCGACCTCGTCAGGCGCCCCAGCGTCAACCCGATGGGCCGCGATGTCTCGGGGCCCGAGTTTCTCGAGGCGCGGGTGGGAGAGTATCTCGTGCAGCGGTTCTCCGCGGCGGGGCTGCCCTGGGCGAGGCAGCCGGTCGCTCCGGGCCGTGACAACGTGATCGCCCGGCTCGAGGCGACCCACGCCGGTGCCCCCGTCATCCTCTGGGACGCCCATCAGGACACGGTGCCGGCCGACGGCATGACGATCGAGCCGTTCACGCCACTCGTGCGCGATGGGCGACTCTACGGCCGCGGGGCGTGCGACGTGAAGGGCGGCATGGCCGCGATGCTCGTCGCGCTCGAGCGGTTGCTCGCAGGGGACGGCCCGCGGGAGGCCACCGTCATCTTCGCGGCCACCGTCAACGAGGAGTTCGGCTTCTCCGGCGCGAAGGCGCTGACCCGGCTCTGGACGGCTGCGACGGAGCCGAGCGATGCGGCGGCGCGGGGTCTCATCGACGCGGCGCCGGCAGCGGCCATCGTCGCCGAGCCCACCGGTCTGGATCTCGTGGTGCAGCACAAGGGCGCGGTGCGGTGGCGGGTGCGGATTCGCGGCCGCTCCTGCCACAGTGCGTTTCCGGAACGCGGAGAGAACGCCATCTATCATGCCGGTCGCGCGATCCTGGCACTCGAAACGCTGGCGGCCGAACTGCTCACGCGGCATGCCGATCATCCGTGCGGTCCCCCGACGCTCAATCTCGGCACGGTCCGTGGGGGGAGCGGGGTCAACCTCGTGCCCGAGCTCGTGTTGCTCGAGATCGACCGGCGGCTCCTCCCGGGCGAGTCGCCGCAGGCGGCCCGCGACGAGGTGATCGGGCGGATCGCGGCGGCCTGTGGCGGGGCGAGGGTGGAGCACGAGCCGCCGTTTCTCGAAAGTGCCGGTCTGCCCGACGAGAGCCGTTCGACGGCGGCGGCCCCGTGGATCGACCGCCTCGAAGCGGCGGCCAGCGGGCAGGGCTATGCCGGTCGACGCGTGGCGGCTCGGTACGGCACCAACGCGAGCATTTACTCGGCGGCGGGGGTGCCGGCGGTGGTGTTCGGCCCGGGCTCGATCGAGCAGGCCCACACGGCCGATGAATGGATCGACCTCGCACAGGTGGACGCCGTGGCCGAGACCCTCCGCCGCGTCGTGGCCGGCTGAGAGTGACGCAAAGGGAGCATGACCATGTCTGACAACACCATCGCCCGCAGGGGCATCATCCTCGCCGGAGGTTCCGGCACGCGGCTGCATCCCGCGACGCTGGCGGTCTCGAAACAGCTGCTGCCGGTCTACGACAAGCCGATGATCTACTACCCGCTCAGCGCGCTCATGCTGGCGGGCGTGCGGGAGATCCTCGTCATCTCCACGCCCCAGGACACGCCACGGTTCAGCGGCCTGCTCGGCGACGGCAGCCAGTGGGGCATGAGCCTCTCCTACGCCGTGCAGCCCAAGCCCGAGGGGCTCGCCCAGGCCTTCATCATCGGAGCCGACTTCGTGGCGGGCCGGCCGTCGGTGCTGGTGCTCGGCGACAACATCTTCTACGGCCACGGCCTCGTCGAGCGGCTCGCCGCGGCCCGGGCGCGGTCTCGCGGCGCGAGTGTCTTCGCCTACCCCGTCGCCGACCCGGAGCGGTACGGCGTGGTCGAGTTCGACCGCGAGGGGCGGGCGAAGAGCATCGAGGAGAAGCCGAAGGCGCCGCGGAGCCGCTACGCGGTCACGGGCCTCTATTTCTACGACGAACAGGTGGTCGACATCGCCCGTGCCGTGAAGCCCTCGCACCGCGGCGAGCTCGAGATCACCGACGTGAACCGCACCTATCTCGAACGCGGCGAGCTGACGGTCGAGATCCTCGGCCGCGGCGACGCCTGGCTCGACACCGGCACCCACGACAGCCTCATCGAGGCCGGCCAGTTCATCCAGTCGCTCGAGAAGCGGCAGGGGCTCAAGATCTGCTGTCCGGAGGAGATCGCCTGGCGGAACGGCTGGATCGACGCCGCCCGCCTCGCAGCCCTCGCCGAACCCTTCCGCAAGAGCGGCTACGGCGAATACCTCCTCGCCCTCATGCAGGACAACATCTACTAACCAACGTGAAGGCTTTCCATCCGCCCTTCCCAGCTGAGGAAGGCGACGCGGTCGGTGCGAGCTCGAGGAGCATTGGGCCGCCGCGGCCCACCGCGACGAGACTTGTACCGCCGTGTCGCCTGGCTTGGGCGAATCGGCTCTCTTGTCTGCAACAGTTCCGATGACAATGACTCACACTCCTATCGAAGGCGTCCTCATCCTCGACCCGAAGGTCTTCGGCGACGCCCGCGGCTTCTTCTTCGAGAGCTTCAACCAGCGGGCGTTCGACGCGGCCGTCGGCGGGACGGTGACCTTCGTGCAGGACAACCACAGCCGCAGCAGCCGCAACGTGCTCCGCGGCCTGCACTACCAGGTCGAGCGGCCGCAGGGAAAGCTCGTGCGGGTCGTGGCGGGGAGCGTGTTCGACGTGGCGGTCGATATCCGGCCGGAATCGCCCACGTTCGGCCGCTGGGTGGGCGTGGAACTGTCGGCGGACAACAAGCGTCAGCTCTGGATTCCGCCGGGGCTGGCCCACGGCTTCTTGGTGCGGAGCGAGTCGGCGGACTTTCTCTACAAGACGACCGACTACTGGTTCCCGGAGCACGAGCGGTGCATCCGCTGGGACGACCCCGATCTCGCGATCGACTGGGGCCTGACCGAGCCTCCGCTCGTCTCCGCCAAGGACGCCGCCGGCGCCGCATTCGCCACGCTCCGCACGCGGCCATAAAAGCCCCCATGCGCGAGCAGGGGGATCAATGCGGCGCACATACAAGCCCCCATGCGCAAGCAGGGGGATAATGTGGCATCCATCCCGAAGCTACCCGCATCATCCCCCGGCTCGCGCCTGGGGGCTTGTATAAGCAAGGGGCTCCGTCCCCAAGAAGCCCCGGGCGGAAGCCCGGGGATCGACGTGCAGCCCGATCCCCCGGCTTGCGCCTGGGGGCTTTTATGAAGCGAACGCCTTCGCGAGCTCGATGGCGAGGATGATGCCCACGCCCATCAGCGACTCGCCCGCGATCAGGCCGCTGGACACGGGCACGGTGTAATCCTCGGCGGCCTTCGGCGCCGCCTTCGCGAACAGCCAGGCCAGCAGGGCGCCTGCGAACATCGAGACGGCGTTGAAGGCCGGGATCACCCCGGCGATGCCGAGGCCGGTGGTGGACGGCAGCCACGGCTTCCAGCTCGCCGGGCCGAATTCCTCGAGGAGCGTGAGGGCCGCGCCGATCGCCGCGCCCACGATGATGGCCTCGACGGCGTATTCGGGCAGGGCGCCGACGCCTTGGGCGAGCAGGCGGGCCACGCTCTCCCAGATCTTGGCCGACGGGGCGGGCAGGGCCTCGGAGCCGAGCCGCGACGGGTCGGACTGCACCACGAACAGGTAGGCGGGCACCGAGACGATCGTGCCGGCGAGCACGCCGAAGAATTGCGAGATCGTCTGCTTCCGCGGATTGCCGCCGAGCAGGTAGCCGCTCTTGAGATCGGTGAGCAGGTCGGCGGCATGGGAGGCGGCGCCCGAGGTGATCGAGGCGGTCATGAGGTTCGTGGTGACGTCGCCCGGAGCGATGCCGCCGTAAACCAGCTGGGTGATCTTCCCCATGGCCCCGATCGGGGTGATGTCGGTCTCGCCGGTGGCGCGGGCGGCGACGATCGAGAGCAGGAACGTGACGAGCACCGCGAGGATGCCCATCCACCAAGAGATGCCGAAGAGCAGGTGGCCGAGCACGACGCAGGCGGCGCCGAACAGGAGCGTGCCCGCCGCGAACCAGGAGCCGGGCACCTCGACGTGGGCGAGCGGGTCGTCATCGGCCGCGACTCGCTTGCCGCCGACGAGAGCGCCGAGCCCGCTGAAGGCCCGCAGCACCGTCCGCCATTTGAAGGCGAACGAGAGCAGCCCCGACGTCACCATCATCGCCGTCGCCGGCCAGAGCACCCACGACGCGATCCCGCGATAGCCCGGCTGGGCGATGCCACGCTCGATGAGGACCGGGGCGAGAATCCCGTAGAAGACGAGCGAGCCGACGAGCATCGACGCCGCCACCCGCATCCCCATGATCGCGCCGGCCGCCACCATGATGAGCGAGCCCTCGAAGCCGAGCGTGTATTTCGCGAGCCACTCGCGGGCCGCCGCCGTGGGGAGGAAGGGAATCTCCGCGGGAAACGCCCAGCCGGCGATCCATTTGAACTGCGGCACGAGGTCCCGCCAGACGGCCACGGCCGCGCCGCCGACCGCCGCCATGAAGAGCGATCGGCCCTTGGCCACCGCGGCGGCCGAGCCCTCGTGGAGGCTGCGGAGCGTCTCGGCGGTGGCGATGCCCGAGGGAAAGGGGAGCTGGTCGACGTTGATCAGCTGCCGCTTGAGCGGGATCGCCAGGCAGACGCCGAGCAGCGACACGGCGCCGATCCAGAGGCCGATCTCCCAGCCGGTCAGCAGCCGGCCGGTCGTGAGCGTGAGGGCCGGGATCGCCGACACGAGGCCGGCGCTCGACATGTAGCCGGCGGCGCTCGCCGCGCTCGACATCGTGTAGTTCTCGAGCACGCCGAAGGGCCGCTCCCGCCAGCCCGGCACGAGCGGCTCGAGGAACTTGAAGACGGCGTAGGCGATGATGCAGGCCGTGATCGTGACGCCGAGCCCCCAGCCGGTCTTGAGCCCCACGTAGAGGTTCGAGATCGACATCACGCCGCCGATCAGCATCCCGGTGACGACGGCCCGCGGCGTGAGCTGGACGGCGTCATCACCGGCGTAGACGTTGTCGAGCCACCAGCGGGCGGCCTCGCGGTCGTCGGCGAATGCGGTGTGCTGCGGA
>CAZXIG010000090.1:0-10715 GCA_964640405.1 uncultured Candidatus Kuenenia sp.
AATGCCGCGCCTTACTGGCCGAACGGGTTCACGGCCGGCTCGGATGCGTCGGGGGCCGGGGCGGCTTCGCCCACCGCTGCGGGGGCTTCGCGCGGGGCCGGCGCCGGGCCGCCGGTCAGTATCGCCAACGCATCGAGGATCGAGGTCTCGTCGGGCGTGGCATCGATCATCGTGGCCGCTTCACGCAGCGTGGCCGCCAGTTCCTGGGCCGCCTGCTGCTGCGGGCCGCGGAAGGCGGAGATGCCCTGCTTGCCGTCTGCGCCCCCCAAGGCCCGCGCGAACGTCATGAGTTCCCAGGCCACGCGGCGGCAGGCGGCTTCGGGCACCGCCGAAACCGCACCGGCCTCGCCGGCGACGCCGGGAGGCGGTCCGCCGAAGCCCGGCTGTCCGGGTTGCGCGGCGGTCGAGCCGAGCAGGCCCAGCTCCCGCCTTCGTTCACCGTTCGCCTTCTCCGCCTCGAGCGCGGCCCGCGCGGTCGCGCGGCAGGCCGCCACGGCCTTGGCCTGATCGATGCCCGGGGCCTTTGCGCCGGTGGCGGCCAGCGCGGCGGCCGCACGGGCGCGGATCGTCGTGGTGCGGGAGGCATCCTCGAGGATTGCCAGCGCCAGCGGAGCGGCCTCCGGCGGAGCGGCCGTGCCGAGGTCGGCGAGCATCGCGAGCGCCCGGGCGGTGAGCCAGTCGGCGGCCGTCCGGTCCTTCACCTCCGGCAGCCCTGCGAGCAGCTTCACGAGCACGGGGCCCACCGTCGGACCGGCCGCCGGACCGGCGGCCTCGACCTGCCGGTCGAGCCCCTGGGCGGCGACGATCTTCAGCGGCAACGGCAGCTTGGGGTCAGCCACCGCCGCCGCCAGCGGCGCGGCCGCGGCGGGCCAGGGTTTCCCATCCTTGCCCTTCAGCTCGCCCAGCAACAGCAGCGCGTTGATCCGCACGACGGGCTCGACCCGCTCGTTGCGGGCGGCAGCCGTCGTGAATTCGGAGATTGTCTGCAGGGCGGCATCGACCGCCTTCGGATCGGAGGCCGCATCGCCGCAGAGCAGTTCCCGCATCCGCCGCCGCACTCGTTCGATCGAACCCCGGTTGGCCTGCAGTCCCAGCTGAGGCAGGGCCATCGTCGTGAGAAATTTTTTCGAGGCCTCGTCGAAGCCCCCTTCGCGGAGCGCCAGCCGGTAATCCGTGAGTTGCTGCGAACGCTCGAGTTGCGTCCAGTCGGCGGGGGCGTCGGCGGCCTGGCCGCGGGCCTCGATCGCACCGCCGGCCACGGCGACGACGAGGCTGCCGCAGAGAGCGGCCACGATCGATGAGCGACGAACGAACATGGTGCGGGCTACCTCGGCGGCTGCGTCGGGAAGGGATTGAAGCCGCCGCCATCGAACGGCGTCGCGCCGGGGGGGGCGTCGGTCGGCGCGGCTTCAGGCGGATAGAGCGTGTCGCGGTAGCGGGCGATCTTTGCCGCCGACTCCGCAGCCGACACGAACTCCAGACTCCCGTTCGGCTTCATGAAGATCATCTCCAGCGGCTCCGCCGGTCCCGCCGCCTGTGGCTTCGACTGGCGGCCGCCGCGGGTCGGCGTGAGAGCCGCGGGGTCGGCCTGCTGCCCCATCACGTCGAGGAGCACGCGATTGGTCGTGGTTTTCTCCCCCTTCGACCGCTGTTCATTGGGCTTGTTGGCTGACTCATCCACGTTCGCCATCCCGCCGATCTCCGTCACCACGCTCCGCAGCGAATAGTTGCCGGTCTTCGCCGAGGGGGCCATCACGAGCAGCTCGAACATGCCCGGCTTGAGCTTGAGCCGCTTCACGTCCTCGTCGTCGAGAGAGCCTGCCAGCATCGCGATCGGGTCGGGCACCCGCACCGGCGCGGTGGCATCGCTTGGCGGGGAGGCCAGCTGCTGATCGGCCGCCAACCCGGGCTCGGCGAGCAACTGTGGATCGAGGCCGAAGTTCGGGTTCCGCACCTTCAGCCGCACGCGGTAGCGATAGGCCTTGCCCGGCTCCACCGAGGTGTCGATGAAGCGAAACATCCGCTCCGGCGGGCTCTGTGGCTGCTCTGCACCAGGCGGGAGCGGGCCGCCGGCCGCAAGCTGCTGCTCCGTCGGCGGCGGCGTCAACGCCGCCGGCCCCTCGCCCCCTTCGACGAACCCCGGGGGCGGCTGCTGCTGTTCGACCGCCGCCGGCTGCCCGGGCGCAGCCGTCGCCAGTTCTTTGCGGATCGCTTCGAGCACGAGCGGATGAAACTGTTCCGGCCCCCAGGGCTCGTCGATCCGCGTGGGCAGCAGGCCGCAGAAGCCGAACGGCGTGGCCCTGCGATCGCGGCCGTCCTGGTCGGCGGCAAGCTGAAAGGCGGCTGGCACGCGATTGGCGTCCGCCGCCGCCCACTGGCCGATCCTGAACTTGAGCACGGCCGCCTGATCGAGCTTCTGCCAGGCCTCCTTGCCGGCCTCGACCACCGACCGCTCGATCTCGAAGTCGGTCCACACGGGCGTGTCGAGCTTCGGATCGCGAAAGCCCACCTCGGCGAACTTCTGGTCGAACTCGGCCTGCTGCTTCGCGGCCGGAATCAGACCGGTCACGATCACGTAGGGCACGACCTTGCCCGGCTGGCCGATCGGCTCCTGCGGCGGCTGCTCGGCTGCGGGCTGTTCGGGCTGTGGCGGACGCCCGCCGCGGGGCGGCCTCACGCCCCGGCCGTCGGCGGGGGCGGCGGCCGGCTTCACCTCCAGCACGGCGATCCCGGCCAGGGCCCGCAGGTCTTCCAGCGTGAGGGCGGCAGGCTTCGGCCGCCCTGCCAGGTCTTCGAAGAGCGGCTTGTCGAGGATCGCGAGCCCTCGGGCCTCCTCGGGCTTCACGTTTCGCCAGCCGTCGATCTCGGCGGTCAGCGAGGGATGCGGCGGGAGAGCATCGGCAGGCAATTCGGCCACGGCCCCGATATGCGTATTGGCCTGCGTCGCGCCCGACTGGATCGCGGAGGGCAACTGGTTGGGCCGCACCGATTCCAGTCGCAGCGAGTTGATGCCGCCCCAGGCGAGCCACAAGGCGCCGAGGCCGAGCAGGCCGACCACGAACTTTTCGCAGTGTCGGAGCAGGAAGTCGAGCAGGGCGTCCTTGTTGAACGAGATCGAGGGTCGCTTCATGCCCCATCCTCCGCCGGCACCGGCGCTGCCGCCGCTCCGATCGCAGCCTTGTCGGGGGGCGTGGCGAGCGCCACCGTGCCCCGCACTTCGACTCGCACGTCATACCGCCGCGTCTGCAATGTACTGGCAGACCCTGGCTGTCCGGTCGACGCCGGGGCACCACCCGCCCCCGGATTGATCCGCACCTCCCGCACGTCGATCGGCAGGCTCGCCGAGCCGAGCGCCACGAGCAGCGCGTCGAGTTCGCGTTGGTCGACCACGCCCTTGAACACGAACGGCACGAGGTGCAGCATCTTCGCATCGGGCACGGTGGCCAGCTGCGCCGCCGTCAGCGGCTTGCCGTTGAAATCGACGTAGATCAAGTTGCGATAGGCGGTTTCATCCGAGGACTTGCCATCCTTTTGGAAACGCGGGTTCACGGCCCCCTCGCCCCCCGCAGCTGCCGGATCCTCGGCCGGCGGGGACTCACCGCCCGCGGGCGCGATCGCGAACCCATCCGCATCGACCGGCCCCCCTTCGGCCACCGGTTGACCGCCGGCCGGGATCACGATTCGCTTCGTGTCGGCGGCGGCCATGGCCGACTCGGCCGCCCGATAGCCCACCGCCAGTTCGTCGATCGACGCGATCGGCAGTTCCCGACTCCCCTGTTGCTTCTTGCGCCCGTTGAATTGCCCGAGCAGGTCGCAGAGAGCGCCGTACACCCAGAGTTCCTCCTGTGCCACGAGTACCTGCGTCGTGGTCGGCGGCACGTCCCAGACGAACGATTCATAGAGCTTCTTCTGATCGGCCGCGTTCCAGGTCGTCTCGAACGCGGCTACGGGCATGCGCCCGCGAACGTCGGCCTGCGGTGCCGCCGGCTGCCCCGGCGCCGCAGCGGCTTCCACCATCTCGTCCTTGACTCCCATCCTGCCCGGCAGTGCCCGGGCGAATCGCGGCACCAGCTTCTGATACCGAAGCAGAAACTTCCGCTCCAGCCGTCCGCCCGGCGCGAGCGAGGCCACCGCCGGCAGAAAGTCGTCGCCGAGGTCCGCGGGCCACGTCCGCAGCGTCGCCTGGCCGTCCCAGAGTTGCTGCCATTCGGCAAGCGTCTCGTCGGAGATTTTCGTCGTCTCGGCGTCGATCACCTTCGCCCACTCGGCGTTCGGGTGCGGGCTCACGCCGGTCACGCTGCTGATCTGCCCCAGCGTCGATTGGATCTTCTGCCGTTGCTGCCCGATCTTCGCCGTGAGGCCGCCGTTGCCCATCCAGAGCACCGGCAGCGCGATGGCCGGCACCAGCGTTGCCAGAATCCAAAAGTGGTATTTGGCGACGACGGCCAGCGTCTGCCGCACGTTCTCTGGGATTTCCATGCCAGGGCTCGAAGGGGCCGGGGTTCGGGGGCGGTCTACGTCACTCGACGGGGGGCGCGGGCTCGGCGGCGGGCGGAGCCGGCTTCTTGCCGGGCACGACCGGCTGCCAGGCGAACTGCAGGGTGAAGTTGTAGCGGTTGAGTTCGACCATCGGCACGGCCGGGCCGCCGGGCTGCCCCGGCGCGGCGGCATCCCCCGACCCGCCCGTCGGCCGGAGCCGCGGCACCTGCTCGGGTCGGATCGGCGACGATTCGACGATCACCGGATACCCGATCCCGATGTCTGCCGGCGGCACCCGCTGGCCCGCCAGAGGCCCTGCCGACACGAGCACCGGATCTGCTTCGCCGAGCAGGTTCTTCACGAGCGTCGAACGCACGAACTGCTCCCCTTCATCGGGCTTGTGGCGGTCTTCGTTGTGATAGTGGTGGCCAACGATCTGGATCACCCAGCCGGGGCCCTTGGGGCCGTCGACCGCAGCCGCGGCCGGCTGGCCTTCGGCGGCGGGCTCCGCCGGGGCGTCGGCGGCCGGGGGCGGGGCCTCGCCTTCGGGCGCTGCTGCCGCATCGGCCGGAGCCGCTGCGGCCGGCGACACGGGATGCGTCTCGTGCCACTGCTTTTTCACGCCGGCGAACCAGGTCGCGAGATCGGGGAAGTATTGGCAGTCGATGCTCTCGACGTGGATCTCCCGTCGATCGGCCGGATTCTCGGGCACCTCTCCCGCCTCGTCCTGCGGCAGGAGTGATTCGACGGCCCGCAGCATGTCGAGCGTCTGGAACCGGCGATCCTGCACCTTGAGGAGCGAGTGCTGCTGGTCGATCGCCGCCTGCCGCTTCTGCTTCGCCTCTTCGACCGCCGCGGTCTCCGTCTGCGACCGCCGCTGGGCGGCTTCCGCGGCCGCGAAGGCGCCGGCATATCCCGGATCGGCGTAGGTCTTCCAGGCGAAGAAGAGGCCCGTGAAGCTCACGAGCCCCGCCGCGAGCAGCCCCACGAGTCCGCCGACGGCCCACGGCCGCTTCTGCTCGATGATGCGGTCGCGGATGATCTCCCGCGGCATCAGGTTGGTGTTCATCTGGCCGCCGCCGGCCGCCTGCAGGGCGAGGCCGTAGGCGGTGCCGAAGGCGAGCCGGTTCTCCTTGAAGGCGGGGGCGGCGAGCACGTCGGCCCCTTCCATCGCCTCGAACTTCTCCAGCCGCTGCACGTCGAGCTTCAGCTGCTGGCCCACGAAATCGGAGAGGCCGCGGAGCCGGGCGGCGTTGCCGAGCAGCAGCACCTTGCCGATCGTGGCGGTGCGGTCGGCGCCGGTGAAATAGTTGAGCGACCTCTGCAGCTCGGCGGCGAACTCGTTGAACACCGGCCGCATGGACTTGAAGACGGCCTTGGGATCTTCGGCCCGCACGGCGTTGCGCTTCAGGTGCTCCGCCTTGGCGAAGGTGAGCTTCAAGTCCTTCACCAGCGCCTTGGTGAACGAGCTGCCGCCGATCGGCATGCTCCGCTGCCAGATGCGCAGGCCGTTGGTGATCACGAGGTCGGTGGTGTCGACGCCGATCGACACGAGCGCGATCGACGGCCGAGGCTGCTCGGGATCGGCGGGCGGCGCCGCGAGCTGGTCGAACATCACCATGTTGGCCAGCGCGATCGGCGACAGCTGCAAGACGTCGATCGCCACACCGGCGGCATCGAGCGGGGCGAGGGCCTTGTAGACCTGTTCCCGCTTGATGGCGAAGAGGGCCACCTCGGCGTCGATGACGAACCCGCTCTCCTCCATCCCGCCGGCCAGCCGCTGCCAGTCCCAGACCACCTGTTCCATCGGGAAGGGAATCTGCTGACGGGCCTCGTACTTGACGATGTCCGGGATCTTCTTGGCCTCGATCGGCGGCAGCTTGATGAACTTCGTGAGCCCCAGCTGCCCGGGCACGGAGAGGGCCACGCGGTCGCCGCGGAGATCGTTGCGGCTCGTGAATTCCTCGAGGGCCGCCCGCACCAGCTCCGTGGCATCGGCCTCGGGCTGGGTGAGGATCATCGGGTATTCGATGTAGTCGAATCCCTCGGCGACGAACTTTCCCGGATCGGTGGAGGAGAGCCGGCCGCGGATGGCCTTCAGCCCGCACTTGCCGATATCGATCCCCCACGTGAAAGGACTGCGGGCCATGCGGGGTGGGATTCCAGAAGGATCGTCGATGCGGCGCGAGAAGCGGTGGAGCGGAGAAACCCGCCTCCAACACGCAATTTACGAACGCCGGATCGGGGGTGTCAAACGGGCCGCGGCAGCCAGCCGCAGGGCGTCGTCCGTGAATTACACTGGAGACATGCACGCCGAGCGCAGCCCCGCACAGTCTCCTCTGCGCCCCACCGTCTTCCTCCCCTGCCACACGCTCGACGACTTCCCCTACTGGCTCGATGAGCATGAGGCCGACGAGCTGCTCGCGGCCTGGACGGCGGCCTGGCATCCGGCCGTGATCGCCGGGGCCGGCGAGATGCCCGTGTGGGCGAGCGTCGACCTGCCGCCCCCCACCGACATGCCTGTCGTGGGGATCGTGCCGGCCTTCTGCGACGACCGGTTCGCGGCCCAGTTCGACGCCTCTTCCGCCGGCGACTCCCGCTGGGTCCGCGGCGTCGCGGATCGGGCCGCGGTGGTCGCGGCTGCGGCAGCGGCAGTCGAAGCGGAGCCGGGGGCCGACGGCCGGCTGCCTGGCAGCGGCTGGGAGGACGACTTTCGCGCCCTCGGCCTCGGCGTGCTGTTGTCGGAACTGCTCGCGCGGCGGATGCGGTCGAGCACCGACCTCGACTCCGGCGGCTTCGGCCCGGCGGTCGTGGCGGCCGCCCGGGCAGCCGTCGAAGGCCGCGACGACGACGTGCGGGCCGGCCTCCAGGAATGTTTCGGCTGGCTCGAAGGCTGGCGGGCCCGCTACTACCCGGTCGATTTCTGGCTGCTCGATCTCGTGCTGCTCGCCGCTTCGACGCTCGGGCGGCCGCTCGCGGCGGAACTCGAGAGCCCGGTGCCGTTCGGGATCGTGACGTCGTCGGCGCTGATCGCGCGGCTCGCCCGCGATCACGCACCCAACCTCGCGGCGCTGCGTGAGCGTGTCGCCGCCGGCACCGTCTCGATCTGCGGCGGAGCGCCCGACGAAGAGCCGCTCGATGACCGGCTGCCCGAAGAGCTGCGAGCCTGGCTCGCCGCGGGGATCGCGACCTGCCACGAGCATCTCGGCGCCGCGCCGGCCACGTTCGCCCGCTACGCCGGAGGCTCGTCGGCGATCCTGCCGCAGCTGCTGCACGGCCTCGGCATCGATTCCGCGATCTGGAACCAGTTCGACGGATCAGCTCTGCCCGACCCCGGCACGGGCCGGATCCGCTGGGAGGGCACGGGGGGCGGCTGCATCGAGGCCGTGGCCCGCCCGCCGCTCGACGCCCGTTCGGCCCGCTCGATCCTCGAGCTTCCGGAACGCATCGGCGACGCGCTCGACCACGATCACGTCGCGGTGATCGCCTTCGCCCATCACGCCGGCACGGCGGGGCCGTGGCATGCGCTGCTCCGCCGCATCGGCAAGTGGACGACGGCGCTGGGCACGTTCGTCACGCCCGCCGAGCTGTTCACCCGCACGGCGGGCTCGGGCACGCCCGCGTCGTTCGAGCCCGATGCGTTCGCCCCGCTGAGTCCTCCTGGGTCCGAGGCCGCCGCCGCGATCGATCGCTCGGTCGATCGCGTGAAGCAGGCAGCCGGCGCCGCCGTCGCGGCTCGCGGGGCGCTCGTGCCGCTGCTGGCGGCGGCGCCGCTGGTGGCCCGGCGGTCCGTGCCGTCGCGGCCGGCGAATGCGGAGAGCTGGTGGGCGCGGGGTGGCGGCTGGTTCGGCGGGGCGGCCCGCCAGGCTGCCGATCGCGTGCTCGACAATGGTCTCGTGCGGCTGGAGGCGCATGCGTCCACCGGGGGCATGCTCTCGCTCCGGCGGCCCAGCGACCGCGGCAACAGGCTCTCGCAGCAGCTCGCCTTCCGCACCGCCGGAGATGCCATCACGCGGATGCAGGCCGAGAGGATCGACCGGGGCCGTACGGCCATCGGCTCCGAGGGGCTCGTCAGCACGGGGCGGCTGCTCGCGGAAGGCGATCGTGAGGCGGGCACGTTCCGGCAGGAGATGACGCTCGTCGCGGGACTGCCGCTGGCGGTGCTCGACGTCGAGGTGGTGCCGGCAGCCCCGTTCACCGGCCCGCTCTTCGAGTCGCACGCCTGCTGCCGGTTCGCCTGGAACGAGAACGAGTCGGTGGAGGTCCGCCGCAGTCTCCACGGCCAGTCGATCGTCACGGAACGAGCGCGGTTCACCGCGCCGCATTTCATCGAGCTGCGTGGCGGCGGCGGGCTGCGGGCCGCGGCGAGCGACGACCGCGACGCCGTGGCGATCCTCACCGGCGGCCTGCCGTGGCACATGCTCTCGAGCCCGCACGTGCTCGACTCGATCCTCACGGCCTCGGGGGCCACCCCGGCCACGGCCGTGCGGCGGCGGCTGGCGGTGGGCCTCGGCCTCGAGCGGCCCTGGGATCTGGCCCTCGAGCTGCTCGCCGACGCGCCGCTCGGGCCGCCGGCCGTGCTGGTGCCGCCGAACGTGCGGGTCGTGCACGATGCGGCCGGGCCGGCCGCGGACGGGGTGGCGCGGGCGCGGATCGGGCTCGTCGAGTCGGCCGGCCGGACCGGAAACGTTCGAATCGAGTGGGGCGTGCCGGTGGCCCGCGCCACGGCCGTCGATCTTCGCGGCGAGCCGCGCGACGACGTCACGGTTGCGATCGAAGGCCGAACCGTCGTAGTGTTCCTGCGGCGATACGAATGGATGCAACTCGACCTGGAATTCGGAACATGATCGTCACGCTCGACGGGCCGGCCGGTGCGGGAAAGAGTTCGGCGGCCCGCGCGGTCGCCGCGCGGCTGGGCTGGTGCTATCTCGACACCGGGGCGATGTATCGCTCGATCACGCTCATGGCCCTCGATCAGGGCATTCCGCTCGAGGATTCCGCCCGGGTCGCGGAGCTCGTGGAGCGGACGGTGATCGAGTTTCGCGACGGGCGGGTGCTGGCCGATGGCCGCGACGTGTCGGCGGAGATCCGCACGGAGCGGATCACGCAGGCCACGCGGGCGGTCGCCGACGCCCCCGACGTGCGGATCGCGATGAAGCGGGTGCAGCGGCGGATGGCCGAGGGGCTCGACGTGATCACCGAAGGTCGCGATCAGGGCTCCGAGGTGTTCCCCGATGCCGACGTGAAGGTGTTCCTCACGGCGTCGGCCGAGGAGCGGGCCCGCCGTCGCGTGCAGGAGGAACTCGATCGCGGACGCCAGGCGTCGCTCGCGGAGGTGCAGGCGGCCCAGACGCGGCGAGATGAAGGCGATCGCACGCGGCCCGTGGGAGCGATGCGACCGGCCGACGATGCGGTGCTCCTCGAGACCGACGGCATGTCGCGGGAGCAGGTGGTGAGCCGGATCGTGGCGTTGATCGACGCGCGGCTCGGGCAGGGGGGGCGATCATGACCGCCGCGCCGCTCGAGTCCGACGCGGCGGAGGCGCCCACGCGGCCGGGTGGTGGCCACTCGACGTTCGGCCGCTGGCTCTACTCGGTGCTGTGGCTGCTCTCGCGCACGCTCGGCGTGTCGATGTTCGGGGTGCGGACGCGGTTCGCCGAGCCGTGGCCGCAGACGGGGGGGCTGCTCGTGCTCTCGACGCACCAGAGCCATCTCGATCCGCTGCTCCTCGGGCTGGCCACCGACCGGCGGCTCTCGAGTCTCGCCCGCAGCTCGCTCTACACGTTCAAGCCCTTCGGGTTCATCATCACGGCGCTCGACGCGGTGCCGATCGACCGCAACACGTCGGCGGTGAAGGCGATGAAGCTGGTGATCGACCGGCTCAAGCGCGGGGCGGCCGTGATCGTGTTTCCGGAGGGCACCCGCACGGCGGACGGCCGGATGGGTGAACTGAAGGCCGGGTTCGCGCTGCTCGCGAAGCGGGCGCAGGTGCCGATCGCGCCGGTGGCGATCGTGGGGGCGTTCGAGTGCTGGCCGCGGCATCGGCTCTTCCCGCGGCCGGGCCGGGTACGGTTGGAGTTCGGGAAGGTGATCACGGCGGAGCAGGTGGCGGCAATGGATGAGAAGACGCTCGCGGAAGAGTGTGAACGCCAACTCCGCGCGCTCGACGCCACCGCCCGCCGCATCCGCGCCGGGCATGCGTGCGGCACCCCTGTCTCATGAAAGCCCCCAGGCGC
>CAZXIG010000091.1:0-10638 GCA_964640405.1 uncultured Candidatus Kuenenia sp.
CTGCTCGGCTTCTTCATGGAGGCCACGCTCGGCATGCTCGGCTTCTGGGTGCTCGAGGTGTCGAGCATCGTGTTCGCCTACATGCTCGTGCAGTATCTGCTTTCGGGCCACATGTTCCCGATCGACATGCTGGCCGGCATTCCGACGGGCATCGCGGGCATCGACGTGGCCGACGTGGTCCGCTGGCTGCCGTTCGAATACACGGCCTACTTTCCCGCCGCCGTGTGGCTCGGGAAGGTGCAGGGCGCGGAACTCACGCGGTCGCTCGCGATCGAGGCGGGCTGGGTGGTGGTGATGGCGGTGGCCTGCCGGATCGTCTGGTGGCGGGGCACGCGGCGCTACTCGGCCTACGGAGGCTGACGATGGGCCGTTACCTGTCGATCTTCGGCACGTTCGCGCGGGCGTGTCTCGTGCGGGACATGACGTTCCGGGCGAATTTTCTGCTGGAGTGCGTGACGAGCCTGGGGTGGATGTCGATGAACCTCGCGTTCTACCTGCTCGTCTTCCAGTTCACCCCGGAGATCGGGAAGGGAACCGGCTGGTCGCGGGAGCCGTTCTTCGCGTTCGTGGCCACCGGGCTGATCATCAACTCGATCGTGCAGGCGCTCTTCATGCCGAGCGCGGAGGAGCTCACGGAGATGGTCCGCACGGGCGGCCTCGACGCCGTGCTCGTGCGGCCGCTCGACGCCCAGTTTCTGCTCTCGATGCACCGCGTCGACTTCTCGTCGTTCGCCAACGGGATCGTGGGCTGCGGCATCCTCGCCTGGGCGCTCTCCCGCATGGACCACGCCCCGCCGCCAGTCGCCTGGCTGCTCTATCCGCTGCTCATCGTCTGCGGCGTGGCGATCCTCTACGCCCTCGTGATCATGCTCGCTGCCGCCACGATCCTCATGGGCCGCAACCAGAGCCTCTACGACTTCTGGTTCTATCTGACGAACTTCTCCCGCTATCCCGCCGAAATCTATTCCGGCCCGTGGGGTGGCCCGCTCCGCGCGCTCTGCACGTTCGTGATCCCGATCCTGCTCGTCGTGAACGTGCCGGCCCGCGTGATCGCCCAGCCGCTCGTCGGCGAGGCCTGGTGGCCCGTCGCCGGTGCCGTGGCGGCCGCGGCCGCCGCCCTCGTGATCTCGCGGATCGTGTTTCAGCGGGCGCTCGCCCGCTATCGCAGCGCCTCTAGCTGAAAGGAATCGATGCGCACGCCCTGGCACGAAGACACTGCGGCCACTCTGATCGGTCTCGTGATCGTCGCGGTGGCACTGGCCGTCACGTGGACGGCCCGACCGGCGAACGAGCCGGCCAGCCGAGCCGCCCATCCGAAGGGTTGGCCGACGCCGCTTTCGGCCACGATCGACAAACCGCAGACCTGGGCCGACTCGCCGCTCGAGGCCCTCCGCGACAAGAAGGGGCGGAGCGTGGCGGTGCCCGTGCTCCTCGGCATGGGCTGGGTCGTGCTCGTGGGAATGGCCGGCGCGGCCCTCGGTGGGCGGTCGCTCCGCGGGAGCCTTCCAGGCACGGTCGTGCTGGCCGCGCTCGCCTGCACGGCCTACCTGCTCGGCGCCCAGAAGGTCATCCATTACTACAACCTCGAGTATCCGCTCTGGGCGCTCGCCGTGGGCCTCGTCATCGGCAACCTCGTGGGCGTGCCGGCCTGGCTCGGGCGGGCGCTGGCCGGCGAGTTTCTCATCAAGACCGGCCTCGTGATCTTCGGGGCCGAGGTGCTCTTCAGCCGACTGCTCGAACTCGGCCTGCCGGGCGTGATGACTTCGTGGATCGTCACGCCGATCGTGCTCGTGGCCACCTATTGGGCCGGCGTGCATCTCCTGAAGATTCCGTCGAAGTCGCTCTGCATGGTCGTGTCGGCCGACATGTCGGTGTGCGGCGTGTCGGCGGCGATCGCGACCGGTGCGGCCTGCCGGGCGAAGAAGGAGGAACTCTCGCTCGCGATCGGCCTCTCGCTCTTCTTCACCGTGCTGATGATGGTGGCGATGCCGCCGCTCATCGCCTGGCTGGGGCTCGACCCGATCGTGGGGGGCGCCTGGATCGGAGGCACGATCGACGCCACGGGGGCCGTCGTGGCCGCCGGCGAGGCGCTCGGCAAGGAGGCGGGCGAGGTGGCCGCCACCGTGAAGATGATCCAGAACTCGATGATCGGCGTGATCGCCTTCGCCGTGGCCGTCTACTGGGCCGGCTGGGTGGAACACGACCGCCACCACCGCGAGGGCTCGCTCGCGGCCGAGGCCTGGCGACGCTTTCCGAAGTTCATCCTCGGATTTCTCGCGGCCTCGATCGTCTGCTCGTGGCTCTTCAGCCGCTCGCCGGAGGCGGCCCTGTGGGTGGATGGCACGACGCTGGGCTTCACGTCGCGGCTGCGGGGCTGGCTGTTCTGCGCCGGCTTCGTGTGCATGGGGCTGCAGACCAACTTCCGCGAGTTGGCCCCGGCGCTCGCGAGCGGTCGGCCGCTCGTGCTCTACGTGGGCGGCCAGCTCCTGAACCTCGCCCTCACGCTCGGCATGGCGACCCTCACGTTCGGCTGGCTCTTCAGGAAGGCGGTCGAGCCATGAGCCGAGCCATGAGCCGGGCCATGAACATTGCCCCGTGGTGGCGGCTTGGGGCGGCGGCGATCGCCGGCACGGCGATCTGGTGCGGCCTGCTGCCGCGGCTGTTGCGCACCGCCGCGGTGGCGGGGCACGTGGCCCGCATGGAGGAGCGAAACGTCAACCCGGCCGCCATGTACTACACCGAGCTCGACCGGCTGCCCCTGCGGCGCGAGTGGATGGAACGCCGCCTCGTGCTCTGGCCGTAGCCGCGACCGGGCCACCTGCTTACACTCCTCGGACTCTCCGCCGCATCCCTCCAGGTTCGCTCGAGGATCGCTCCATGGCCCTCCGCCTCGCCTTCAGCTCCAACGCCTATCTCGACGTGCCGGTGGAGGAGGCGATCGCGCGGATCGCGGGCTTCGGCTACCGGGGCATCGAGCTCTTGGCCGACGTGCCGCATGCCTGGCCGGCCGGCCTGCTCGGCGTGCAGAAGGACTCGATCCGGCGGGCGCTGGCCGGCAGCGGCCTGGCGATCTCCAACATCAACGCGTTCATGATGAACGCCGTCGCCGATCCGCGGCAGCCCTACTGGCACCCGGGCTGGACCGATCCCGATCCGCATTACCGCGCCATCCGCCGCGAGCACACGAAGCGGGCGTTGCGGCTGGCGGCGGAACTCGGGGCGCCGGCGATCTCGACCGAGCCCGGTGGTGAGCTCCAGCCGGGGCAGACCCGCGAGCAGGCGACCGACATCTTCTACGAAGAGATCATGCCGGTGCTCGACGTGGCCGCCGCAGTGGGCGTGACGCTCCTCATCGAGCCGGAGCCCGGCCTCTTGATCGAGAAGTTCGGGCAATACCTCGAGTTCGCCGAGCGGGTGAACCACCCGTCGCTCGGGCTCAACTTCGACATCGGGCATGCCTACTGCGTGGGCGAGGATCCGGCCGAGTGGGTGCCGCGGATGAAGGCCCACACGCGGCACTACCACTTCGAGGACATCGCGGCCACGCGGGTGCACCACCACCTCGTGCCGGGCGAGGGGGCGATCGACTTCGGGGGCGTGTTCCGGGCGATCGCCGCCCATACGCCCGATCTCTGGGTGACGGTCGAACTCTACCCGTATCGCGACCGTCCCGACGACGCCGCCCGCGCCGCGCGGGCCCACCTGCTCACCTGTGCCGCGACTGTCGGCGTGGAGCTGGCCTGACATGCTCGCCTGGCTGCGACTCCTGCGGCTGCCCAACCATGCGACGGCCGTGGCCGACGTGCTTGCCGGCTATCTCGTCGTCGCGGGGCTGCGCACGCTCGAGTGGCCGCCGGCCGCCTGCTGGCTGGCGGTCGTCGCGAGCCTCTGCTTCTATGCGGCGGGCATGGTGCTCAACGACGTGTGCGACGTGGAACTCGACCGCGTGGAGCGACCCGAGCGGCCGCTGCCGAGCGGGGCGATCGGCCTGCGGCAGGCGGCCCTCGCGGGCAGTGCGTTGCTCGCCGCCGGTTCGGCCGCGGCCTGCGCGACCGCGGTCGTGGCCCGCTCGCCATGGCCGGCGCTCGTCGGCGCCGGGCTCACCGCAGGGGTGTGGCTCTATGACCGCCATGCGAAGCCCACGCCGCTGGGCCCGCTGGTGATGGGCGCGTGCCGCGGTCTGAACTGGCTGCTCGGGATGACGGCGGCCGGCGGCGTCATTGGCCCCCTGTGGACGATCCCGCTCGGGATGGCCGTCTACGTCGCGGGCCTCACGCTCTACGCTCGCGACGAGGCGGGCCGCAGCCGCGCCGCCACGTTGCTCGGCGGACTCGCCCTCATGGGGCTTGGCCTCGCGATCGCCGCGCGGTTCATCTGGCCTGCGGTTCAGGCAGGCGAGAATCTCCCCGGATCTCCGCTCCCGGCGTCGAACTGGCTCTTGCTCTGGGGCATCCTCGGCACGTCGATCCTGCTCCGCGGCCTGCTCGGCGTGCTCGATCCGTCGCCGGGCCGCGTGCGGGCGGCGGTGGGGAATGCGATCATGTCGATCATCACGCTGGATGCCGTGCTCGTGCTCGCGTTCTGCGGCGAGCGGTGGGCGATCGTGGTACTGATGCTGCTGCCGCTCTTTCTGTTCGGCCGGCGGCTCGTGCCCCCCACCTGACGCGGCAGCCCCTGACGGAGCCTTCGGCCATGCGGCTCGGGTTCAGCACGAACAGCATCGGCGACGTCGATCCGCTCGACGCCCTGCCGCTGCTCGCCGAGCTTGGCTACACATCGCTGGCCATCACGCTCGACCGGCACACGATCGATCCCTTCGCCGCCGACCTGCCGGGGCGGATCGACCGCTGGCGGAAGGCCCTCGCGGCCGTCGGCATGCGGTGCGTGATCGAGACGGGGGCCCGGCATCTGCTCGATCCGCGGGTGAAGCATGAGCCCACGTTCGTCACGGCCGACCCCGCTGCCCGCGACCGCCGGATCGAGTTCACGCGACGGGCGATCGACATCGCCGCCGAGCTCGGGGCCGACTGCACCTCGATGTGGTCGGGAGTGGTGCGCGACGCCGCGCCGGCAGACGTGGTCTGGGACAGGCTCGTGGCTGCGGTCGGGCCCGTGCTGGATCATGCCGCGAAGCGGGACGTCGTGATCGGCTTCGAGCCGGAGCCCGGCATGTTCATCGACACGCTCGACCGCTACGGCCTGCTCCGTGATCGTCTCGGCCGGCCGGAATCGCTGCGGCTCACCGTCGACCTCGGCCATCTCGAGTGCATGGGAGAGCGGCCGCTCGCCGCGTGGCTGGCGGCCTATGGCCAGGAGATCGTCAACGTTCACGTCGACGACATGCTCGCCTGCCGCCACGAGCATCTGCCGCTCGGTCAGGGCGACGTCGACTTCCCGCCGCTCATCGCCGCCCTCGCGGCGGCCGGCTATGCGGGCGGCCTCCACGTCGAACTGCCGCGGCAGGCCCACCGCTGGCTCGAGACCGCCCGCGAGTCGGCCCGCACGCTGCGGTTCGCTCCGTAAGCGCTCTACGGCTGCATCGCGTCGGTGGGGCGGGGGCCGCAGTCTTTGCGGCCGGAGCCGGCGAAGCGGCTCGTGGCCCGCACGGTCATGTCGGCGTCGCACGTGATCTGGCAGGAGAGCCGCAGGCCCGGCGTGCCCGCGAGGCCCTTCGCCGTGAGCACGTCCTGCTCGGCCTGCCGCATCGCCGCCGGCTCGCCCGACACGAATTCCACGCGGCAGGTGGTGCAGCGGGCGATGCCACCGCAGGCATGCAGCTGATCGATGCCGCACTCGTCGACGAGCGCATTGACCAGCCGCTTGCCGGCCGGAACCTCGAACGTGCCAACGCCTTCAACTGTGAGCCGGGGCATGAATGTCTCCTCGTGGTGTGCTGAACTGCCGATCCATATCAATCGAAAACGGGTAGGCGAGGGGGTCGGTGCAAGCTCGAGGAGCATTGGACCGAGTCTTCGAGGTCCACCGCGACGAGACTTGTACCGCCCCCGAGCCGGAGAACTCCTTGACGACGATGCGTTCTACAGGCCCGCGGCCACCGGCTGCGGCACGGCTGCTGGCCGAGGCGCCGCGGCGGCCGCTGGTTGCGGGGCAGGCTTCGGCTTCGGGGCCTTGTCGTCCAGGTTAGCGGCCAGATCCTCGGCCGAGACGGCGGATGATACACCGTCGGCCGGCACGTCGAGTCCGGCCGTCCAGACCAGGGCGTTGAGCATCAGTTTCCGGAAGTCGTCGTTCTCCCAGTTCTTGTGGAAGTGGGCGCCGGTGCAGCCGAAGCCACGGCCGCCGGTGGGCCGCTCGTAGGCCCAGGCCAGCACCTCGCGGGAGCCCTTGCCCGCCCGCACCGTGGGATTGTTGCTGTGCGGGCCGTCGGGCCGCTCGCGGGTCGAGTCCGGGGGCACGGCGGTGAGGATCATCGTCAGACCGTCGGGCGGCTCACGAAACCGCATGTGGTAGTACCACTCGTCGTTGGTCTCGAACGGCTTCACGCCGCGGGTTATCGGATGCCCTTGGGCCAGCTCCGTCTTGGCGAGCGTCCAGTGAGGGTTCACCGACCAGTTCGTCTCGAAGTAGCCACCGATCCAGTTGAGGAACTCGGGGCCCCCTTTCTCCTTCGGCACCTCGACCCCGTAGTGGAGGCAGGCGATGCCCACGCCCCGCTTGGCCAGCGCGTCGATCTGGGCGAGGCGGTTGCTCTGGATGACGGGGTGGCCGCCGCCGCCGTCGGCGAAGAAGAAGATCGCGTCGGCGTTGTCGAACGCGGTCGGATCCTTCGGCCAGCCGCCCGTGTGCACCTCCGACACGACCTGCGGATAGTTGGCATCGAGGCACTTCTTCAAAAGCATCGCCCCGGCCCGAAACTCGTGCTGCCCCGGAGCATGGCTCGGCCGGCCGGCGACCAGGATCAGCTTCTTGCGGCCGTCGGCGACCTTGAGCCGCTTGAGGCGGATGTCCTTGAACTCCGCCTTCATCGGCGGTCCGGCATGGAGCTGCAGGGCGAGGATGCCCTGGGCCGACCGCTTGCCCTCCTGCTCGTCGATCGTCTCCGACATCAACTGGCCGTTGATGAAGTGCTGCAGCTTCGGCCCCTTGGCGACGATCCGCAGCTCGTTCCACTCACCCGGCTTGATCAGCTTCTGGAGGTCTTCCGTCTTGCCGATCGGCTCGCCGGGCGTCTTCGTGCCATCGGCCGCGATCGTGATCCGCTCCCCCCGCAGTGTGAGGATGCCGCGGCCACGCTCCTCGTAGAGGATTCCCGAAAACTTCGGCCCGGCCTCGAAGTCGCCCTGATAGCCGCCGACGACGAACGGCCCCACGTCGGCGAACTCACGGCTGCGATACTGCACGCCGCTGTTGCCGCCGGTGAGGCGGTATTGGAGCGTGAGTTCGAAATCGTCGACGAGCCCCTGCCGCCAGACGAGGAACGTGTTGCCCTTGGTCGGGTTCTCGGCCGTCGTCTGGCCGACGATCGCGCCATCCTTCACCGACCAAAACTCGGGCTTCCCTTCCCAGCCGTCGAGGCTCGTGCCGTTGAAGATCGAGACGAAGCCAGGATCATCGGCCTGACCGGGACGGCACCAGAGACCGGCAGCCAGGAAGCAGCAGGCCAGCAGCGACCGCCGGCAAAGAGCGATACGGAGCACGCGAGTTCCTCCACGACGAACGGGATTGGCCGATCCCGCACGTCGGGAGCCTGCCGGTCGCGTCAGTATGCCACGGCAGCGGCGCCCAGGCGACCCGCCGCCTCGCGGTCGAGTCCGAGCATGTCGTAGATGGCGTCGACGCCGATCACGCGCACACCGAACCCCTTCGCGGCCTCCAGGGCCTTCTTCCGCTGCCCTTCGTCGGAGGCCTTCCAGGCGGTTGCACTCCCGGCTGCGGCCGGCGGCGGGCCGGCATCGACCACCGCCGCGGTCCGCGGGCCCACCGTTTCGACCGCCGTGGCTCCGGCCCGTTCGACCAGCGACTTCAGCGCGGCTCTCGACTGCTTCAGGCCGCCCCCCAGATCGACGTAACCCACGATCACGATCTCGGTCGACTCGCCGGGCCGCCAGAGGTTGGTGGCCACGCCGTCGCCCGGCAGGATCGTGCGTTCGATGTCGTCCTCGCGGATCACGCCCCGTGCGAGCGTGTCGCTTTGCACTTCCGTCACCTGCACCATGCCTTTTTGGGAACCGACGGGGGGCCGCGGCTCGGCGGGATCGAACACCGCCAGGAGCAGTCCGGGCCGCATGCCCTCCGTCGACGAGAACGAGAGGATCACGCTCCGGTCCCGTTCGTCGACGTCGACGACCCGACCGTCGAAACCCTCGATCCGGTCGTCGAGCGGCAAGGAGTCGGCGACCGCCTTCTGCAAAGAGTCGCCCGGCCGCACGCCAGGGGCCACCTGCATGCCGTCTGCCACCCGCAGGCTGGAGAGCAGTCCGTTGAGGTCGCGGATCGCCTTCTGACGATCGGTCAATTCCTTGAGCACGATCCGCACCCGCTCGGGCCACGGCTCGGCCTCGCTCGAGTCGGCCGGCGGCGTCTCGTAGCGACGGCGGGCTTCCGGCGAGAGCAGTGGGCCAAGCTTCCGCAACTCCTCGATGATGGCCTTGGTCTGCTCCGACTGGGCCAGCGCCTTCTTCTGCTCGCCGACCACGCCCTCCATGCTCTTCTCGTGCTCGGCGCGGCGGGAGGCGAAGTCTTCCGCCTCCTTCTTCTGGGCTGCCTCGGCTTCGTCTCTCGCCTGCTCTGCCTTCGTCTTCGCCTCATTCGCCTGACTCAGGGATCTTTCGGCGTCGGCACGATGCTTCTCGGAGTCGGCCGCCTGGTCGTCCATCAGCTTCTCGCGGGCCTTGAGCCCTTGGTCGAGCCATCGCACCAGCCCCAGGTAGGACTTCTGGGCGCCGTCGTAGTTCGAATATCTGCCCTCGAAGAGCTGGTTCTGCTCGGCCTCGATCGTGGCGACGTCGTCCATGTCGGTGCCGATCAACTCGCGCAGCCGGCCGAAGTCCTTGGTGAGCGTGTCGAAATCGGTCTGCACCTGCTTCGCCTTTTCGGCGGCCGCGGTGGCCGCGTTCTCCGCATCGAACTTCTGCTTGAAGAAGAGGTACGTCGTGACGGCAAGCACGAACGTGAGCATCACGAAGACGATCAGCGCGATGCTAAGCGTGGTCAGCGTTCGATTGGCAGCCATGCACGTGCGTTCCCGGAGAGAGCATCCGCCTGAGGATGCCGAAGGTCTATCGGCCCAAGGCCGCCGCAGGCATCACGACACTGCCGATTGTACGGGCTGTGACGGGGCCGGTGGTCAGGCAAGTCGGTCGAGCACGGCGTGCCAGCCGAGCGGAGAGCCGGCCTCGGCCGCCATCCGGCCCAGCAGGGCGGCCTGCGTGGTTCGGCACAGCCCCGCCGACTCGTCGCAACGGCTGCCAGCGACGAGGGCGGCGACGAGGGCGGCCATGGCGGCGGCATGCGGGCTCGGGGCCGACGGAGACGGCGGCGTCAGCAGGCTGGCGGATCCGACGCTGCCGGTGGCAATTTCGTCGATCCGCGACCGATTTCCCAGGCGGCGATCGATCGACGCTTCGATGGTGCGGCCATCGGCATATTGATAACTGACCGCGATCGAGCCGGCTTCGATGCCCCCGGGGTGTGCGGCGGTGGCCGAGGGCACCGCGACGGCCGGCAGGGCATCGCCGAAGGCCCACAGTGCCCTGTCGATCGCCTGGATATGGTGCTCGACGAAGTGGCCGCCGGAGAGTTCCGGGCAGGCGATCCAGTTCCGCAGCCGCCATTCGTCGTGAGACCAGCCCGCCTGCCGGGGGCGCTGCCAGGGCAGGCCGATGCTGCTGCGAACGGCGACGTGCCGCAGTTCTCCGATCGCGCCCTGGTGAATCCGTTCGATGGACATCCGCGCGGCCACGTCATGACGCAGGCACAGCCCGGATCCGATGGAAAGGCTGCGGCCGCGGGCCTCCGCGCACGCCGCCATCACCTGCAACAGGCCGCGGCCGTCGATGGCCGCCGGCTTCTCGCAATAGACGTGCTTGCCGGCGCGGATCGCGGCGGCGAGATGGAGCGGCCGCGTCACCGGCGGCGCCGCCAGGATCACGAGATCGACGTCGGCCGCCAGAAGATGCTGCCAGGCGTCGGGGCCGCTGAACCGTCGGTCGGCCGGGCAGTCGAACTGCGGGCCGGCCATTCGCGCGAGCAGTGCCGCGCTGGCAGCGATCTGGTCGCCGAAGCGGTCGGCGAGGCAGCTGATCACGACGTCGGGCGAGGCGGCCGCAGCCTGCGCCGCAGCGCCCGTGCCGCGGCCGCCGCAGCCGATCACGCCGACTCGCAGTCGATTGGAGCCGGAGAAGAAGCCGGCGGACGGCAGCGCTGCCGCTTGGGCCGTCGCCGCCGCGGCAGCTGCCGATGCGCCGCCGATGAACGTTCGCCGCGAGACACGGTGCGAGAATCGAGAAGGGTTCACGACGACGACTCCTGGGGAAGGGCAGGGCGGAACCGAACGAACTTCGCAATCACTGTAGTGAGCCGTTCCGTCGCGGTGCAAACGGAGCCGGCCCGGTTTCGTCCGAGCCCCCAGGCGCAACCTTTCCCATACAAGCCCCCAGGCGCGAGCCGGGGGATGAT
>CAZXIG010000092.1:0-9136 GCA_964640405.1 uncultured Candidatus Kuenenia sp.
GCGGCCACGACGTGATCCTCTTCCACGTGCTCGACGAGGCGGAGGTGAAGTTTCCGTTCGAGGGCATGGTGGAGCTCACCGAGCCCGAGCACAGCGACCGCCTCGTGATCGACGCCGACGCGGCGCGGAAGGGCTACATCGACGCCGTGCAGGCATTTCGCGAGGACTACCGCCGCTCCTGCTTCCAGGCCGGCATCGACTACGTGCCGCTCGACACGGGCATGCAGTTCGACAAGGCCCTCATGGAATACCTCGTGAGCCGCCGCACCAGGTTCTAGATGGGCATTTCATTCCTCACGCCGTTGCTGCTGGGCGGGGCGGCGCTCGTCGCCGTGCCGCTCGTGCTGCATCTCGTGATGCGGCGGAAGCCGGTGCCGCATGCGTTTCCGGCGCTGCGGTTCCTCAAGGAGCGGGCGGTCGCCAACCGTCGGCGGCTGCAGCTGAGCCACCTGCTGCTCCTGCTGCTGCGGATGGCGGCCCTGGCGCTCCTCGCCCTAGCCCTCGCCCGGCCGGTGCTCCGCGGCGCGGCCTGGCTCGCCGACGGCGAGTCGCCCGTGGCGGCGGCGTTCGTGTTCGACACGGCGCCGCGGATGATGCTGCGCGAAGGCAACCGCACCCGACTCGAACAGGCCGCGGCGATGGCGAAGGTGCTCTTCGGAAAGCTGCCGCCCGGGAGCGACGTGGCCGTGCTCGACACCCGCGGCGGGCCGGCGGCGTTTTCACCGGCGCTCGCCGCGGCCGCGGCCCGGGTCGATCGGCTCGCTGCCGCGACACCGCAGCAATCGCTGCCGGCGGCGATCGCGGCGGCCGGCCGGCTCCTGGAGCAGAGCACCAAGCAGCGACGCGAACTCTACGTGTTCACCGACGGCTCGCACGGCGGCTGGGATGGTGCGCAGGCTGCCGACCTCGTCGCGGCCTGGCCCGACGTGAGCCTGCTCGTCATCGACGTCGGGGCGACCCGCGCCGAGAACTTCGCGCTCGATCGGATCGACCTGCCGACCGACCGCGTGCCGGCCGGCTCGCCGCTCCTGCTCTCGGCGGCCGTGTCGCGGATCGGGCCCGACGCCAAGCGCACGATCGCCGTCGAGGTGCTCCAGCCCGACGGCCACTATGCCCGCAGGGCCGTCAAGCCGGTGGCCTGCAAGGCGGGCGTGCCGGCGCGGGTCGACTTCGAGATCGCGGGGCTGGAGCCTGGAACGCGGCAGGGACGGGTGATCATCGAGGGGGGGGACGATCTCGCGGCCGACGATGTGCGGTCGTTCACGGTCGCGGTGGGTGCGCCCGACGGCGTGATCGTCGCCGCACCGGCGCCGGCCGACCGCACGGGCACGTTCTTCCTGCAGGCCGTCGCCCCGGCCGGCATGGTGAAGGCGGGCAAAGCGCGGTTCGAGGCGATGCTCGTCGCGATCGACGAACTCGACGCCACGCCCTGGAACGACGCGAAGGGAATCGTGCTCGTCGACCCGCCGCCCCTGGCACAGAAGACGTGGGAGGCGCTCGAAGCCTGGGTGCGGTCGGGGCGTGGGCTCGTCGTCTGGCTCGGACCCCGTGCCGGCTCGGCCGAGGCGTTCAATACCGCGGCCGGCCGGCGGCTGCTCGGTGGCCGGATCGAGCGGGTCTGGCGAAGCCCGGCGGGTGACAATTTTCTCGCGCCGGCGGCGCTCGATCACCCGGCGCTCGCGGCCTTTCGCCGCGTGGGCGACGCCGTGCCGTGGCAGGACTTTCCGGTCTCGCGGCACTGGGAGTTCGAGACCGACGCCGCGGGCGGCGACGATCCCGGAGCGGCGGTGGTGGCGGCGTATCGCAACGGCCTGCCGGCGGTGCTCGAGCATCGCGTGGGGCAGGGCACGGTGATGATCGTCACGACGCCCGTGTCGCAGGCGGCCGGCGATCCCGACGCCTGGAACACGCTGGCGACGGGCTTCGAGCCCTGGCCGTTCGTGATCCTCGCCAACGAACTGCTCCTTCATGCGCTCGACACGACGACCGATCGCAACATCGTGGCCGGCTCGCCGGCCGTGCTCCGGTTCGACCGCCGCGATCTCGCTGCCGCGTTCGTCCGCACGCCGGCGGGCGACGAGTTTCCGGCGGCGATCGATCAGCAACGCGGTCTGGTGACCGTGACCGCGACCGAGGAGCCGGGCAACTATGCCGTGCGGGCGGGGGGCGACGTGGGGGGGGCGTCCACCGGATTCAGCGCCAACCTGCCTTCCGCGGCCACCGACTTCACGCGGATTCCGCCGGCCGACTTCGCCGCGCTGCTCGGACCGCGGGCGCGGCTTGCCCGCACGGAGGCGGAGCTGGTGCGGGACGTGAACCTCGAGCGGGTGGGATCGGAGCTCTACGGCTGGGTGATTCTGCTGGCGGCGCTCGCGATGGCCGGCGATTGGATCGTGGCTAATCGGTTCTACGCGCCGCGGGATGACCAGGCGGCCCCGACCGTAGCGGCAGCCTTCGCCGAGGCGGCCGCGAACGCCGAGGACGTTGCAGCCGCGGCGTCGACTGGGGCGCCGATCCCGCCCCCGGTGCCGCCGGCCGTCCCGCGGGCGACGCCTCCTCCTCTTCCGCCGGCCGCCGCGCGGCCGGGGCCGCCGCCCGTGCCGGAGGTGGATGCATGATCGCAGCCACCACCCTGGAAGACGTGTCGCTGCATTTCGATCCCGTGGGGTCGTGGCCGCTCGTGGGGCTCGTCACGCTCGCGCTGGCCGCCGTGCTGATCGCGGTGCCCCCGGATCGCTCCCGGGCCGGCGGGCGGCGGCTCGCGATGCTCGTCGGCCTGCGACTGGCGGCGTTCTTGGCCCTCGTCACCTGCCTGCTACGGCCGACGTTCGTCGCCACGCAGAAGGCGCGGCAGCAGCAGACCCTGATCGTGCTGGCCGATGCGTCGAAGAGCATGACGGTGGCGGATGGGCCCGACGGCCGCACCCGCTGGCAGGAACTGGAGGCGGCCCTTGCGGCCGTGGAGCCCGCGGCCAGGAAGCTGACCGCTAACGGAGACTTCGAGATCGCTGCCTGGCTCTTCGACAAGGAGGCCCGGCCGCTCGCCGCCGAGGACGGGAGAACGTTTCCGCTGGCCGCCTGGCGGGATGCGCCGACGGCCGAGGAGACGGCGATCGGAGCGGCGCTCGACGACGCGGTGCGGGCCACTGCCGGCCGCAGCCTCGCCGGCGTGATCGTGCTCGGCGACGGGGCACAGCATGCCTACGCCCCGCGGGATCTGCCCCCGCAGACCGCGGCACGGCGGCTGGCGGATGCCGGCGTGCCTCTCTGGAGCGTCACCTTCGGGCAGCAGCGGGCCGGCGGCCAGGGCCGCGATGCGGCGGTGGTGAATCTCGTGGCCGCCGAGACGGTGTCGCTGAAGAACACGCTCGAGGTCGCGGGCCGGGTGCGGCTGGAGGGATTCGCGGGCCGCGAGGCGGAAGTGCGGCTGCTCGCGGAGGCCGGCGACGGGCGGATGGAGCAGGTGGCGGTGACGCGAATTCGGTCGGACGGCGAGGTCGTCGAGGAACCCGTGCGGCTCGAGTGGACGCCCACGAGCGTGGGCGAACGGAAATTAACGCTGCGGGTCGAGCCGGTGGAGGGTGAGGTGGTCGTCGCCAACAACGAACTCTCGACGTTCGTCGACGTGATCGAGGGGGGCCTGCGGGCGCTCTATCTCGAGGGGGCGCTCCGGGTGGAGCAGCGGTTTCTCCGTCGCGCGCTGGCCGCCAGCCCCGACATGCAGGTCGATTTTCAGTGGATCGACTCGGCCCGCCGCGACCGCTGGCCGGTCGATCTCGCCCGGGCCTTCGCCGGCGACTACGACGTGTTTCTGATCGGCGACCTCGATGCGGCCGCGCTGCGTCCCGAGGACCTCAAGGCGCTCGCGGCCAAGGTCGAGGCGGGCGCGGGCATCGGGTTCCTGGGGGGCATTCATGCGTTCGAGGCCGGCGGCTGGGGCAGCACCCCGCTGGCGCCGCTGCTCCCCTTCGAGCCCGATCGGCTCGCGCGGCAGCCGTTCGACGAGCCGGTGCGGGAAGGCCTCCATCTGCCGGGGCCGCTCAGGATGCTGCCCGATCCGCGGTTCGGCGGCGTGTCGATCCTCCGCCTGGGCAGCGATGCAGCGGACACGCGGGCGGCCTGGGAGGCGATGCCGCCCGTCGACGGGGCCAACGATCTCGGCCGCCTCGTGCCCGCCGCGAAGCCGCTGGCCGTGACGCCCGACGGACAGCCGCTGCTCGTCGCCCGTGAATACGCCGCGGGCCGAGTACTCGCCTTCGCCATCGACTCCACCTGGCGGTGGGTGATGCAGGGCGCGGCCGACAGCCATAAGCGATTCTGGCGGCAGCTCGTGCTCTGGCTGGCCAAGCAGGACGAGGCGGCCGCCGACACGGTCTGGGTGCGGCTCGCGCAGCGTCGGCTGCCCCCCGGCACGCCGCTGCCGTTCGACGTCGGCATCACGACGCCCGACGGCACGCTCCCCGCGGGCGTCTCGTTCGAGGCGACCGTGGTGTCGCCCTCGGGGCAGCGGCGGCCGGTGCGTGTGGTCCGCAGCGGCGAGACGTTCGCGGGCCAGATCACCGAGTGCGTGGAGCCGGGTGATTGGAAGCTCGTCGTGGTGGGCACGCGGCCGGGCGAGGCGGCACCGAAGGAGTGCTCGCGCCGGTTCACCGTGTTTCGCCAGGACCTCGAGCTGGCGAATCCACGGGCAAATCCGCTGCTCATGAAGCAGCTGGCCGAGGTCACGACCGGGGGCGTGCGGGTGCCCGAGGAACTGCCCGCCGTGTTCGAGGAGATCGCCAGCCGGCCGCCGGAGCTCGAGACCCGGGAGCAGTGGACGGCCACGCCGTGGGATACCTGGCCGATGCTCCTCCTCCTGGCCGGCTGCCTGTGTATGGAGTGGACGCTCCGCAAACGCTGGGGCCTCGTGTGAGGATCGGGGGTTTCGGCATTTCGGGGTGCCGCCGTGTCTGCTACCGTCCCGCCTCCTCTGCCGCCGGAGCGAGTGCGTGCCGAAGCGTCGACAGATTCGTGAGAAGCTCCTGTTTGGCGGCCTGCTCGTGGCCGTCATGGTCGCCGTGCTGTCGGCGAGCAGCTTCCTCGGCATCTATTCCTATCGCCGGCTCGTGCGGGCCCTGTCGTGTCGGGCGGCGGAGTTGCCCCGGGCCGCCGCCCTCGGGCATTCGGTGAGTCTCGTGCGGCTGGCCCACGCCCGGGCACTCGCGGGCGACACCGATGCCGTGACGGAGTTCGTCGCCGGCATCGTCGCCACCGGCGCCGCCCTCGACGGCTACTGTGCGGAACTCGCGGCCGGCGAACTCGACGACATGCCGTTCGCCGACAGGTCCCGCGAGCGAGACACCGCCATGCGGATCGCCGGCTGTCTCGAATCGATCGACGGGCTCGTGCGCCGGGGCGGCGGCGTCGATCTCGGGCCGGCCGACTCCCGTCGTGCGATGCTCGCCGACGTCGAACCCCACCTCGAGTCGCTCGCCGACCTCACGGAGGAACTCCCCTCGTTTCTTCAGACCCGTCTGCACGAACTCTCCGACGAGGTGCGCACCCGATACCGCACGCTCATTTTCACGACCTGGACCGCCGCGTCCGCGGCCGTGTTGCTGCTCGCCGCTCTCGGCGTGCTCACCTACCGCTGGGTCTTCCGCCCGCTGCGACAGCTGGGGCACGGCTCGCGGCGGGTCGCCGCCGGCGACTTCAGCTACCGCCTCCAGCTCGATACCCGCGACGAGATGGCCGAACTGGCCGACGCCTTCAACGCGATGACGGCCCGGTTCCAGGAGATTCGCGACGACCTCGACCGCCAGGTGCAGCTTCGCACCCGGGAGGTGATCCGCGGCGAGCAGCTGGCGAGCGTGGGCTTCCTGGCGGCGGGCGTGGCCCACGAGATCAACAACCCGCTCGCCTCGATCGCGATGTGCGCCGAGTCGCTCGAGAGCCGGCTGCAGGAACTGGGGGCCGACGAGGCCGACGCCCAAGTGGCCCGCCGCTACGTGGAGCTGATCCAGGCGGAGGCCTTCCGCTGCAAGGGAATCACCGAGAAGCTGCTCGATTTTTCCCGCTTGGGTGAGGTGCGGCGTCAGGCCACCGGGCTGCTGGCGATCGTGCGCGACGTCGCCGACATGCTCCAGCACGTGGGCCGGTTCAAGGGCCGCACCATCGAAATCGAGAACGACCAGGACGTGCTCGCGATGGTCAATCCGCAGGAGATCAAGCAGGTGGTGCTCAACCTGCTCGTCAACGCGCTCGACTCGATCGAGGGGGAGGGGCGCGTGCGGGTGAGCGTGCGGCGGAGTCCGCTCGCCGAGACGGGCGTGGGCGGCTGCGAGGCCGTGCTCAC
Source organism: uncultured Candidatus Kuenenia sp. (assembly GCA_964640405.1). GTDB lineage: Bacteria > Planctomycetota > Planctomycetia > Pirellulales > UBA1268 > QWPN01. The sequence goes on from CAZXIG010000092.1 coordinate 6,335, forward strand.
GATCGCCGACGACGGCTGCGGCATGACCGACGAGGTGCTCGAACACCTGTTCGAGCCGTTCTTCACCCGCCGCAAGCAGGGGCAGGGGACGGGGCTCGGGCTCTCGATCGTCCACCGGATCGTGACCGACCACGGGGGCCGCATCGCGGCCACGAGCGCCGGTCCAGGCCAGGGCTCGACGTTCCGGGTCACGCTACCGATCGCCGAGGTCGGCGTCGCCTCGGCCCGTGAGGTCCGGGCCGCCTGACATCCCACGCCTCCCGTCCCACCCACCAGTTTCCCAGGATGAGCCGATGAAACAGCATGTGCGTCCCCTGCGAGTCTTGTTCGCCGACGACGAAGCGTCGCTCCAGGAGCTGATGCGGATCGAGCTGCCCAGGCTCGGACACGAGGCCACCGTCTGCCCCGACGGCCGCACGGCCATCGCGGCCCTCGACCGCACGAGCTACGACTGCGTGATCGTCGATCTCGACATGCCGGGCGTCGGCGGACTCGACGTGATCGCCCGCGTCCGCGAGACCTCACCCGACACCGAGACGGTGATCGTGACCGGCAAGTCGTCGGTGGAGAGTGCCGTGACGGCGGTGCGGCACGGCGTGTTCGACTACCTCACCAAGCCGTGCAAGCTGGCCGACATTCAGGCCGTGCTCGAGCGGGTGCGGAAGAAGCGGGAGCTCACGTCACGGCTGCGGGCGCTCGAGCAGCGGGTGCGGCGGGCCGAAGGGGCCACGCAACTCGTGGGCGGATCGGCAGTGCTCGAGCAGGTGCGGAAACTCGTCGCCCGTGTGGCGGCGAGCGAGGCCACGGTGCTCGTGCGGGGCGAGACGGGCACGGGCAAGGAACTCGTGGCCCGGGCCATCCACGAGGGGAGTCCGCGGGCGGCAGGTCCGCTCGTGGCCGTGAACTGCGGCGCGTTGCCGGAGCACCTCGTGGAAAGCGAACTCTTCGGCCACCGCAAGGGGGCCTTCACCGGCGCCGACGAGCACCGGGCCGGGCTCTTCGAGGTCGCCGACGGAGGGACGATCTTTCTCGACGAGATCGGTGAGCTGCCGAAGCCGCTGCAGTCGCGGCTGCTCCGCGTGCTGGAGAGCGGGGAAATTCGCCGCGTGGGGGACAACCAGCCGATTACGGTCGATGTGCGGGTGGTCTGCGCGACCCACCGGTCGCTGGAAAGCATGGTGGCAGCGGGCGAGTTCCGGGAAGATCTCCTGTTTCGGATCAATACGTTCGAGATCGTCGTCCCGCCGCTTCGCGAACGACGGGAGGACATCCCGGAACTCGTGAAGCACTTGGTGCGGCGGTCACGTCCGCAAACGCCTCCGGATGCGGTCGTTGCCGAGCAGGCCGTTTTGGACGTGCTGGCCGCCCACCAGTGGCCGGGCAACATCCGCGAACTGGCCAATGTCGTCGAACATGCGCTCGTGCTGTGCGATGCCTTGCCGCTGACCGTCGCGCACCTGCCTGCCCGATTCGGCGGAATGAAGCCGGTGGCCACGGCGAAGCCGCCGGCCGCCGAGCCGCCCCGGCCCGCCGCCGGCCCCAAGCCCGTCACCCTGCGGGACCTGGAAATGCAGGCGATCCTCGAGAGCCTCGAACGGCACCGCGGCAATAAGCCGCGGGCCGCGGATGAACTCGGGATCAGCCTGAAGACGCTCTACAACAAGCTTCACCAACTGCAGGACGTCGGGGCCGAAAAATCGGCGTAGTTGGTGGTGGGACGGCCCGGATTATCCCCCGGCTTGCGCCTGGGGGCTTTTATGAAAGCGGGCGCATGGAAGCCCCGATGCGCAAGCACGGGGATCAATCCGGTTGGTGGTGAGGCAGACCGGATTATCCCCCGGCTTGCGCCTGGGGGCTTTTATGGGAGCGGGCGCATGGAAGCCCCGATGCGCAAGCACGGGGATCATGCGGCTGGATATGTCTTGCCGGCCGCTTATGTCTTGCGCACGACACCGACGAGCACGCCGAGCACCTTTGCATTCTTCACGTAGATCGGCTTCATCGACGAGTTGGCAGGCTGCAGTCGGATGCGATCCCGCTCCGGGAACCACTGCTTCAGCGTCGCCTCCCCATCCTCGGTCTGCGCCACGACGATGTCGCCGGAATGCGCCGACTGCTTCTTCTGGATCACCACCCAGTCGCCGTCGGCGATCTGGGCGTCGACCATAGAGTCGCCCATGACCTTCAGCACGAAGTGGTTTTCGCGATTAAAAAGGCTTTCGAAGTCGATCCGTTCCTTCTGTTCGTCGGCCGTGCGGAGGGCGCCGGCGGCCACCCAGCCGGCCATCGGCAGGCCACGGAGATGAGCGGGCTCGTTCACCAGCTCGATGGCCCGCGACATATTGCGACCCCGGGTGATCAGTCCCTTCCGCTCGAGCGCTTTGAGATGGCAGACAACGCCGTTGGGTGAGCGAATTTTGAAGGCCTGCCCGATCTCCCGCACCGTGGGGCCGTAGCCTCGGGAATGGATCTTGTCGCGGATGAACGCGTAGATCTCCATCTGTCGCTCGGTGGGCGCATCGCCGGCATCGGCGTCGTTGGCCGTAATGTGGCTCAGCGGGTTTCCTCGCAGGGCTGCGGCCGCGGCCGCGACCCGGCGGGGCTTGGGGCGGTCGGAGGCGGAACGCTTGGACGAGCTGCGACGCTTCGATGCGGTGGCCATGAATGACGAGCGGGAAACCCGCTTTCCTGTGGGAAAAGGCATGAACGCCAGTATCTTACTATACGATCGTTCATTTTCAAGTGGGGTGAAAAGTTTTTTTGCGGGCCCCCGTTATCCCCCGGCTTGCGCCTGGGGGCTTG
>CAZXIG010000092.1:9236-10585 GCA_964640405.1 uncultured Candidatus Kuenenia sp.
TTATCCCCCGGCTTGCGCCTGGGGGCTTGTATGGAGGCGGGCGCATAGAAGCCCCGATGCGCAAGCACGGGGATAATCCGGGTGGTTGTGAGGCAGCCCGGATTATCCCCCGGCTGGCGCCAGGGGGCTTGGATGGAGGGGGGGCAGGCGGGAGGCGGGGCAGCAATAAAAGCCCCCAGGCGCAAGCCGGGGGATGGCCGCGGGAGACGGTCGGCCTGCAAAGCAGGCTCCGATCACCGCCGGGCGGGCCCTGGCTCGCCTGCCGCCCGAAAAAAAGCCGCTTCGCCTACCAGGCGAAGTGCGCGAACGCCTTATTGGCATCCGCCATACGGTGCACGTTGTCGCGCTTGGTGACGGCAGCGCCTTCCCGCTTGTAGGCGGCGATGATCTCTTCCGCCAGTTTCTCGAACGTGCCGCGGCCCTTCTTCTCACGAACGGCCTGGAGCAGCCAGCGGATTGCCAGCGACTGCTGACGGTTGCGGTTGACCTGCATCGGCACCTGGTACGCGGCGCCACCGACCCGCTTTGAACGCACTTCGACGGCCGGCTTGATGTTCTCGATGGCCCGGTTGAAGATCTCGATCGGTTCGGCATCGCTGATCTTCTTTGCGACGATATCCATCGCCTTGTAGAAGATGTTTTGGGCGACGCTCTTCTTGCCGTCCTCCATCAGGCAGTTGATGAACTTGCTGGCGAGGAGCGACCCGTAGCGCGGATCGGGGCGAAGCTGTTCGCGGCTGGCGGTGATGTTTCCCATGGTCGTCTTTCGTGGTCAGTGTCTCGAGATATGAGCCTTCGTGGATCAGCCCTTCTTGGCGCCGTAGAGGCTGCGGGACTGCTTGCGGCCCTGCACGCCGAGCGTGTCGAGGGCACCGCGAATGATGTGGTAGCGAACGCCCGGCAGGTCGCGAACTCGACCGCCGCGGATGAGGACGATCGAGTGCTCCTGCAGGTTGTGGCCTTCACCCGGGATGTAGACCGTCACTTCCTTCTGATTCGAGAGCCGCACGCGGGCGATCTTCCGGAGGGCCGAATTCGGCTTCTTGGGCGTCATCGTGCGGACCTGCAGACACACGCCGCGCTTCTGCGGGCAGCGGTCGAGCACGGGCGACTTGGAGAACTTCCGCTTGGGGCGGCGGCGGCTACGGACGAGCTGGCTGATCGTGGGCATAAGTGATGGTGTGGGGCTGGAACTCGGGAACCCCAAAAGGTAGCCGATGAACCGGGGCGATGAAAGCCTGCCCTCGAAAAACCGCAGTTTTTGACCCTCCCGCGCCGAAACCGCGTTCCATGAAAGCCCCCATGCGCAAGCAGGGGGATATTGCGGCGTCCATCCCGAAGCGGGCCGG
>CAZXIG010000093.1:0-10567 GCA_964640405.1 uncultured Candidatus Kuenenia sp.
TGGGTGTGGATCACCGCGCCGATCCGATCCTTGAGCTGCGGGATCACCTTGCCGGAGCGGTTGTAGGTGGACGGATTCGCCGAGAAGAGCAGCATCACGTCGATGTCGAACTTCACGGGGTAGCCACGGATCTGCACGTCCCGCTCCTCGAGAATGTTGAACATCCCCACCTGCACGAGTTCGTCGAGTTCGGGCAGTTCGTTCATCGCGAAGATGCCGCGGTGCATCCGCGGGATGAGGCCGAGGTGCAGCGCCTCCTCGCTCGCCATGCTCGTGCCGCCGGCCAGCTTCGCCGGGTCGATCTCGCCGATGATGTCGGCGAACTTGGTGCCCGGGGCCAGCCGCTCGGCATACCGCTCGGCGCGGGGCCACCAGGCGATCGGCACTTCCTCGGGCGGCCTCTCGGCCACGAGCCTGCGTCCGGCCCGCGTGATCGGCGCATAGGGATCGTCGTGCAGCGGGATCGCCGGATCGTCGAGGTACGGAAGCTCGTCGTCGAGAAACCGCACGAGCATGCGCATGAGCCGGCTCTTCGCCTGCCCCTTCTCGCCGAGGAAGAGCATGTCGTGGCCGGCCAGGAGGGCGATGTTGATCTCCGGGATCACCGTGTCGTCGTAGCCGACGATCCCGGGAAACAGCTCGCTGCCGTCGCGGAGCATCCGCAGAAAATTCTCCCGCACCTCGTCCTTCACGGGGCGGCTCTTCCAGCCGCTCGCCCGTAGTTCAGCGAGGGTTTTCGGCAGATGGGGATGATTCATGTCACGGAAGTCTCCGGGTGAGTCGACATTGTAGACGGCTGCGAAGAGCCGGCCGATCTGCCGAGGAAGAGTTGGGGTCTGCCGTCGCGAACCAATACGCCGTGAGGGGGTGCCCATGCCCCGAGAGCCGGCGTTGGCGGCAAGCGCAGGCAGGATGCCGAAAGCGCAGCCGCCATCGAGCGAGCGAAGGGCAAGCGGGCACCGATCCGCGGTAGCGGATTGGTCGTACGAAGCAAGCGTCCGGCTCCCGGGGCGTGGGCACCCCTGAACTTTCACCACAGGAGGCCGACCCGCTCGCCTCCCTTTCCGTTTCGCTCAATACGCGCCGGCAGCTGGCCGGCCGTCCAGGATGCCGGCGGCGTCGCCGACGCCCAACCGCGTGCAGCCCATGTCGAGATACATGACGGCGTCGGCCCAGGTGCGGATGCCCCCCGAGGCCTTCACCTGGAGCCGCCCGCCCACGGTGTCGAGCATGATCCGCACGGCCTCGGGCGTGGCCCCGGTCGGTCCCGAGGCCTTCACGCCGAATCCGGTCGAGGTCTTCACGAAGTCGGCGCCGGCCCGCTCCGCGAGCCGACAGGCGGCGGCGATCCCCGCCGGCGACAGATAGCAGGTCTCGAGAATGACCTTCACGAGCACGCCGTGCGGCCTGGCCTCGGCCACCACCGCCGCGATGCCATCCTCGACGGCCCCCTCGTCGCCCGAGAGAAACCGGCCCAGGTTCATCACCATGTCGAGTTCGCGGGCGCCGTCGGCGATCGCCAGCCGGGCCTCCAACGCCTTCACCTCCGGCCGCTGGGCGCCGTGCGGAAACCCGATCACGCTCGCCACCAGCACCGGGCTGCCCGCCACGAGACGGTTCGCGGCCGCCACGTCGCACGATCGCACGCAGAGGCAGCCCACGCTCCGCTCCGCGCACATCGCCGCGTGTGCCGCCAGGTCGGCCCGCGTGAAGTCGGGCTTGAGCACCGCATGATCGAGCACCCGGGCGACGTCGGCGACGGAGCGAGCGGGCATGGCGGAAACTCCCTCGCGGTCAGCCGGCGGTGGTCGCGAGCCGTCGCAGGGCGGCGATGCCGCGTTCGAGCGTGCGGTCGCTGACGGTGTAGGCGATGCGGAAGTGGGTGTCGGCAGAGCCGAACACGCTGCCCGGCACCACGATCAGCTTCTCCTCCTCGGCCGCGCGGGCCGCGAAGGCCTTGCCCGATCCGCCGGGCGCCTTCGGGTAGAGGTAGAACGCCCCGCCGGGCTGCACGAACTCGTAGCAGTCGCGGAGGCCGGCCATGAGCGTGTCGCGTTTCCGGCGGCACTCGGCCAGCGGCCGGTCCATCGGCGCGTCGAGCGCGGCCAGCGCCGCCCACTGGCCCACGTGCGGCGCGCAGACGAACGTGTATTGCTGCAGCATCGTGCAGGCGTCGATGATCTCCTTGGGGCCGTGCACCCAGCCGACCCGCCAGCCGGTCATCGAGTGCGACTTCGAGAAGCCGTCGATCACGACCACGCGGTCGGAGTGCAGGGCAGGGGAGGCGAAGGGGGCGTCGTAGCAGTAGGAACGGTAGAGCTCGTCGCTGATGAGGATCACGCCGCGGCGGTCGGCGAGCCGGGCCAGATCGCGGACGGTGTCGGCGTCGGCCACGAAGCCCGTGGGGTTGGCGGGCGTGTTGAGCAGGATCGCCTTGGTGGCCGGCGTGATGGCCGCGGCCACCCGCTCGACGTCGATCCGAAACGACGGCGAGGTGTCGATGGCCACGGCACGCCCCCCGAGAAACTCGACGAGCGGTCGGTACATCACGAATGCCGGCTCGAAGAGGATCACCTCGTCGCCCGGGTCGATGAGCGACATCAGGGCGAGCACGAGGCCGCCGCTCGACCCGCTCGTGACGCACAGGGCCCGGCCCGGCTGCCCCGTGTCGCGACGCACCTCCTGCTCCAGCCGCTCCCGAAGCTGCGGAATGCCCTGCGTGGGCGTGTAGCCGTGCCGGCCGGCGTCGATCGCGGCCTTGGCCGCCGTGCGGGCGGCCTCAGGCATCTCGAAATCGGGCTGGCCGATCGCGAGATTGATCGGATCGTCGAGCCTGGCGGCGAGGTCGAAGGCCTTGCGAATCCCGGAGGAGTCAAAGGCCGCGGCCCGCCGGGAGATCGGGCTCCGCGGCGGTGCCTGGGGCTGCGTCATGGGGTCTGCCGGCCTCAACCGGCATCCTTGAACAGCTCGGCCAGCTTCTCGCCCAGCTTTTCGCCGCGGGCATTGAGCGTGATCACGTTGCCGTCGCGGCCGATCAGGATCAGCTGTGGGATGCCGGTGATGCCGTAGTGGGTGGCGAGCGGATGCTGCCAGCCTTCTCCCTCCGACTTCTCGAACAGGACCGGCCAGGGAATCTTCTTCTCTCCCACGAACTGGACGAGCGCGTCGCGATCCTCGTCGAGGCTCACCCCGACGATCTCGAACCCCTTGTCGTGGTACTTGGCGTATTGCTCGAGCATGTTGGGAATCTCGGCCACGCACGGCCCGCACCAGGTGGCCCAGAAGTCGACGAGCACCACCTTGCCCGCGAGCGACGCCTGATTGAACGGCGTGCCGTCGAGCAGCGTGCCCTTGATCTCCATCGGGTTGCCCGGCAGCGACAGCCGCCGCAGCGTTCCGGCGAAGCTCTCGCCCATCTGCTTGATCTGGGGATTGGTGCTCTTGGCGAACAGCGGCCCAAACGACTTGAGCGACGCGGCCGCCAGTTCCTCGCCGCCGGGCAGGGCCTCGAACGCCCCCGCAAGCTGCATCGCGAGCCCTGCCGTCTCGGCATCGTCGGGATTCGCCGCGAGCATGGCGGCCGTCCGTTCGACGATGGCTGGGCCCGCCTTCAGGTCGCCGGTCGAGAACATGCTCTGGGCGTCGGCCACCACCATCATCCGCTGGGCCTCGGCCGCCAGTTCCGCGTTGGGGCTCGCCGCCAGCACCTTGGCGTAGGCGGCCATGTCGGCAGCGGCCTTCTCGTCGCCGAGCCGTCCCAGCATCATCAGGCTCTCGAGCTTCAGCTTCGCGGCCTGCACGGCCGTGGCGTCGGCCGGCTGCGTCTGGGCAAGGATCTTGTCGGCCGCCTGCACCGTGACGGTGGCGACGTCCTTCATGTAGGCCATCATCTCCTGCCGCGACCGCGGCCGGACGCTCGGGTTTCGCAGCCCCTCGACGAACTCGAGCAGCTCGGCCGGCGTGCCCTCGGGCAGCGGCGGCACCTTCAGCCCAGCGCCGGCTCCGGCGGGGGCTTCCGCCGTGGCGGGCTGCCGCGCGTGGGCGACCAACGGGCCGGCAAACTGCATGGCACCGACGAGGCCGCCGGCCAGAACCGCCGCAAACACGAACGATGAACGATGGGACATGGAAGCCTCGCAGGGGGGAGCGGTCGCTGGGCCGCTTCGGGGAATGAACGCAGGCAAAATGCTACTCCGCCCGGCGGCCGGGCCGCAACTTTCCGGAAATCAGCGGACGACCGTGCGGAACCGCACAAATCCGCTGGCGCCGGCGGGCAGCGGTTCGGTGAACCGCCATTTCACGACGACCGATCCGTCGTCGCCCGTTTCGGTGCCGATCTCCGCAGGCAGGCTCGAGGCCGCCGAGTTCGGAATGTAATCGAGCCGTCGTGGCACGGCATCGACGAGCACGATGTCGGTGAGCGGCCGGTCGCCCGAATTGAGGAGAAAGATCGTGAAGTCGAGTTCCTCGCCCGGCCGCGCGGTGTCGCTGCCGGCCCGCTTGCAGAGCGTGAGCTCGGCCCGGCCCGGCTGTTCGAACCGCAGCACGGCGGTGCCGCGATCGGCGGCGACGACGCGGGCCTCCTGGCCGTCGGAGAGCACGTTCGCCGCCTGCACGCGGGTCCAGGCGATGGGCACGTCGAACCCGACCACGGCGAGCGGACGCCGCGACGTGCGGGCGAGTTCCGGCCCATCGTCGAGCGCATGGGCCACCGGCTGCACGACGCCGTCGTCGGCGCGGGGGATGGCCGCCTGATCGACGGCGAGGGGGCCGAGCCGCTCCTCGACCGCGACGCCCGGCAGCGACTTCCGCGCGAGCTGCGGTCCGACCGGCTGGGTGCGGGCGAGCGGTGGCAGCCGCTCCGATCGTTCGTCGGCGCGTTCTTCGAACGCGAGGCCGCGGGGGCCCTCCGGTGCCGCATCCTCGAACGGCTTCACGACCTCACGCACCGAGGCGAACCGCGGCGCGAACACGCAGGCGCAATTGGCCGCCGTGATCTCGACGCAGTCGGCGTCGGGGCCGTCGTCGGCGGCACGAAAGCGGGCGACCGTATCGCCGGCGGTCAGGTTGGCGAGGCCGGAATCGCCGACCGCCTTCGCTGGTGCACCGTGATCACCGCCGTCGCAGACGAGGCAGGGGCGTACGACCGGCAGCGGCCTTGGGATGCAGACACATGCCGCCGGGCCACAGGTCTCGCACGGGGCAGGGGAGGGGCAGGCGGAAGCGGAGGGGAAGGAGCCAGGGCGGGCCGGCGGGCACGATTCCGGGGCGGGGCAGTCCGAGTCGCAGTTGGTGAGCGCTGCAGTCGTGGCCACGGTGGCCGCGGGGGGCAGGCTGCGGCACGAGGCGAGGATCACCGCACCGATCGCGATCGCGAAGATCCGCAACCACCGCGTCGATGCGTCGCATGCCTCGCCATTCATGGCGCGGACTCCGTCGAGGGCACACGGTTGCCGATCACGAGCTCGGCGACCGGGTCGCCGAGCGTGCCCGCCACGGCGAGGGCATCGTGGCCGGGCTTCACGTCGAACCAGGCGGCCGGCAGGATGTCCGGCTGCTCGGCGTCGCAGGCGGAGTAGACGACGCGGCGGACGTGGGCGCCCTCGATCGCCAGCCGCAGGTCGTCGGCGTCGATCGTGACCTCGACGGGAAACCGCCAGGCCTGCCCCGGCGGCGTGGCGAGCTTCGCGAGCACCCTGAGCGACGGAAAGACCTCGTCCCCCGCGCGGCTCTCGATGCCTCCGATCCGCAGCCGGTATGCCTCGCCCACCACCAGCCCCATGCGAAACGGAGCCGGCTTCAGCGGCGACCATCCCGCCGCCGTCTCGATCGACACCAGCATCCCTTCGGGCCCGCGGATCTCGACGGGCTGAATGAAGTCGGGGCACACCGATTCCGGACGGGGACCGAGCTGAGACCCGGGACTGACGCCAATCGCTCCCGGTCCTACTTGCATGGCGTGCCGCTCGAGTCGCTCGGGTGTCGCCGCCTGGCAGGGAATGCCCGCCAAGGCTGCGCACACGAGGATGATGGCCGCCGGTTGCCAGTACGGGGTCAGCAGCACGGTCCCTGTCCGGAAAAGGTGTGGGGTGGTGGTTCGACGGTTCACTCGATCGGCTCGGGAGGGCAGGGGGCGCCGCCCAGGATCAGCCCAGGGCCGAGGGCATCGGGATCGGGCCCGCCGTTGTCGACGAACCGCGTGCGATCCTCGGGGGGCTGGCGGAGCTTGATGTGCGGCACGTCGTGCCGCTCGGCCACGTAGGCGTGGCGGGCCGGCTTGGGATAGCTCAGGCCGGGATACTGCTGCACGTGCAGCCCCACCGACCGCGACGGCGGCGGGATATGCATCTTCGTATGGTTCGTGATCGTGTGCCGCTGCAGGCCGGCCGGCACCCCGAGCGGAATGTGGGCTGGACCGGGCAGTCCGATCGGCGTGCCGACCCGCGGCATCCCGTATTCGGGCGCGGTCATGCCGGCGAGATAGGCCGGGGGCAGCTGAGATGGATCACCGCCGACGGGCATGCCGAGCGGCGCCGCCACGCCGCAGGCCTCACCGCCACCGGCTGCACCGCCGAAGCCGGACGCGGCCAACGCGGCGCCGCCTGTGCCCGCCGAACCGGGCGCCTGCAGATCCTTGTTGCCGATGCGGATGATCGCCAGGATCGAGCCGCGGCGATCGGCCTCGACCACCGGATCGCAGCCGGGATCGAGCCGGGTGCTCACGAGCGTCTCGACACCCGCCACTGCCAGTTCCTGGTATTCGGCATCGGGCAGATAGACGACCTTCGTCACGAAGTTGCCACTCGTGACCTGATCGAGGTCCTCTTCGGTGAGCTGGAAGGGCACCGCGTTGTGGGCCAGGTAGGCCGCCGTGCGAGGCGTGACCGGTGCGATCTCGAGCGAGGGATAAAGTTCGATCCCCTCGCGGCCCGGGATGTCGGTGAGCTTGAGCCGGTAGATGCCTCCCTGCGGGAAGTCGTACCGGCCGGGGGTCACGAGCGGCGGCGAATCGAAGCCGCCAGCGGTCGTCACGTCCCACCGCACCTGCATCCCATCGGGACCCATGAAGCCGACCTGCGATGTGGGTGCGAAGGCCGCGCCCAACGCGCTGGCATCCGCGCCGCCCGCAGCGGCTCCACCGCCGAGCCCGCCGCCCGAGGCCTCGATCGCCGCCTCGTACGAGGCTGGCGTGATGATGCCCGGTCCGGGACCTTCGACGCCCGGCCCCGGGTGATGCAGCATCGCCGCCGGGGGGAGCACGTTCGTGTGCGGGGTCGCCACGGGGCGGATCTGGGCGAGTCCGCTGAGCGGCGAATTCGCCGGGATGTGGCAGCCGGTCAGCGTCGCCGCCAACGACATGCCGACGAGTCCCTGCAGACGTCGGGTCACCATCGCATCACCTCCGGGCGTAGAAAACGGGTCACAGCCGGTCGCGAAGCCGGTTTTGCCGCACGGTTTCGCCGTGGGCCGAACCAGACTCGATTCCGTACACTCGCGGGCCGCGCTCGATGGCCGGCCGCTGAAGTGCGGAACGATCGCTCCGACGCAGGTATTTCGACCCGGCCGTGGCGGATTCTTTGGCAAAATCCTCAAACTCGACGCAGCCGTGACCAGCCTCACCACCGTTCGGCCCCGCAGTTCGCCCAGCTTGCCGGAGCTGGAGTGCGCACGGGCGAAGTGGTCTGTCGGATCGGCGGCGGTTCTGGCGCTGCTTGCGATACCCGTGCTTGCCCAGGCTCCGCCGGCGGCGAGCGTCTACAGTCGGCGACCGGCCGCTGCCTTGGCGACGACGGCCCCGGCGCGACCGGATGCGGCCGCCATCGCCGCCGCGACGACCGACAGTCCGCAGGCCGAGCGAATCGTGGCCGGTGCTCTCGCCGTGCTGACGCGGGGCGATTCGTTTTCCGCGCGCATCCGGCAGAAGGCCCGGATCGGCGACCGCGTGCTCGTGGGCACCGGCCGCTATGTGCAGGCAGGGCAGGGCGAGGAGCGCCGCTTTCGGTTCGAATCGATGCTCAAGTGCGACACCGAGTCGTTCGAGCAGCTGGAAGTCTGCGACGGCCTCTTCTGCTGGACCTACCGCCGCAACGGGCCCGAGTCGGCGTCGCTGCAGAGGGTCGACGTTCGGCAGGTGATCGGTCACCTCGAGCAGCTGAAGGCTCCCGAAGGAACCGATCCGGCCCCGTATCTCGGCGGCCTGCAACGCACCCTCTGGCTGCTCCGCGAGTCATTCCGCTTCGCGTCGGCGACCGCCGCCGAGTTCGAAGGGATGAGCGTATGGATCGTCGACGGACAGTGGGATCCCGGCCGGCTCGCGGCCCTCATGCCCGACCTCGGCGAAGCGGCGAGTCGGCCGGAGGGCCCGCCGCCGGAACTGCTGCCCGACGGCATGCCCTGGAAGATTCGCCTGGCGATCGGTCGCAACGACCTCGTGCTGCGGCGGGTCGAGTGGCTGGGGATTCCGGGGCCTCGACCGGTGGCGGCCGGTGCCGCCGCCGAGCCGATCGCGGTGCTCGACATCCACGAGCCGCAGCTCGGCGGCCCGGTCGATGCCGCGGCGTTCTTCTACCAGCCGGCGACGACGGGTCTCATGGACGTGACGGAGCAGCACGTCAAGTCGCTCTCGCTCATGCGTCCGTGAAGCGAGAGCGCGCGGTGACGAGCCGTTCGGCGGCTTCGAGGGCGGCGAGCATGCTGGCGGGATCGGCGGCGCCCGTGCCCACGATGTCGAAGCCGGTGCCGTGGGCCACGCTCGTTCGCACCAGCGGCAGGCCGAGCGTGATGTTCACCGCGCGGTGCATACCCAAGAGCTTGATCGGGATGTGGCCCTGGTCGTGGTAGAGCGCGACCACGCCGTCGAACTCGCCGCGGCTCGCCCTGAGAAAGAGCGTGTCGGCCGGCAGGGGGCCGGTCGCGTCGAGCCCGGCGGCGCGGAGGTGGGCGACGGCCGGCGCGACCAGCCGCTGCTCCTCGTCGCCGAACAGCCCCCCTTCGCCGGCGTGCGGATTGAGCGCCGCCACGGCGATCCGCGGCGGGCGCCCGAGCAGGGCGGCGAGCAGGGCGGCGAGCCGTTCGCCCGCGGCCACGATGCCCTGCGGCGAGAGCCGCGCGATGGCGGTACGCAGCGATTCGTGAAGCGTGACGTGCACGACACCGAGGCCGGCCGGGCTGCCGGTTGACGCGGTGCGGGACGCATCGGGCAGCCAGAGCATCATCGAGGCGGCGGCGTCCGGCAGGCCGCAGGCCCGCGCGAGCAGTTCCGTGTGGCCGGGCACGTCGTAGCCGGCCGCGTGCAGCGCCTCCTTGTGGAGCGGGCCGGTGACGATTGCGTGGGCCAGGCCACGACGCACGAGGTCGTGCGCCGTCAGCACCGCCAGGGCGGCGGCGCGGCCGCCGGCCGCCGAGATCGTCGCCGGCGTCACAGGCTCGCGGGGGGCGCCGGGCTGCGACGAGTCGATCACCAGAACCTCGTCGGGCCGAGAGTCGCGCGGGTCGTCGGGGGCGACCGTGACGATGGGCAACGCAGGCAGCCCGCTGCGCGGACCGACCGCGGCGGCGAGCACGACCGCGTCGCCGACGACCCGGAGTCGGACCCGCGCATGGGCGCGAGTGGCTGCCCATGCCTTCCAGACAACCTCGGGTCCGATGCCGGCTGGATCGCCGCAGGTGAGTAGCAGCACGGGCGGCTGGCCGGCGGAAACGGGCTGCGGCGGTGGTGAGCTCATCCGCTACAGCCTATAACGTCGGCGACGGCGGTGCAGGGCCGCTGGTGATGCACTCGAGCGAGGAACGGACTGGCATGGCGGTCGTATTTTCCCGGGCGGCATGGTTTGCCGTGGCCCTCATGGCGGCCACCGCCTGCCTCGGGCTCTGGCTCGGCGATCTGCACGGCGTCAAGGATCCGGCGGTGCTCCGCTGGGGCACCGTCCACCGGCTGTCGGGCGTGCTGGCGGCCTTGGTCGTCGTGCTCGTCAACAGCATGGCCGTCACCTATTTCATCGGCACCAGCCGCTGGTGCCGCGAAGTCGTGGAAACCTACCGGCTCGATCCGACGCTCATCGACCGCAGCAAGCGGCTGAAGCGAGGAGCCTTTCCGTTCGCGCTCCTGGGCATGCTGGGCGTCGTCGCGATCGTGGCCCTCGGCGGCGCCGCCGATCCCGCGTCGGGCCGGAAGGGCACGCAGGACTGGGTGACGCCCCATCTTGTCGGCGGCATCGGGCTGGCGGCGGTGATCGCCTGGTGCTTCCAATCGCAGGTGCCGCGCATCCGTCAGCAGCAGGAACTGATCGGCGAGGTCATGGAAGCCGTGCGGCGCGAGCGGCAGGCTCGCGGTCTCGACGTCGAACGGGCCTGAAGAGTGAACCGGCTCGGGGACGGCAAAAGTCTCGTCGCGGTGGGCCGAAGCGGCCCAATGCTCCTCGAGCGTTTGCCGATCCCCTCGCCTCTCGTTTCGCTTCGGCAGTGCGGGCTCAATGACCGTCCGGTGCGGTCGCAGCGCTGCGGTCTGTGTGAACGGCGTGGGCGTGTGAGGATCGCTCCACGAGGCTGATGCCCCAGGCCAGGGCCA
>CAZXIG010000094.1:0-2352 GCA_964640405.1 uncultured Candidatus Kuenenia sp.
CGGCTCGCGGTCGGGCTTGCGCCCGATATCCCCCGGCTCGCGCCTGGGGGCTTCCTTTCGCCTGTCCAATAAAAGCCCCCATGCGCAAGCAGGGGGATCAATCCGCCGTCCATCCTGAAACGCACCCGATCATCCCCCGGCTCGCGCCTGGGGGCTTCCATGAGGGTGAAGGACGCGACCGGGCCACTCGAGGCCGGGCTACTTCCGCTTCTCGTTGTGAACCGTGTGCTTCCGCAGCCGCGGCGAATACTTTTTGACCTTCAGCTTCTCGCCGCCGGTCTTCCGCCGAAGCGTGTAGTTCTGGTCGCCGGTCTCCTCGCAGACGAGGTGCACCACTTCGAGTTTCTTCTTGCCCTTGGCCATGTCGAGGTCTTTCGCGTGCCCTTCCCCTCCACGGCGTGGGGCCCGGGGGCGGCCGCTCGGCCGCCTACCGCTCGGGCCGGGACCCGGAAGGGGAAGCGAGCACTCTACCCGGGAAAAACCGGTCTGGCCAGCGCTCACCTTCGGCCCGGGAATTGGATAGTATTGTGAAGGTAGACGCGGATCCCTGCCGAGGCCTGGGGAGAGACACCATGTCGAGCCAGATCGTTCCTGATCCGAAGCAGAAACCCGGCGCGAAGCCTGCGGCGCCTCCGCCCAAGCCGACGGCTGCAGCCGCGCCCGCGAAGCCTGCCGCGGCTCCCAAGCCCGCGGCCGCAGCGGCCGCGAAGCCCGCGACTCCACCGCCGGCGCAGCCCGCCGAACAGCGCGAGGAGCCGGCGGCGCCCGAGCGGCGCGGCGGCGGTGCGATGAACCAGCTCATCGCCTGCGGCATCAGCATGCTCGTCCACATCATCGCGCTGCTCTCGATGGCGCTCGTCGTGACGGCGACCCCCGAAAAGGAGAAGCCCCGCGAGATCGTCTCCACCGCGGCCGAGGCCGTCGAGGAGTTCGAGGAGTTCTCCGAGCAGCCGATCGACCAGCCGGTCAGCGATGCTCCCCAATCGAACGAGCCCGTCGTGCCCACCACCGACGTCTCGGTCGTGCCCGACGTGCAGGTCGTCGCTTCGGCCGATGCCATCGAGGCCGCGCCGCTCGCCGTCGAGCTCACCGACTTCGGCTCCGAAACCGCCCCCGCCACCGATCTCGCCTCCTCGATGGGGGCCGTCGGCGGCACCGGCGGCGGCTTCGGCGGCCGGGCGAATGCCTCCAAGATCGCCGCGGCGAGCGGCGGCGGCGCCGACACCGAACAGGCCGTCGATCGGGCGCTCAAGTGGATCGCCATGCACCAGATGCCCGATGGCGGGTGGAGCTTCGACCTGACGAAGTGCCCCAGTTGCCAGGGGCAGTGCTCGCATAGCGGAGAAGGAATGGGCAAGGATCGCTGCGGGGCTACGGCCATGGCCCTGCTCCCGTTCCTCGGCCGCGGCTACACGCACCGCGAAGGCCCATACAAGGCGCAGGTCGAGCAGGGCATCGCCTTCCTCGCCGGCTTGTCGATCAAGGGGAAGGGGAACGTGTACCAGCCGGGAGGCGGCGGCAATCTCTATTCGCAGGGCCTCGCCGGCATCGCGCTCTCCGAGAGCTACGCGATGACGCAGGATCCGCGGCTGCAGGTGCCGACGCAACTGGCGCTCAACTTCATCATGGATGCCCAGGATCCGCGCGGCGGCGGCTGGCGCTACGGTCCCAAGCAGCCGGGTGATACCTCGGCCGTGGGCTGGCAGCTCATGGCCTTGAAGAGCGGCAACATGGCCTACCTGCAGGTGAACCCGCTGACGATCAAGAAGGCGGTCGAATTCCTCGACTCGGTGCAGGCCGAAGACGGTGCCTTCTACGGCTACACCGATCCCGGCAAGGGCCCGGGCACGACCGCCGTCGGCCTCCTCTGCCGGATGTATCTCGGCTGGAAGAAGGATCACCCGGGGCTGCAGAAGGGCGTGGCGCACCTCGCCAAGCTCGGGCCGTCGAAGGATCTCTATTTCAACTACTACGCGACGCAGATCATGCACCACTTCGAGGGCGACATGTGGATCGCGTGGAACAACAAGATGAAGGGGCTGCTGCTCAAGAACCAGGCGAGACAAGGCCACGAGGCCGGCAGCTTCTATGACGGCGTAGATGGCGGCCACGGCGCCCACTCGGCGGGTCGCCTCTACTGCACCGCCCTCTCGACGATGATCCTGGAGGTTTACTACCGCCACCTCCCGATCTACAAGAACCAGAGCGTCGACGAAGAGTTCAAAGAGTAGCGCAGCGGCCGGCATCCGACCGCCTTACATAAAAGCCCCCATGCGCAAGCAGGGGGATATTGCGGGGTCCATCCCGAAACGCCCCCGATCATCCCCCGGCTCGCGCCTGGGGGCTTGTATT
>CAZXIG010000094.1:2452-6034 GCA_964640405.1 uncultured Candidatus Kuenenia sp.
TTGCCGCACCGCTACGATCGCCTCCCATGCCCGCCGGCCAGCCAACCCGATCGTCGATCGAACGGCTGGTGGCCAGCCCCGCCGTGCGGGCCGGCTACGGCAGCGCGGTGGCCCACGTGATCGTGCTGATCCTGCTGGCGCTCATCCTCACGCCCGCAGCTCATCGGCATCGCGAACGACCGATCGTGCTCGGCATAGCAGAGGCTTCCACACCTGCCGAGGCGGCCGGTGAGCCGGAACCGGCCGAGCCGCCGGTGACGATCGCAGCCGCCCCTGCCATCCCCGACGCCCCGGCCGCTCCACCACCCACGATCGACGTGCGCCTCGAGCAGCCCGTCGCCGACACGGCAGCGATCGTCGTCATTCCCGCCGACGAGGCCGCGCCGCCCACCGCGCCGACGGCGCAGCTCACGAGGCCCGCCTCGCTCGCAATGCCCGCGGCCGAGACGGGCGATGCGAACGGCACATCGGCCTTCGCCGCGCGGCAGGGTGCCGCCCGCGCCGCCACCGTCCGCCAACGCGGCGGCTCCGCCGAGAGCGAGGCGGCCGTCGAGCGGGGCCTCGCCTGGCTCGCCCTGCATCAAGGCGCCGACGGCTCCTGGAGGTTCGACCTCTCGAACTGCCGGTGCGCGGGCGCGTGCAGCCATGCCGGTCGGATCACGAGCACCACGGCCGCGACGGGCATCGCACTGCTGCCGTTCTTGGGCGCGGGGCACACGCATCGCGAGGGTCCCTACCAGGAAACGGTCTCGCGGGCCCTGTACTACCTCATGGGCCGCCTGCAGCCCACGCCCCGTGGCGGCGATCTCACCGAGGGCACGATGTATGGTCAGGGCGTCGCCACGCTGGCGCTCGCCGAGGCGCTCGCGATGACGGGCGACGACATGCTCGCGCGGCCCGTCACCGACGCCGTGAAGTTCATCGTGACCGCCCAGGATCATTACGGCGGCGGCTGGCGGTATCTGCCGGGTCAGTCCGGCGACACGACCGTGACGGCCTGGCAGCTCGCGGCCCTCAAGAGCGCGGCCCTCGCCGGTCTCGAGGTGCCCACGCCCACGATCGACGGCGTGCGCCGGTTCCTCGACCGGGTGCAGGCCCGCGGCGGCGAGTGCTACGGCTACCTCTCGCCGCAGACGAAGCCCTGCACCTCGGCCATCGGTCTCTTCTGCCGGCTCCACACCGGCTGGGAGGAACGCGACACGCTCGACCGCGGCCTCGCGACGCTGGCGAAGCCCGGGCCGGCGCCCGCGGCCGTCTATCAAAACTTCTATCTCGCACAGGCCCTGCTGCAGGCCGACCACGCCGCCTGGCCGAAGTGGAACGCCCGCAACCGCGACCAGCTCGTGGCCGGCCAGGCGCGGGTCGGCCACGAGGCGGGCAGCTGGTTTTTCGCCGATCCGGAGACGGCCCCCGGCGGCCGGCTCGCACATACGGCACTGGCCGTACTCACACTCGAGGTCTACTACCGTCTGCTACCGCTCTACAAGCCGGAAGCCCTCGATCGCGGCCTCTGACGAGCCGGTGGGGCTACAATCTGGTTGGTAGCGGAGCATCCCATGCGTGCGGTCACCTACTCCTGGCTGGCGGTCGTGATCGGCGTGGCCTGCGCCGCGATCGGCTGGCTGGGCATCGCCGGCTGGCTGGCCGTGGCCGTGGTGGCGGCGAGCGTGGCGGCCCACGTCGCCGGCAACGCGCTGGGCACGAAGCTCCGCGAGGCGACCGACCGCGATCTGCCGAAGACGGGACTCCGCCAGCCGGTGGTCGTGCTGCCGGAACGCCGCGGCCCCGCTCAGCTGGAACGCCGCACGAGCCTCGGAAACCTCGTCGTGGTGTCGGCCGCGATCGGGGGCGCGTGCGGCGGCATCGCGGGCACGGCGATGCTGTTCTGGCTGGCGGCGAGCTCCCTCGCCGGAGCGGTGCTGGGCGGGCTCTCATCGGCCGTCATCGGCGGGCTGATCGGATTTCTCGGCGCGAGCTTCGTGGAGATCGTGCGGACGAGCATCCGCGAGGCGATCCGGGCCGAACAGGCTGCGGCCACGGCCGGCGAACGGCGGCCGTGAGCCGATTCCCCGACGGTGCGATCCGGGTGGCGGGGCCCGCCGAGCCGTGGTAAAAACTCGTCGCAGTCCGGCTCGAATCCCACCGCTCGCAAGGAAACCACGATGGCAAAGCCCCACCGCTCGCTGAAGAAGGCCAATCACGGCGCCCGGCCCGCCAACAGCAAGGCCCGCAAGGCCAAGCGCAAGCACATCAAGACCTAGTCGGAGCGACCGCCGTGGCTCCCCGCGATTACATCATCCACCCGAGCGCCTACGACCTGAACCGGGTGATCGCCGACATCCACGAGATCCGCCGCTGGAACCAGCAGCGGTTCGAGATGGAGCAGCTCACGGCGATCGTCCACGAGGATCAGGAACGCGGCCTCTGCGTCGGCTACAAGGATGTCACCCACGACGAGTTCTGGGTGCGGGGTCATTTTCCGCAGGCTCCGCTGATGCCGGGCGTGCTGATGTGCGAGGCCGCAGCCCAGCTCTCCAGCTACTACACGCAGCGATACAACCTGCTCGACGCCCAGGTCATCGGCTTCGGCGGCATGGAGGAGGTGCGGTTCCGGGAGCCCGTGGTGCCGGGCGACCGACTCGTGATCGCCGTGGAGCGGGTGCGGGTGCGGCCCAAGGCGATGATCGTCTGCCGTTTCCAGGGCCTCGTCCGCGAGAGCATCGTGGTCGATGGCGTCATCAAGGGCGTACCCCTGCCTGCGGATTACCTCGTGCCTGCGTCCGCGGGCGGGCCAAGCCGGAGGGGCGGGGCGGCCGGCTGAGGCCGGGCCGCCGACGCGATGCCGCGACGTCCTCCGAAGAAGCCCGATCCCGCGCTCGATCTCTCCGGGCACCTGCTCGTGCCCGACGCGTTGCCGACGCCCTGCGATCCGGCCGGCCTCTTCGTCGCGGCCGCGCCGGTCGAACTCGAAGTCGGCAGCGGCAAGGGACTGTTCCTGGCCTCGGCGTCGGCCGCGCGGCCTGACACCAACTTCCTCGGCATCGAGATCGCCGCCGGCTACGCGCGGATGTGCGCTGGCCGGCTCGCCGCGGCGGGAGCGAAGAACGCGAAGATCGTCCACGGCGACGCCACGGGGCTCGTCAGGGATCGCTTCCCCGACCGCTGCCTCGCCGCCGTGCACGTCTACTTTCCCGACCCGTGGTGGAAGGCCAGGCATCGTAAGCGGCGGGTGCTCTCGGAACCGTTCCTGCAGCAGGTGGGCCGGGTGCTCGTGACGGATGGACGGCTGCACGTCTGGACCGACGTCGAGGAATATTTCCACGAGGCGATGGCCGCGGCTGCCGCGACCGGGCTGTTCACGCCGCCGGCGGAGGAGCCCGCCAAGGATCCCGAGCACGACCTCGACTACCGCACCCACTTCGAGCGGCGGACGAGGCTCGCCGGCGACCCCGTCTGGCGGGCCGTCCTGCGGCGTCAGCCGACGGCCGCCCCCGCGGCGTGACCGTGATTCGATCCAAGCCCCCACGCGCATAAAAGCCCCCATGCCGTCCAATAAAAGCCCCCATGCGCAAGCAGGGGGAT
>CAZXIG010000094.1:6134-10492 GCA_964640405.1 uncultured Candidatus Kuenenia sp.
GTCCAATAAAAGCCCCCATGCGCAAGCAGGGGGATCGATCGCCAGGGGGATCGGGGATCGTCAGCCGACGGCCGTCTCGTACGTGCGGCCGGAGCCGCCGCGGGCCGTCTGCCCCAGGGCGATCTCGTAGAGCCGTTCACCCGCCGGCGTGGGATAGACGCCCGTGAGGCAGGCCTGGCAGAGCTGCGTCGCGTCGAGCCCGATCGAGCGGGCCACCGCCTCGACCGGCAGATACCGCAGCGAATCGGCGCCGAGCCGGGCGGCCATCTCCGCCTGTGCCTCCTCCGTGAGGGCCCCGGTGCCGAGCAGCCCGGTGGCCGGATCCCGCAGGAACTCCGGCGCGAACAGCTCGTCGATCGTCGACATGTCGATTCCGTAGAAACACGGCGCCACGATCGGCGGGCAGGCGATCCGCACGTGGATCTCCTTGGCGAGGCCGAGCGACCGCA
The DNA here is from genome assembly GCA_964640405.1 of uncultured Candidatus Kuenenia sp. GTDB lineage: Bacteria > Planctomycetota > Planctomycetia > Pirellulales > UBA1268 > QWPN01. Next base: position 6,584 of record CAZXIG010000094.1, read on the forward strand.
TCCTGCCGAGCAGCACCTTCATCGTCGTCGACCGCACGATCGAATCCTCGACGAGGATCACCTTCTTGCCCTCGAGCACCTCGCGGAGCGGCGTGTACTTCGACTCGGCCTTCTGCCGCCGGCTGGCGGCCCCGTCGATGAACGTGCGGCCCGTGTAGCGGTTGCGGATCAGGCCCTCGACCGACGGAATCTTGAGCTGGTAGGCCATCGAGTCGGCGGCCGCCTTGCTCGTGTCGGGCACGGGCACGACCACCGTGTCGGCGTCGAGCGGCACGGTCTCGAGCCGGGCCAGCTCCTCGCCCAGCCGCTTCCGCGTGAGATACACGCTCCGTTCGTCCATCGTGCTGGCCACGTTGGCGAAGTAGACCCATTCGAAGAAGCAATGGGACCGGCGCGGGCTCTCGGCGAACCGCTCGACCCGCATGCCCGAGCCGTCGATGATCAGCGCCGTGCCGGGCTCGAGCGACCGGATCGACTCGGTCGGGAAGCCGAGGTTGAGCAGGGCCACGCTCTCGCTCGCCGCGGCGACGAGCGGGCCGAGCCGCGCGTATTCCATCGGCCGGATGCCGAGCGGATCGCGGGCCACGATGAGCCGTCCACAGGCATCGAGCAGGGCGATGTTCCAGGCGCCGTCGAACCGCTTGTTGATCGCGGCGAGCATGTCGATCGGATCGGGATCGTTGTCGCCGGAAAGCTCGGCACCGATGGCGTGCATGAGCACCTCGGTGTCGTTGTCGCGGGCGAGGTGGCTGTCGGCGCCGGCGAGGATCTCGGCCCGCAGCTCGGGATAATTGGCGAGCTGGCCGTTGAAGCCGAAGGCGAACCACTTCCGCTTCTGGAGGTGCGGCCGCTCCAGCGGCTGGGCGTAGCCCCGGTCGTCGGCGCCGCAGGTGGCATACCGCACGTGGCCGATCGCAGCCCGGCCCGCATGCTGCTCCATGAGGCTCTCGTACTTGCCCCGGTGGTTCATCCGGAACACCTCGCTCACCGTGCCCACGTCCTTGTAGGTGGCGAGCAGCTGGCTGCGGGCCGGATTCCAGGCGGTGATGCCGGCGGAGAGCTGCCCGCGGTTCTGGATGTCGAGCAGCATCCTGGGCAGCAGCCGCGACGCCTCCTCCTGCCCCTGGGCCGGACAGAGCGGGCTGGTTTCCGCGTCGGGGACGGGCAGGTGGTAGATCGCGGCGAGGCCGCATTCGTGCTGAAGATCGCTCATCGCCTCGCGCCTCGGCGGAAAACGGCAGGGAGTCTCGCGGAACACGTTTTATACGAATCCGGCGGCCGGCACCTCAACCACCGCCCCGCGATGCGGCCGTTTCAATGGCCCCGCCGATCGCCGGCGGGTAGGATGCGGCGTCGCCCGAGAGCCCCGAGTCCCGTTCAGAGCCCACCGCGTCCACGCCGATGAGCATGCCCGATCCTGTTCGTCAGGCCATCGCCACGTCCGCGGAGCTGATCGTCGTCAAGGTGGGCACGCGGGTTCTCACCGGGCCCGACGGCCTGCTCGATACCGCCCGGATCGAGTCGTTCGGCCGGCAGTTCGACGCCGTCCTCTCCCAGGGACGCAAGATCGTGCTCGTGAGTTCCGGCGCCGTCGGCGCCGGCATGGGCCGCATGGGGCTCACGAAGCGGCCCCAGGAACTGGCCCGGCTGCAGGCCGTGGCGGCGATCGGCCAGAGCAGCCTCATCGAGGCCTACGAGCGGGCGTTCCGCGGCCGCGGCCGTCATGCCGCCCAGGTGCTGCTCGTCGCCGACGACCTCCAGGATCGGGCCCGCTACCTCAACATCCGCAACACGCTTCGGGCGCTGCTCGACTACGGGGCGATCCCGGTGATCAACGAAAACGACACCGTGAGCGTGGACGAGCTCCGCACCTCCTTCGGCGACAACGACCGGCTGGCGGCCCTCGTCGCCACCGTGCTCGGCGCCCCGCTGCTCGTGCTGCTCTCCGACGTCGACGGCCTGTTCGACCGCCATCCCTCCGAACCCGGCGCCTCGATCCTGCGGCACGTGCCGCAGGTCGATGCGGCGGTCGAGGGACTGGCCCGCGACCGGCTGGGCGGGCTCTCGAAGGGGGGCATGGCGAGCAAGATCGCCGCCGCTCGCATCGCCACGGAAGCGGGAGGCGCCTGCATCATCGCCTCGGGCCGCAATGACCACGTGCTCGAGGAGATCTGCCGCGGCGCCGACGTCGGCACCCTGTTCACGGGCCGCGCCGCCGCGATGCCGTCGTGGAAACGCTGGCTGGGCTGGTCGGCCGATGCCCGGGGCACCGTGAACGTCGATGCGGGGGCCCGGCAGGCCGTCGTCGATGCCGGCCGCAGCCTGCTCGCCGCGGGCGTCACCGGACTCGACGGCGATTTCATGGCGGGCGACGTCGTGGCCCTCGCGGCCGACGGCCGCATCTTCGCCCGCGGCCTCGTCAACTACTCCGCGGAGGAACTGCGGCGGATCGCCGGCATGCGCACGGAGCGGATCGCCGAGCTGCTCGGCTCGATTCCCTACGAGGAGGTCGTGCACCGCGACAACCTCGCCGTGATCGCGCGTGACCACGTCGCCGACGCCCGCTAGCCCGCACACGAAGCCCATGCTGCAGGAACTCCTGATCGTTCTCGCGCTGATCCTCGCCAACGGCTTCTTTTCCGGCGCCGAGATGGCGATCGTGGCGAGCCGCCGCGGGCGGCTGCGGCAGATGGCCGAGCAGGGCGACACCCGGGCCGCGACCGCCCTCGAGCTGGCCTCGAACCCCGACCGGTTTCTGCCCACCGTGCAGATCGGCATCACGCTCGTGGGCACGCTGGCCGCGGCCTACGGCGGCGACCGGCTCGTGGACGACGTCGCCGCCTGGCTCTCGGCCCACGCGCCCCCGCCGATCGCGGCCGCCTCGCAGACGATCGCGCTGACCGTGTTCGTGATGCTGCTCTCGTTCGTCACGCTCCTGCTCGGCGAACTGGTGCCCAAGCGGCTCGCGCTGCGTCGCGCCGAGTCGTTCGCCCGGTTCGCGGCCCCGGTGATGCAGCTCTTCGCCCTCGTGGCCCGGCCGCTCGTCTGGGGCATGAGCACCGCCACCTCGACGGTGCTCTTCCTGCTCGGCGCCCACAAGCAGGAGGGGCCGACCGTGTCGGTCGACGACATCGAGCACCTGCTCGAGGCCGGCCGGGCCGAGGGCGTCTTGGAGGCGGTCGAGACGGCCGTGGCCGCCGAGGCCCTGCGGCTCGGGGAGCGGACCGTGCGGGACATCATGCGGCCGCGGATCGACCTCGACGCCCTCGACATCGACACGCCCGCCTCCGAGATTCTCGGCGCCATCGCCATGGCCGGGTATTCACGGCTGCCCGTGTATGAAGGATCGCTCGACCACATCCTGGGCTACGTCTCCTTGAAGGACGTGCTCCGGCACAACTGGATGGGCTGGCCTCTCGAGCTCCGCAAGATGATGCATCGGGCGCTGTTCGTGCCGGAGACGATGCCGCTCGACCGGCTGCTCGAGCTTTTCCAGAAGGAGAAGAACCAGCTGGCGATCGTGCTCGACGAGTATGGGGGCACGGAAGGCCTGGTGACGATGGAGGACGTACTCGAGGAGCTCGTGGGCGAGATCCACGACGAGCATCGCCGCGAGGAGGCCACGCCGTTCGTGAAGCGGGAAGACGGCTCCTGGCTCGTGGACGGCGGCGCCGGCGTCGAGGATCTCGCGCAGACGTTCGGGCTCAAACTCGACGCCCTGCCCCGCGACTATTCGACCGTCTCGGGACTGGTGCTCGCGGAGCTGGAGCGAATCCCGACCGCGGGCGACATCGTCCGCTGGCAGGGGCTCGAGATCGAGGTCATCGACATGGACGGCAGGCGGATCGACAAGCTGCTCGTCAAACGCAGCTAGGTTTCATGGAAGCCCCCAGGCGCGAGCCGGGGGAT
>CAZXIG010000095.1:0-10411 GCA_964640405.1 uncultured Candidatus Kuenenia sp.
CCGGTCAGGCAACATGAGCCGGCGGGATTACCGGCTCTCGTTGTGGCAAGCTGGGGAAAGTAAGCCGGCTCGGGTGCGGCAAAAGTCGCCGCTTCGCGGTCTTTCAGATCGTCGCGGTGGGCCGCGGCGGCCCAAGGCTCCTCGAGCTTGCACCGACACCCTCGCCTCCCGCTCTCTGTTCTTCCTACAGATAGCGGCGGCGGTTGAGAGCGGCTTTCCAGCGGCCCGATTCGGCGATCTCCACGAGTTGCCGCTGCGTGAACCGCTCGCCGTGCTCGAGCACCGCCCGGCGGATCACTTCCTTCACGTCGGCGCCGGTCGCGCCGTCGAGGATGCGGGCCAGGGCCGGAATGTCGAACGGCAGCAGGCCCAGCGGCCCGAGGTGACGTTCCAGGATCCCGATCCGCGTGGCCTCGTCGGGCATCGGCAGCGTGACCACCATGTCGAACCGCGATGACCGCTGGGCGGCGGGGTCGAGCGACTTCGGGTCGTTGGTGGTGGCGATCGTGAGGATGTCCTCCCGCTGCCGCACCCCGTCGAGCGTCGACAGAAAATCCGCCAGCGGGGCGTTGTTGCCGCTGCCGTCGCGGTGGCCGAGCACGAGGTCGATGTCATCGAGCACGACGAGCGTCGGGCCGAACGTGTCGCTCTCCGCGTAGAGGTCGGCGATGGCATGCCGCATCGAGTTGGCGTCGGCCAGGATCGTGGTGTAACGGCCCGCGAGCTCGGCGCCGATCACGCGGACGAGGTGCGTCTTGCCCACGCCCGGCGGCCCCGCGATCAGCAGGCCGCGGTTCGTGCCGAGCCCGAGCCGCTGAAGAATCTCGCGGCGGCTGGTGGCCGAGGCGAGGAACACGTCGATCTCGGCCCAGACGGCGTCGGGCAGCACGAGGCCCGCCCGTTCGCTCGCGAGCGAGGGACTCGCGCCGATCCGCACGCAGCCGTCGTCGACGCGGGCCTGGAGCACGCGGCCACGGAGCGGATTCTCGCTCGACTTCAGCCTCGCTCGGAACCGCCGCAGCACCTCCTCGGCGATCGGCTTGTGGGCCGTCGCCGAGAGGATCGAGAACTCCCGCTGCCAATGGCGGTCGTCGATCACGACGCACAAGGGAGGCTCTGCCAGCGTGCCGGCCGGGAAGAAGGTGATCAGCCGGCTGGGCACGGCCAGCTGTTCGTCGAAGCCGACGTCCATCTGCGTCCACGTGGGCGGGAGGCCGTCGCCTGGAGAGCCGATGACCACGGCGTCGCCGTGCTTCTCGATCTCCATGCGGAGCAGATTGCCGAGCACCGTGAGTGACGAGGTCGGCCCCGTCGCCTTCGTGCTCGACAGCCGGGTCGGCTCGACGTCCAGGTGGCGGCAGGCGAAGAGGGTGGGGGGGATCGCCGCCGTCGGCTCGTTGCCGAGGAGTTCCCCGAGCACGCGGAGCGTGGCCCGCGTTTCTTCGCTCGCGTGGGAGAGCACCGAATCGATCGTCCGTGCGGCGTCGCCGCTCATGTCGTGTGCCATGGACCGTCAGGATAGCCGACGGCGGCGCACGGCGGCCTTCGGACCGTTCAGGCGGCGGCCCGGCGGTGGGCGATCTCGGGGAAGGCTTCCGTGAAGGCCTCGCCCCCCTTGCCGCGGATGCGGAGCCGCGCGAGCAGCCCGCGGCGGAGCGTGCGGAAGGGCACCGCCACGCAGCGGTGGGCGCGGATCCACCAGGGCCGCAGACGTTCGAGATCGGCCTGGGTCGCCGTGAGCTGGTCGGGCCGGTGCCGCAGCCGATGCTTGAGCAGGTGGTAGTCGTCGCACCGCTGCAACAGCCGCAGCACACCGCCGAGCAGCGCGGCGGCGACGCGGCTGGAACGCGGCAGGGCGAACGAGATCTGGAAGTCGATCAGGTGTGGCCGGCCCGCCTCGTCGACGAGGATGTTCTCCCGCTTGTGCAGGTCGACGTGGGCCACGCCGCGGCCGTGTGCCTCCGCGAGCAGTGCCGCGAGCCGCGGAAAGAACCGGTCATTGACCCGCTCCCCTTCGGCAAGTGCATGCCCTTCGATCCACTCGTGGGCCACGGCATTGGTGAGCCGGCGGCCGCCAGCCTCCACGGGACCGAGCGACACGGGAATGCCTTCGATCCCGGCGAGCCGCTCCATGAACCGCTGCTCTCGCCGGGCGAGGAGCCGGCCCAGCCAGGCCATCGGGATGATGACGATCGGCTGCCGGCGGTTGAACTTGCAGATCGCCTTGCGGGAGGGCGAAGCGTAGATCGCCGACGCGGCCCAGGAGTCGTGCTTGAGTGTCTCGATCCGGCGAAACACTTCGCCCTGCATCGAGACGACATGCGGCGGCTCATGCCTGCCGAGCGCGCGAAAAAGCGCCGGCCGGGGCCGCGTTGCCGCCGGCTCGTGCCCCGCTACGTGAATCCCCAGTCCGCCCGCGTGGATCGCCATCCCGTTTCCCCCGCCTCGAGGAACGGCGCCACCAGTGGCGCCCGAAGCGAGAATCGACGTTTCCAGCGGAATCCCACGGCATCTCCGGATCAACCGGCAGAGGTTGCCGGAATTGCCAGGTCCGTGGACGAGGGTGGGATCCAGAGGGGTTGCCCGTGCCGTCGAGCCGGCGTTGGCGGCAAGCGGAGCCAGGATGGCGAGAGCGCAGCCGCCATCGAGTGAGCGAAGGGCAGGATGCACGTAGCGAACGTCCGGGCGAGACGGCACGGGCAACCCCGGCGCCCGCGCCCAAGCCGGCTCCGGGTGCGGTACAAGTCTCGTCGCGGTGGGCCGCGGCGGCCCAAGGCTCCTCGAGCTTGCACCGACACCCTCGCCTCCCGCTTCCAGGGAAGCAGGGCGTGCGCTCTAGCCCTCGGTGGGGGCGGCGGCGACCGGTTCGGCGGTCACGAGCCCCTTGAACGAGAGCTGCTTCTTGCCGGCGACCTCGATGCAATCCACCTGGATGGTGTCCTTGCCCTCGAACTCGCCCTTGAGCAGCTCTTCGCTCACCGGATCCTCGATGTAGTTCTCGAGGGCCCTGCGGAGGGGCCGCGCACCGAAGTCGGTGTCGGAGCCCTTCTTGATGAGGAACTGCTTGGCCTCGTCGGTGAGCTCGAGCTTGAGCCCGCGCTCGGCGAGCCGCTCGCGCACCTTCGCCAGCTCGATGTCGATCACCTTCTTGAGGTCCTCGACCGTGAGGTGGTGGAACACGATCACGTCGTCGAGACGGTTGAGGAACTCCGGCCGGAAGACCTTCTCGATCCGCTCGTTGACGCGGCCCTTCATGCTGTCGTAGGAGGCGTCGGTGTCGGGCTTCTGGAAGCCGAAGGCCGACTCGTTCTTGATCGCCTCGGCGCCCGCGTTCGTCGTCATGATGATGATCGTGTTGCGGAAGTCGACGTTGCGGCCGAACGAGTCGGTGAGCCGTCCCTCCTCCATCACCTGGAGCAGCATGTTGAAGACATCGGGATGGGCCTTCTCGATCTCGTCGAGCAGGACCACGGCGTAGGGCCGCCGGCGGATCTTCTCCGTGAGCTGCCCCCCTTCCTCGAAGCCGACGTAGCCCGGCGGCGCGCCGATCAAACGGCTGACGTTGTGCTTCTCCATGTACTCGCTCATGTCGATCTGGATGAGCGCCTCGGCGTCGCCGAACATGAACTGGGCGAGGGCCTTGGCGAGCAGCGTCTTGCCCACGCCCGTCGGCCCGGCGAACACGAACGACCCGATCGGCCGCTTCGGGTCCTTGAGCCCGGAGCGGCTGCGGCGGACCGCCTTCGACACGCTCTTGATCGCCGCGTCCTGGCCGATGACCTTCTTGTGGAGTTCATCCTCCATGCCCATCAGCCGGGCCTGGTCCTCCGTGGACATGCGGGTCAGCGGAATCCCGGTCATCTTGGAGACGACCTCCGCCACCACCTCGTCGTCCACGACGCCATCGGCCTCGCGGCTCTTGTCCCGCCAGTCGCGGGTCATCGTCTGCTTCTTCTTCTTGAGCTTGTCGGCCTGGTCGCGGAGCGCCGCCGCCTTCTCGAAGTCTTGGTTGGCGACCGCCTCCTCCTTCTCCTTGTTGAGCCGCTCGACCTCCTCGTCGATCTCCTTGAGGTCTGGCGGCTTCGTCATCGCCTTGAGTCGCACGCGGGCCCCCGCCTCGTCGATGACGTCGATCGCCTTGTCGGGGAGGCAGCGGCCTGTGATGTAGCGGCTGGAGAGCTCCACCGCGCTCTCCAGGGCCGCGTCGCTGATCGTCACGCGGTGGTGGCTCTCGTACCGGTCGCGGAGGCCCTTGAGGATCTCCACCGCCTCGTCCTTCGTGGCCGGCTCCACCATGATGATCTGGAACCGGCGGTCGAGGGCCGAATCCTTCTCGATGTACTTGCGGTATTCATCGAGCGTCGTGGCGCCGATGCACTGGATCTCGCCGCGGGCGAGGGCCGGCTTGAGCACGTTGGAGGCGTCGATTGCCCCCTCCGCGCCGCCGGCGCCCACGAGCGTGTGCAACTCGTCGATGAACAGGATCGTGTTTTTGGCGCGGCGGACCTCGTTCATCACCGCCTTGATCCGCTCCTCGAACTGGCCGCGGTACTTCGTGCCGGCGACCATCATCGCCAGATCGAGCACCACGATCCGCCGGTCGGCGAGAATCTCCGGCACGTTGCCATCGACGACACGCTGGGCGAAGCCCTCGACGATCGCCGTCTTGCCGACACCCGCCTCGCCGAGGAGCACCGGGTTGTTCTTCGTGCGGCGGCAGAGAATCTGCACGGCCCGCTCGATCTCCTTCTCGCGGCCGATCACGGGATCAAGCTTGCCCTGACGCGCGAGCTCCGTGAGGTCGCGGCCGAAGCTGTCGAGGGCGGGCGTCTTGCTCTTGCCCCCCTTCGGGCTGCCTTCGCCGCCACCGCCACCGGCACCGGCCGGCTGCCGGCCGCCCATGCCGGCCCGCTCGCTCCCCTCGCCCTCCATGCCGTGGCCGAGCAGGTTGAGCACCTCCTCGCGAACGTCTTCCAGCTTGAGGCCGAGGTTCATCAGCACCTGCGCGGCCACGCCCTCCTGCTCGCGGAGCAGGCCGAGGAGGATGTGCTCGGTGCCGACGTAGTTGTGGTTGAGGTTGCGGGCCTCCTCCATCGAATACTCGATCACCTTCTTGGCCCGGGGCGTCTGCGGGAGCTTGCCCATCGTGACCATGTCGGGGCCGCTCTGCACGAGCTTCTCGACTTCCATGCGGATCTTCCGCAGGTCGATGTCGAGGTTCTTGAGCACGTTGGCGGCGACGCCGCTGCCCTCCTTGATCAGCCCGAGCAGCACGTGCTCGGTGCCGATGTATTCATGGTTGAACCGCTGGGCCTCTTGATTGGCCAGCTGCATCACCTTGCGGGCGCGGTCGGTAAAACGCTCGTACATGGGCTCTGGTTCCTTCGGTCCTTCCTGGCTGTACCAGGCGGGGCGGGCGCGGGTGCCAATTCGGCAGCCCCCGCCGCGATGATTCCTTCCACTGCAAACCGTACGCCAACTCCCCAGAATCCGTTCGCGCACGGTTCCGAGACGTTGAGGTGCCGAATTCTAGGGGGGCCGGGCCGGAATGTCTGTGGCGGCGTCCGCGCGGCGGCGAAAACCGCGGATTCAGGCGGTTGGATCGGCGGCGAGGCGTTGTTGGACAGCCGCGACGACGTGACGTCAGGCCGCCGCCGTGCGCCGCGCCGAGCCCTCGGCCGGCTGAGACAGCGACAGGATCGCCGGCTCGGTGGCGACCGGATCGGCCTGCCGGTCCGCGTCGATCCGGGCCAGTTCCCGGGCAACCGCCGTCTGCCAGACGAGGCCGGCATCCGCGCGGGAGAGCTGCTCGAGGGCCGCGCGGGCCTCGTCGAGCCGACCCACGCGGCGGAGCAGAGTGCCGAGGAGCAGCTGGGCTTCGCCGTCGGTCGGCGAGCGGGCGAGCAGCGTCTGCAGCGTCGCTTCGGCGGTGAGCCAGTCGTGCGCGAGGTAGGCGTTGCGGGCCTTCACGAAGAGCGCGTCGGCCTCGGCGTCGCGGCCGGCCCCGAGCGGCGGCGGAAAGGCGGAGAGGGCCGATGCGGTGGCGAGCGCCCAGATCGCGGCGGTGGCCGTCCAGAGGGCGAGCCGCGCGGGCGTGTCGACCAGTTCCGACCAGATCCAGGTGGTCAGCACCGCGACGTCGAGCGTGATGGCGAAGCCCACCGCGACGACGAGCCCGGGCAGGCTGCCGCGCAGCCAGAGCCAGGGCAGGCCCGGCCAGAACAGCGTCAGATAGCGGGCGGCACGCATGGGCGTCGGCTCACGGGACGAGGGGGCGGGAGTGTAGGAACCGGGCCGCGTTTCTCCAACCCGTGTCGGACCCGGCCCACACCCAACCATACAAGCCCCCAGGCGCAAGCCGGGGGATGATTGTCCGAATACAAGCCCCCAGGCGCAAGCCGGGGGATCGATATCCCAATACAAGCCCCCAGGCGCGAGCCGGGGGATGATTCGGGCCGCTTCGGGGTGGACGCCGCAATATCCCCCTGCTTGCGCATGGGGGCTTTTATCAGCAGGGGCTTTTATGCGCATGGGGGCTTTCGTGCGCAGGCTCTATAGTAATGCTCTCAAGCCGCGGCAAAGACCGTTAAACGATGCAGAACAGTGAAGTCGGGCAGGGTGGCGTAACGGGCGTGTGGCGGGCGATCGACGCCTCGGCCAACCGGGCGGCCGAAGCGATCCGCGTGCTCGAAGACGTGGCCCGGTTCGTGCTCGACGACGTGGGGCTGACGAGCCTCGCCAAGGAACTGCGGCACGAACTCGCCGCCGCCCTCGCGCATCCGGAGCTGCGTGGCCGCGCCGCGGTCCGCGACGTGGTGGGCGACGTGGGTGCCGGCATGGCAAAGCCGGGGGCGCTGCCGCGGGCGTCGGTCGCCGATCTCGTCGCCGCGAATGCCGCCCGTGGCACGCAGGCCGTGCGGAGTCTCGAGGAGTGCGTGGCCGTCGTGGCCCCGCAGGCGGCGCCGCCGTTCGAGCGCATCCGCTACCGCCTCTACAAGCTCGAACGCGGGGCGCTCGTGGCCGCGAAGTCGCGGGAGCGGCTGGCGGGGGTGAACCTCTGCGTGCTGCTCGACGGCCGTGCCGATCAGGCGGCGTTCGAGCGGCTCTTCGAATCGCTCGTGGAGGCGGGCGTGCGGATGGTGCAGATTCGCGACAAGTCGCTCGCGGTGCCGGCGCTCGCGGACCGCGTGCGGGCCGCGGTCGCCATCGCCCGCCGGCTCGACCGCGAACGGCCGGCGCTCGTGATCGTGAACGACCGGGCCGACGTGGCCGCCGCGGTGGGAGCCGATGGCGCCCACACCGGGGCCGACGATCTGGCGACGCCGCTCGTGAGGCGGGTGATCGGCCCCGACAAACTGCTCGGCCGCACGGCGCACGACTTCGCCGAGGCCCGTGGCGCGGCCGACGAGGGGGCCGACTACCTCGGCATCGGGCCCTGTTTCCCGTCGCACACGAAATCGTTCGGCGAGTTCGCGCCGCGGGAGTTCCTCGCGCAGGTGGCCGCGGAGATCGCGCTACCCGCCTTCGCGATCGGCGGTGTCACGCTCGATCGGCTCGACACCTTGGCCGCCCTCGGGATCCGCCGGGTGGCGGTGGCTTCGGCAATCACGGCGGCGGCCGATCCTGCCGCGACGGCCGCGGCGTTCATCGAGCGGCTGGCGGCAATTCCTTCATGAGCCGCAGCACGGCCTGCGCCATGTCGGCCTCGTCGCGGCTGCGGTAGCCCACCCACACCTGCCGCACGCGGGCGTCCGGGCCGAGCAGATAGGTCGTCGGGAACGCCTCCAGCCCGTACGTCGAGGTGAAGAGGGTGCGGGCGAGCGGATCGGCAAAGCCCCAGGGCCGCAGCGGCAGGTTCTGCTCCACGAGGAAGGCGGAGGTTTCGGCGGCGAGTTCGTCGAGATCACCGGAGCCGCACGACACCGCCACGAGTTGAAACCGCGGATCGCCGTCGAGTTGCGTCGCCAGTCGCGCGAGGCCGGGAAGCTCGCGTCGGCAGGGGGGACACCATGTGCCCCAGAAGTTGAGGAGCGTCACCCTTCCCGCAAGCGCCGGCGGAGCGGCCCGCGGATCGCCGAGCGACACGATCGGCAGCTCGCCGATCGTGCGGCCGACGGCAGGATGCGTCGGCCTGCCGGCGTCGCAGCCGACGAAGGCGGCCGACGTCGTGAGCAGAAGCATGCTGAAAAACGGCGACAGAGCGGGTCGACAGGCTGCTATCATCCGAATGACTCTCACGAAGCCCGGAGCGGAAGCGACGGGACAGCGGTGCACATCTTCACGACGTGGCGACCAGTGTACGAGGTCCAACGCACATTTTACGTGACCGACGCCGCGGCACTCGGCTTTAAAAGCCCGGAGGATCGCAGCTCCCTCGACACGCTGCCGGGGGACGGCCGGCGATCCCCATGAAGCACTCGCATTCAAGCGGGGGGCGGGAGGCGTGGAATACCCTCTGCCTCGAGCTCTACCACGTGATCGTCCGCGTCGGCTGGATCTTCAAGACCGAGACGATCATCATGCCCGCCGTGCTCGACGCGGTGGTCGATTCGGGCGCGCTGCGGGGCCTCCTGCCGGTGCTCAACCGCGGGGGCCAGAGCCTGCCGCCTCTGTTTCTCGCCGGCGCGGTGGCGCGGCGACCGGTGAAGAAGTGGAGCCTCGTCGCCGCGGCCCTCGCGAAGGCGGGCTGCTTCGCGGCGCTGGCCTGCGCCTGGACGCCGCTGCGATCGCAGCCCGGATTGCTCGCGACCGTGTTCCTGGTGCTCTACGCGATGTTCTCCAGCTGCAACGGGATCTCGCAGCTCGTGGCCGCGGCGCTGCAGGGCAAGCTGATCCCCGCGGGCCGCCGCGGCCGGTCGCTCATGGTGAACGCCAGCGTCGGGGGCGTGCTGGCGATCCTCGCCGCGATCGTCTTCCTGCGGCCGTGGCTCGCCGAGGCCGACGGGTTCACCAAGATCTTCGCCGTCACGGCCGCCTTCTTCGCGGTCGCCGCGCTGGTGCCGGCGTTTCTCGACGAACCGCCCGACGCAGCGGCCGCGCGGCCGCCGGGCGATGGATCGAGCCGCGGCGGCTGGCTGGCCGGGGTCGCGCGGGCCGTCGCCGACTGGCGGCAGACGCTGCTCGCCGACCGGGCGCTGGTGCGACTGGCGGTCGTGGCCGCCTGCTTCTCCGGCGTCATCATGCTGTTTCCACATTATCAGGCCTTCGCCCGCGATCGGCTCGGCACGCCGCTCACGAGCCTGCTCACGTGGGTGGTGGTGCAGAACCTCTCGACCGGCATCGTGAGCTTCGTGGCCGGACCGATGGCCGATCGCCGCGGCACGCGGGTCGTGCTCATCTGGCTCGTGGCGCTCTCGTCGCTCGTGCCGCTCTTGGTCACCGGGCTGTCGTTGGCCCCGCATGCCCTGGCCGCCGACTGGTTCTGGATCGTCTATGTTGTGCTCGGGCTCAATCCGATCTCGCTGCAGATCTTCACCAACTACGCGCTCGAGCTGGCGCCCCGGCCGGTCGACCACGCCCGCTACGTGAGCATCGTCGGGGCGGCGCTGGCGGCTCCGTTCGTGTTCTCGCCGTTCGTCGGCTGGCTCGTCGACGCGGTCGGGTTTCGGCCGGTCTTCGTGGTCGGGGCGGCCGTGATCGCCGCCGGGGCAGCCGTGGCCGTGGGTCTGCCCGAGCCCCGCGGCCGCTAGGGCGTGCCGACATCGGTTGGTTGCCGGCTCGGGGACGGCAAAAGTCTCGTCGCGGTGGGCCGCGGCGGCCCAATGCTCCTCGAGCTTTCGCCGATCCCCTCGCCTCCTCGCGCTGGAATTCGGCGATTGCGGCGGGCGGCGTCGCGGGCCTATGCTGGAGGGGTCGTTGGGAAAACCCGTTCACTCATCTCTCGTAATGGAGTTGATCGCCATGAAGAGCCGCCTTGCCCTCGCGTTTGCCGCGCTTGTCGTCGCCGTCGTCTGCTCGTCGGTGGCCGTGTCGGCCGTGAAGGAGCCGAAGGATGCGAAGTGCCCCGTGTCGGGTGCCAAGTGCAATCCTGAAAAGAGCGCCGACTTCGCCGGCGGCAAGGTCTACTTCTGCTGCGGCAACTGCTCCGGCAAGTTCGCGAAGGATTCGGCGCCGTTCGCGGCCAAGGCCCACCAGCAGCTCGTGGCCACCGGTCAGCTCAAGCAAAAGGGCTGCCCGTTCAGCGGCGGGCCAGTGAAGGCCGGTACGGAACTCGCGATCGGCGACGCCGAGGTGGGCTTCTGCTGCAACAACTGCAAAGGCAAGGTTGAGAAGGCCTCCGCCGACGAGCAGGTGACGCTCGTGTTCGGGAACGTCGAGAAGGGCTTCGAGCCGGCCACGAAATAGGCCCTGAATTGGCCTAGGGGCGACCGCCAAGACTTGAAATACTCCGCCGGGGCCGACGGGCCCTGCG
>CAZXIG010000096.1:0-10411 GCA_964640405.1 uncultured Candidatus Kuenenia sp.
CCTTCGGCTGGAAGAACAACGGCAAGATGCTGAAGCTGCCGACGAAGAACTGACCTCAACCCCGCGACCGGCTGCGTCAGTTCTGCTCTGGCGGCTTGCGAAAGCCTTCCGCGGGGCCGCGTCCGCCGCGGTCGGGCCTGCCCGGGCCGCCGGGACCGCGGGGCCGCTGACCATCGCGAGGCATCAGCTCGCGCATCCGCGCTCGACCCTCGGCGAACTCCTCTGGAGAGAGCTTGCCGTCGCCGTCGGTGTCCATCCGGGCGAACATCTTCTCCAACCTCTCCGTCTGGGCCTTGATGAACTCGTCGCGGCTCACCTTGCCGTCACCGTCGGTGTCGGCCCGCTTGATCATTTCGGCGGGATCGCGGTCGATCGGAGGCTGGGCGGACGCCGTGGCGGCGAGGGCGATGCAGGCGATGAGGACGATGAACGTGCGAAAGAACGTGGTCATGGCGTGTCTCCTGAAACAGGGATCAAAGGGCATGAGAGTGATAGGGAAGTCGGGTGTGGGATCGGTCAGGCGATGATCTCCCGGGCCACGGCGCCGTGGACGTCGGTGAGCCGGAAGTCGCGGCCCGCGTAGGGGTAGGTGAGCCGCTCGTGGTCGAGGCCGAGGAGGTGCAGGAGCGTGGCGTGCCAGTCGTGGATGTGCATCCGTTTCTCGATGGCCTCGTAGCCGTAGTCGTCGGTCGCACCGTACGCCATGCCCCCCTTCACGCCGCCGCCGGCCATCCAGAGCGTGAATCCCTTGTTGTTGTGGTCACGGCCGTCGGCCCCCTGGCTGTGCGGCGTGCGGCCGAACTCGCCCCCCCAGATCACGAGCGTCTCCTCGAGCAGACCGCGATCGGCGAGGTCGCCGAGCAGGCCGGCGATCGGGCGGTCGACCTGTCGGGCCGTGGTCTCGAGCGCGGTGCCGAGGTTTGCGTGGTGGTCCCAGCCGCCGTGCGTCACCTGCACGAACCGCACGCCGGCCTCCACGAGCCGCCGCGCCATCAGGCACTGCCGGCCGAAGGCATTGGTGCCCTCGCCGTCGATGCCGTAGCGGTCGAGCGTGGCCCTGGTCTCGCGGGAGATGTCCATCACCTTCGGCACCTCGTCCTGCATCCGGAAGGCCAGTTCATACGACTCGATCACGCCCTCGGTCTCTGGGCTCGTGCCGCCGTCGAGCTCGAGCCGCGCCGCATTCAGTCGTTGCACCAGATCGATCTGGCTCCGCTGGGCCGCGCGGTCGAGGAGCGGGCTTTTGATGTTGGCGATCGTCCCGGGGCCGGCGCCGGCGGCGCGACGTCCTCCGAAACCAGGCCCGAGCGAGCCGCCCACCCGGGTCGCCTGGTAGACGGCCGGCAGGAACGCGCTGCCGAACGTGCGGGCGGCGGCGACCGGGGCGTTGATCGCGATGAACCCGGGCAGGTTTTGGTTTTCGGTGCCGAGGCCGTAGAGCGTCCAGGCGCCGAGCGAGGGGCGGACGAACTGCGCGGTGCCCGTGTGCAGCTGCGCGAAGGCCTGGAGGTGGGCCGGCAGGTCGGTGGCCATCGAGTTGATCACGCAGAGCTTGTCGGCGTGCCGGGCGACCTCGTCGAACAGGCTCGAGATCCAGAGGCCGCTCTTGCCGCGCTTGCTGAACTTCCAGCGCGGGGCGAGGAGCGTGGCCTGGCCTCTGCGGCCGGCGGCCGCCGGCGCGGCCTGGCCCGAGTCGGCGGCGAGCTTCGGCTTGTAGTCGAACGTGTCGACGTGCGACGGCCCTCCCTGCATGCAGAGGAAGATCACGTGCTTGGCCCGGGCGGGGAAGTGCGGAGGCTTGGGGGCGAGCGGCCCCGCGGCTGCGTGTTGCTCGGCCGCCTCCGCGGCGAGCGCCGACAAGGCGAGCAGGCCGAAGCCGTTGGCCGAGTGCCGCAGGAATGCCCGCCGCGATCCGCAGGCCACGCTCGCACAGCGATGGTGTGAAGGAGACATGGTCATGATGTGTGGCTCCTGGGAGCGGCGTTGCGAAGCATCAGTTCAGATGGCGGAATTCCGCGGTGGCGAACAGCGCCTGGCAATACGCCACGAGCGAACGCGACTTCGCCCAGAAGGCGTTGATCGCGGATCGTTCGGCGGGGCCAGGCCGGCGACCGAGCGCCATCTCGAATGCCGCCGCGAGCCGGTCGGAAGTCTTGCCCGGGAGGCGGGTGACGCGGTCGGCGAACGACTGAGCGAGCGACACGACCTCGTCGTCGTTGAGGAGAAAGAGCGCCTGCGCGGGCGAGTTCGACTCCTCGCGGCGGCCGCTTACGAGCGACGCGTCGGGAAAGTCGAAGACGGCGAGCGACTCGGGCACCTGGTCGCGGACGATCGGCAGGTAGATCGACCGGCAGTCCTCCGCCGGCTCGCGGGATTCCGCGAGCATCTGGATCATCCCCTGCCGGCTCTCCCGCAGCCGGGCCACCGGGGAGCCGGGCGTGGGTTCGAGGTCGAGCCGGCCCGCCACGGCGAGCATGGCGTCGCGGATTTGCTCCGCATCGAGCCGCCGCTGGTCCATCCGCCAGCGGAAACGGTTGTCGGGATCGACGGCGAAGTTCGCGGCGTCGTGCACGGCGGCGAGCTGGTAGCCGCGGCTGAGCACGATCCGGCGGATGAGCTTTTTCACCGACCAGCCGTCGTCCATGAACGCGACGGCGAGGTGGTCGAGGAGTTCGGGATGACTCGGCTCCATGCCCATGACGCCGAAGTTGTCGGGCGTCGCGACGAGTCCCTCGCCCATGAGCTTGAGCCACACGCGGTTGGCCATCACGCGGGGAGTGAGCGGGTTGTCGCGGGAGGCGATCCAGAAGGCGAGGTCGAGCCGGCCGCTTCCCGCGGCGATGTTGCGGGGCTCGTCGGGGGCGCAGAGCACTTCCACGAGGCCGCGGGGCACCGTGTCGCCGGGCTGGTCGACCTCGCCCCGCTCGAGCAGCGGGCTGTCGATCGGCTGCGGCCGGTCGAGCACGCCCATGGCGAGCGTTCGCGGTGAGCCGTCGGGCCGGAACTGATCGAGATCGGACTGAGCGCCTGACTGGCGATCCCGCGCTGCTCGGGTCCGCAGGAACATCGCGGCGTTGTTTTGATCACGCCCCTCGCGCCGGGCGGCCATCGCGTCTTGGGCCATCTCCGCGGCCTGCTCGGAAAGGCCCTGCACCTCGCGCTCGAGCCGCGCGAAATCGGCGGGCGAGAGTGGCGCCACGGCCGCGGGCAGGCCCGCCTCCGGCGGCAGTTCGATGAGCGTCGAGGGATTGGCGTTTTGTAGCTGCGGCCCGGTGCCGTAGAGCGTCTCGCTGCTCATGAAGATGCCGGCCAAGGCGTAGTAGTCGCGCTGCGTGACGGGATCGAACTTGTGGTCGTGGCAGCGGGCGCAGGCGAGCGTGAGCCCGAGCATCGACTGCGAGACGGCGTCGATCTGCTCGTCCACCACGTCCATCTGGAACTGGCGGCGGTCGCGGGTGTTGAGCCCCTTGGGGCCGAGCGCGAGAAAACCGGTGGCGACGATCTTCGCGGCCTGATCGGCCGGACCCGAGTGCTTGAGCAGGTCGCCCGCGATCTGCGCCTTGAGGAAGTCGTCGTAGGGCATGTCGGCGTTGAACGCCGCGATCACCCAGTCGCGATATCGCCAGGCGTGCGGATAGGGCACGTTCGTCTCCTTGCCGCTCGAGTCGGCATAGCGGGCGACGTCGAGCCAGTGCCGCGCCCAGCGCTCGCCGAACCGCGGCGATGCGAGGAGCCGGTCGACCACCCGCTCGATCGCTGCGGGCGAGGTGTCGGCGATGAACTCACGGACTTCGTCGGGCGTCGGCGGGAGCCCGGTGAGGTCGAACGACAGCCGGCGGATGACCGCCTCGCGGCTGGCATCGGCCACCGGCCTCACCCCGGCTTTTTCCATGGCGGCGAGGAGAAAGCGGTCGATGTCGCTTGTGGGCCAGGCGACGTCGTTCACGGGAGGCACGGCCGGCGCGACGGGCTTTTGGAACGCCCAGTGGCGGCGGCCGGCCGCGACTTCCGCCTGCCAGGTGTCGGGGCTCCCGCCATCCGCCCCGGGAACCAGGCTCCCGGAGAGCAGCATCACGGCCACGAAAAACGGCAACCAGGCGCGAATCATCGTTTCGCCTCGCGAAATGCATCCGCAAGATTCAACGGCCGGGGCCGGCCAGAGTTTCGTCCCAAAAAAGGTGCCCAAAAAGGTGTCAGAACTCTTTTCCATCTTGTGGCACAACCCCCCGACCGCCTCCTGAATGCCGCGGGGGCCGGGCAAGCTCGTTGCGATGCAGGTCAAATTCAACCCAATGCTGGACGGCGGCCGGGTCCGGAGAGTAGCGTCTGCGGCGTGTCGATCTCGTCGATGATTGGTTCCACGACGCACCCTTCCAGGCATGATGACCGCCGCCACCGCGAAGCGATCCGCAACGAAGCCCACGAGCCTGTCGTGCCTGGTCGTGGAGGACCACACGATATTCCTTCAATTGCTCGTGGGGATGCTGCGTACGGTGCCGGGAATCGAGGTGCGGGCGACGGCGACGACGGTGGCCGACGCGGTCGCCAGCCTGCGTGCTGAGGCGTGCGATCTGCTGATCCTCGACCTCAAGCTGCCCGACGGCGACGGGCTCGACGTGCTGCGGGCCGCGGCGGCCGCGAATCCCACGGTCGACTGCATCGTGCTCTCCAGCGCTGCGGGGGAATTCACCTGCCCGCAGGGGCTCGTCGAGAATCTGAGGGCCCTCGTGGAGAAGACGCAGGCCTACGAGCAGCTGCGGACGGCGATCGCCGCGGTCATCAGGGGCCGTGGGATCGATGTCGGCGCCGGTGACGGAGGAGAACCGCTGGCGCTCCTGCGGCCCCGTGAACTTGAGGTGTTTCGGCTCATCGGGCAGGGACTGAAGACGACCGACATCGGCGCGCGGCTGGGCATCTCCCACAACACGGTGGAGACGCATCGCAAGAACATCGCGGCGAAGCTCGGCGCGAGCGGGGCGGAGCTCGTCCGGCTGGCCACGCTCCACAACCAAACGTCGCTACCCGGCTGAGCCGCCGATCCGAGCGCCGACGCCGGTGACCGGCCGGTATGCTCGCGGGTACGATCGCCGGGCCATCTCCTGACGCCACCCATGACCGATGCATCCATCGCCACAGTCTGGTCGCCCCGGCAGAAGGCCGCGCGTATTTCGCTGCTGTCCGTCCTCTACCTCGCCTTCGGTCACCTTAGCTTTCTGCCCCTCGTGCAGAACGTGTTGGTCACGCCCGCGGTGTTTTACTCGGAGGGCATCGCGCTGGCCTTCGTCCTCCGCTACGGAGCGTGGGTCTGGCCCGGGATCTTTCTCGGCCAGCTGGCGCTCGCCCTCACCCGGGGCCTGCCCCTGCTACCGGCGCTGGGAATCTCCGCGAGCAACAGCGCGCAGGCCTGCCTGGGCGCGTGGCTGTTTCAAAGGTTCGGGCTCGACCCCCGGCTCGAACGCGCCCGCGACCTCACAGGCCTGCTCGTGCTCATCGTCTTCGTGCTGCAGCCCCTCGGCGCCACGCTGAGCCATGCGTCGCTCTGGCTGGGGGGCGTGATCGACACGCCGCTCGGCCTCGCCCTGTCGTGGCGCAACTGGTGGCTGGGGTGCGTGCTCGGGCAGATGCTCGTTACGCCGCTGTTGCTCTCCCTGTTCGCGGGCCACCGCAGCCGGCGGGATACGGTCGTCGATGCGCTCGTCTGCGTGGCGGTGCTCACGCCCGCCATGGCGGTCGGGGAATATCTCTGGCTCTGGACCGGCATGACCTCGGTCATCGCCCTGCTCGCCCCGATGTTCGTCTGGCTCGCGATCCGGCGGGGGTTCGTGGCCGTCTGCATGGGAGGGCTGTTCGTGGCGGCGGTCGCCATGATCGCCACCGGCCATGGCTGGGGTCCGTTCGGGGTCGGCGGCGCGGCCAGCATCATCGACTTCGACGTTTATCTGGCGAGCATGACGGTCGGCAAGCAGTTCCTGGCCGTCTTCCTCCGGCAACTGGAGCGCCAGCGCGGGACCGAGGAGTGCCTGCGGGCCGAGGAGCAACGCCTGAAGGCCGCGGCCGTGGCCCGCGAGCAGGCTCTCGAGGCGGAGCACCGCCGCGAGTTGGAAGCCAAGCTCAAGACGAGCCTCGTCGCGGCGGCGGTGGCGCACGAGATCGCCCAGCCGCTGAGCACGATCCTCCTGCAGAGCAACATGGCGACCCGCGAGGGTGTCGACAACCGGGAAGCCATGGCCACCGTGGCGGCCGAGGCCAGGCAGGTGGTCGGCACGATCGACCGGATGAAGGCCCTACTCCGCAACGTGCAGACGGACCACCGCTCGGTCGATCTCGACCGCGTGGTGAGGAGTGCGCTGCTCTACAACCACGGCCTCCTCGAGCGACACGGCATCACCGTCAGGGAGCGGGTCGGGAGCGATCGCTGCACGATCCCCGGCGACGAGGAGCAGCTGCTGGTGGCGATCAACAACGTGGTGCGCAACGCCGTGGAGGCCATCGACGAAGCGGCCGCCGCACGGCGGGAAATCACCGTCGCTCTGGAGGCTCGCGGCACAGAGGTGGTCCTCACGATCGGCGACAGTGGGCCCGGATGGAGCGGTGCGGAGCAATCGGAGACGCCGCTCACGACGACCAAGCGTGGCGGCACGGGCATCGGCCTGTTCGTGGTACGCACGGCCGTGACAAATCACGGCGGCCGCCTGGAATTCGGGAGTTCCTCGCTCGGTGGTGCGGAGGTGCGGATGACGTTTCCGCGGGCCGACGCCTCGGGCCTTGAGCAGCCCGCTGCCTCGTGACCGGCACGATGGCGGGCAAGGTGGCATCGACGGGGCCCGACGCCTTCGGGTTCACCGTCGGCACCTCAGCCCCCGGCTGGTCCAACTACAGGGCTGTTCCCGGCACGCTCACGCTGAGCGGTTCGCTCAACCTGATCAACAACGCCGGCGCTGACGGCAACGGCTCCGCTCGCCGTTGGCGGGCGTCTTGTCGACGAACAAATCGGCATCCTGCGTCGTGTCGGGAAATCCCAGTAGGATCGCTCCCGACTTGCCTATGAGATACCGCACGCCGTGTCGCGTGAAGCAGTCGCGGATTTCCGCCTCCCACGAACGGATTTCGGCGGGGCAAGGCTCTTGGCCTGGTCGTTGACGGTGTTCGAAGCCATGGGGGCGCCACGGTGTGATTGAGAGGATCACTTCCTTCCCCAGTTTATATCGCGACGACAGGGATGGCATGCCCGATTGTGCGGCCATTTTCACTTGACTGGCGGACGCAACGGCCGCGGCACGAGTGCGAAGTGCCAAATCCGCACGGTGCTGGAAATATAGAGGAATCGGCTGGTTGCTCGAGCCGAGCGACGGCGTCGTGGAGGACATCGTGTGAGCGGGAACACCGATTCGCCGAACGAGAATGAGAGACTCATGACAAAACTTTTCTCGATCCTGTGATCCGCCTTCCTGCTTGCCTGCGGCTCTTGGTCGCTGGCCGCCCATGCGGCCGAGACCGTGACCTGCGACGCCGCCGGAGACCGCTGGCACTTCGTCGCCTGGCCGCTGCGCCGCCCCTGAACGTCGGCGTTTCAACCAGACGCTCGAGTCGCTCAAGGAGTTCTTTGGCGCCGACACGCTCGTGACCGCGGTGACCGCCAAGGGCGCCGACGACTGGCGTACCTGGGTCGTGAAGGACAAGAAGGGCAGCGGTCGCCGCAAGAAGAAGCGGACCACGGACGACAACCGGCTGTCACCCCCGACGGTGGCGAAGCGCGTCAGCGTGGCGAAGCAGGTGTTCCGCGCCGCAGTGCGCTGGGGGTGGATCGACAAGATCCCGTTCGACGGCCTGCGGCCCGGCTCGCAGGCGAACCCTGCCCGTGCCCGCTACATCCCGCTCGAGACGATCAGAAACGTTCTGGACGCGTGCCCGTCGATCGACTGGAAACTCATCGTCGCCTTGTCGCGTATGGCTGGCCTCCGATGCCCTTCGGAGATTGGTTCGCTGACTCGGGACGCTATCAACTTGGAGAAGGGTGACTGACGGTGCTGGCGAAGAAGACGGAGCACCACGGCGGCGAACACGACGTGCGGATAGACCGTGAACCTGCGTACGCACCTCGAGCGGATCATCACCAAGGCCGGTCACAAACCTTGGCCGCGGCTTCTGCAGAACCTCCGGGCCTCCTGCGAGACCGACTGGGTCGAGCGGTACCCGACCCATGTCGTCGCCCCGTGGCACGGTCATTCGCCGAAGGTCGCCGCCCAGCAGGCGTCCGCACGGGACAGCGTGCCCTCGCACGAAACGACAGAACCCGCGGCAACCACTCGGGTTACCGCGGGTTCTGCGGAAGGTACGCCAGTTTCCAGTGCCGGCCCGCGGCAGGATGCCGCGCATAAAAAAGCCCGCCGGGGCCATGGATGGCCCGGCGGGCGTGAAATGGCGGGGACAGGATTCGAACCTGCGACCTCGAGGTTATGAGCCTCGCGAGCTACCGGGCTGCTCCACCCCGCGTCAGTGTGCGGTGGATGTCAGAACTGCCGACTGGAGTTGATCTCCCGCGGCGAACCTGACATCGGGATAATAGACCACCCAGCCGAGAAAAAGAAATGCCAGCGGTCGAAGGCCGCAAAATCGGTGTTTTCGGGAGTGTGTCCACGGATGAGCCAGTTCCCGCCCCCTCCGCCTCCGGATCGCTCGCCGAGCGAACCGCGGCCGGCCGGAACGACGCTCGTCGGCGGTCTGCCGTGGCAGCCATCGGCCGCCGGGCAGCCCGCCGATGGCGGCCCCAATCCTGGGGCGGAAGACGCTCCGTTTCCGGACCTGGTTCCTCCCGCGGCAGGACGCGGAAGTGGATTGGCTCGGGCGGCGACGTTCGCAGGAGAGTCGAGGAAGCACTGGCTCTCCAATTACCTCGGCGACGAGGACGTGGCCGCGGTTTTGGCCTGGCAGGACACGGTGTGGCAGTCGGTGCGGTCGTGGGTGCGCGAGAGCCCGGCGCTCGCCTTCAGCCTCGCCGCCCATCTCGTCGTGCTGCTCGCGCTCGCGCTCTTCATCGTGCGGGCGGAGAAGGACGACACGATCGCGCTCGACCTCGCCTTCGGACCGCTGACGGAACTCGAGGCCGAACAGCGGGGCGAAGACCTGGCTCCCGTCACCATCGAGGAGTCGAAGCCCGAGGAGGTGAAGACGGAGGAACCGGTCGTCGAGGCACCGAAGCCCACCCCGCCGCCCCCCGCCGAGGTGGTCGAGGCTCCGGGCGCGGAGGCCACGGAAGCCGCGTCGCAGGCTGCGGCGATCACCACGCTGCTCGACGGCCGCAACGAAGGCAGTCAGACCAAGCTCGTGAAGGCCTTCGGGGGCAGCGATGCCACGCAGTCGGCGGTCGCCCGCGCCCTGGGCTGGCTCGCGCGACACCAGGACAAGAAGACGGGGCTCTGGAGCCTGCAGGGGCCGTACCTCGACGGCGGCTCACAGGAGAATCAGCTGGCGGCCACGGCCATGGCCCTGCTCGCATTCCAGGGCGCCGGCCACACGACCAAGGAAGGCAAGTATCGCGATGCCGTGACCCGCGGCTGGAAGGGGCTGATCGCGAAACAACTGCCCGACGGTCGCTTCGATCTCGAGCCGATGCCGAGCCACCACGCCCTCTACTCCCACGGCCAGGCCACGATCGCGATCTGCGAGCTTTACGGCATGACGAAGGAGCGGGCGTATCTCGAGCCGGCGCAGCGGGCGATCGCCTTCGCGGTCCGCGCGCAGGGGCCGAACGGCGGCTGGCGGTATGAGCCCGGCAAACCCGGCGACATGTCGGTGACGGGCTGGTACATGATGGCCTTCAAGAGCGCCGAGATGGCGGGGATCGACTTTCCGACGGCGACGCTCGCGGGCATCAACCGGTTTCTCGACACCGTCGCGGTCGATGGCGGCAAGCGGTACGGCTACCGCCTCGAGCAGGTGGAAGGGCCCGTCGATGCCGACGACCGCAAGGCGCTGAACCGGCAGGCCGGGCCCGTGACGGCGGCCGTGGCGGCGGAGGGGCTGCTGGCGCGGCAGTATCTCGGCTGGGCTCGCCAGGATCCGCGGCTCGTGGCCGGCATCGAGCTGTTGCTCGAGGCCAACCGGATCGACTTCGCGGCCGAGAAGGACGTGTATGCGTGGTATTACATCACGCAGGTGCTGCACAACGTCGGCGGCGAGCCGTGGGATCGCTGGAACGCGGTGATGCGGGAGGCGCTTCCGGCGGCGCAGGCGAAGGGGGGCGGCGAGGCGGGCTCGTGGGATCCCGGGCTCGACAAGTGGGGCCCGTGGGGCGGCAGGCTGTTCACGACCTGCTTCTGCACCTACATGCTCGAGGTCTACTACCGGCACCTGCCGATCTATGGCGCGGTGAAGTGAGTTGATCGCGGGCGGCAGTTGAAGCGGCGCGGAT
>CAZXIG010000097.1:0-10035 GCA_964640405.1 uncultured Candidatus Kuenenia sp.
ACGTAGCGGAAGAGGTTCGCATCGCCCCCCTTGAAGCCGCTGGGGTCTTCATTGACGAACCTTCCGGTTGCGGGCTCATACCACCGCGCCCGATTGTCGGAGAGACCCGTGCGAGCCTCGAAGGGTCTCCCAGCGTACGCAAACTCCACCCCAACCCCAGCCGTCGTGGCCGCGCCTGCCTGCGGCCCGATCGTCCGCCTCACCACCTTCCCAAAACTGTCGTACTGCCTGTGCTCGACGACCTGTCCGAGCGTGGCCCCGGTGCCAGAGACAATGTCCCGCACCGAGTCCTGGTGGTCGGTGAACGTCCAGAACGTGCTGGTGGTGGGCGTGGTGCCGTTCCAGGTGACCCGGTCCACGGCGAGGATCTCATCGACACCGTTGCCGTAGAAGGTGCGCTGCACGACCTGGCCCAAGAACCCGATCGGCCCGCGGAGGCTGTCGATCACGAGCTTGTCGTTCGGCCTGGCGATCTCCAGCGTGCGGACGTCGCCTGCGTAGGCGGCGAAGGAGACGGCCTCCTGGCCGGCGCCGGCCTGCCCGTCGGCGTCGAGCGACTTGCGAATCCGTCGATCGGCGTAGTCGTAGGTGTAGCGGAGCTCGAGGTCGGAGCCGGGGAGGGGAGTGCCCGCGACGGTAAAGGCCGCCAGGCCTGCGGCCTGCGTGGCCGTCCAGGCAGTGACATGGCTCACGGCCACGAGCCGGTTCCGCTGGTCGTAGGCGTAGACGGTGACGTCGGTGTCGCCGACGGAGAGCGTGCCGCCGGCATTCGTATCCACGAACTTCGCCGTCCGGTTCCCTTCGGCGTCGTAGGCGTAGCGGTAGGTGCCGTCGGAGAGGAGGCGGTTGCCGGTGCCCGTCTGCGTGCCGCCGCTCGTGCGGTTGCCGGTCTTGTCGTAGGCGTAGGCTTCGCCTGTCAGGCTGGCGGAGAGGAGCTGGTCGGTGGCGTCGAGCGTGAAACTGCTCGTGCCCTCCGGGGTCGTGAGCGCCGTGATCCGGCTGGCGGCGTCGTAGGCGTAGCCGTAGGCGATGCTCGGGCTGGCTGACGGAGCATGCGTGATGCCGGTGAGCCGGCCCATCGAGTCGTAGGCGGCCGTGGAGGTGCCGACGGGGTTTATGCCCGCGCCTGCGAACCTGGTGACGGTGCCCACCGAGCCTTCGGGGCGGTAGGCGTAGTCGGTCCGCTTGAGAACGGCGCCCGTGGCGACGTCGATGTGCCGGTAGCGGGTGACGCGGTTCAGGGCGTCGATGGTGTACGCGGTGCGGATGCCCAGACCGCTGGCCGCGGGCCCGAGCGCTCCAAACTGGGCCACGGCGGCCTGGTCCTCGGTGGTGGTGAGCAGGTTCCCGGCCTTGTCGTAGGTGAAGTCGTATTCGACGAGGGCGGCGGGGACGATGGCGTTTTGGTCTTTGACGATCTTCAGGTCGTAGGCGCCGCTGGCGAGCTCGTCGCGGGAGGTGACGACGACGGTCCACGTGCCGGCGACGTCGGCGGTGACGAGGAGCCGGGCGGTGGTGCCGCCGCCGGATGCGTCGTCGAAGAAGGCGGTGGCCAGGCCGCCGGTGGGCTTCTGGAGGATGAGGACGGGGTCGAAGGCGGTGGAGGAGGCGGTGAGGAGGAGTTGGTCGCCGACGGCGAGGGTGATGGGGTAGCCGTCGTAGCGTTCGAGCCTGCCGTCGAGATCCCAGTCGCCCGTGGCGTCGCCGGCGGCGAGGGTGCCGGGAGGACTGGGGACAGCGTCCAGGGCCGGTGTCTGCACGATCTCGCCGGGGGCCATCCGGCTCTTCACGAGCTGGCCGAGGGCGTCATACGCAAACTGCCAGGCGGTGGTGGCGGCGGGGTTGGTCGTGTCGGCTTCGGTGACGCCGAGCAGCTGGTCGGACCCGTCGTAGAACCGCGTGATCGTATGGAAGACCGCTGCGGAGGCCGAGGCCTGCCAACGCTCCTCGACGAGGCGGTCGGCGGCGTCAAACGTAAACCATGTGACGCGGCCGAGGCGGTCGGTCTCCCTGGTCTTGTTACCGACGAGGTCGTAGGCGGAGGTGGTGACGGCGCCGAGCGGGTCGGTCTCGGTGATGAGGCGGTTCAGGCGGTCGAAGGCGTAGCGGGTGACGTTGCCGGAGGCGTCGGTCACGCTCGTGGTGTTGCCGGTGAGGTCGTAGGTGGTACGGGTGACGTAGGCGGTGACCGTGGCAGAAAGCGAGTCAGGGATCGCGGTGACAGACCAGTCTGCGCCGCGGGGATCGACGGTGGCCGTCTTGCGGTTGAGGGCGTCGTAGAAGAAGTAGGTGGTGAAGCCCGTGTCGCCGGCTGAAGCTCCGAGAGGGGTGGTCGTCGATCGGAGGTTGCCGACGGCGTCGTAGGTGAAGCGGGTGACGGGGCGGGCGAGCGGGCCTGCGCCGTCCGGGTCGGCCGCGGTCTCGGAGATCCTGCGGCCGAGGTTGTCGTAGCCGTAGTCGGTGGTCTGGCCGAGGGCGTCGGTGGTAGAGGCGATGCGGCCGCGGGCGTCGTAGACAATGCGGGTTACGTTCGTGGTCACGGTGCCGGGGAGCGTGTCGGGAAGCGCGGTGTGGGGCCAATCGGGGCCGAGGGCATCGACGGTGGCCGTCCTGCGGCCGAGGGCGTCATAGAAGAAGTAGGTGGTGAAGCCGGTGTCGCCAGCAGCTGCGCCGCGGGGGTCGGTCGTGAACCGCAGATTGCCGGCAGCGTCGTAGGCGTAGTGTGTCGTCGGCCGGCCGAGGCCGGCGTCCGGGGCGATCTCACGGATCTTCCGGCCGAGGCTGTCGTAGACGGTGTCGGTGCGGCGGCCCAACTCGTCGATGGTGGAGGTGACGCGGCCCGCCGCGTCGTATTCGGTGCGGGTTGTGGCCTGGGGGTCACCGGCAAACAGGCCCAGCGGGCTCGTCTCGGCCGTGAGGCGGCCGAGGGCGTCGTATTGCCTCCATGTGGTGCGGCCCAACTCGTCAGTCGAGCGGATGAGGTTGCCAGTGACGTCGTAGACATAGGTCGTCACGGGAGTCGCGGAGGTTGCGTCGGGACGGGGGTCGCGGACGGCGATCGGGCGGTTCAGGGCGTCGAATGTGGTGAACGTGCGGCGGCCGTGGGATTCGGAGGAGACTGCTTCAACAGTGAACACCATGTTGCCGACGGCGTCGTAGATGCGATTCATGAACGAACCGTCGGGAGCAGTGATCCGCAGCACCCGATCACTACTGCGATACGTGGAGGTGGTCACGCGGCCGAGGGCATCGGTCGTGGTGGAGAGTCGGCCGCTCGAGTCGAACGACTGGCTCGTAACCGGCCGAGCCAAAGGCCCGGTCGGGCCATCGGGGTCGGGGAGGATCGTGCGGATCCTACGATTGAGGGCGTCGTAGACGTGTTCGGTGGTGAAGGAGACGTCGGCTTGGCTTGTGCCGCCGGGGGCGATCTCGAACCGCAGATTGCCGGCAGCGTCGTAGACGAACTGCTTGACGAGCGGCACGAGCGGGCCGGTGCCGTCGGGATCGGGGGAGGTCTCGGTGGTCTTGCGGCCCAGGGAGTCGTAGGTGAACGAGGTGGTGAAGCCACGCGGATCGGTGACGGCGAGAAGATTGCCGTCGAGGTCGTACGAGAAGACGGTCACGGGGCGGGCGAGCGGCCCCGAGCCATCGGGATCGGCCTGGGTTTCCTTGGTGCGCCGGCCGAGGTTGTCGTATTCGTAGTGCGTGGACCAGGCGGCATCGCCCGCTACCACGCCGGACTGCCCGACGAAGGACGCCGTGACGAACTGGACGTTGCCGCGGGAGTCGTAGCCCCATGCGGTGGTGGGTGCGGCAAGCGGCCCCGTGCCATCGGGATCGGGCAGCGTCTCGCGGATCTTGCGGCCCAGCTTGTCGTAAGCGTAGGTCGTGGTGCCACCGGCCTGGTCGAGCGTGGCCACGGTGCGGCCACCGCCGTCGTGGCGGGAGCGGGTCGTCGTGCCGTCGGGCAGAAGGGTGGCCACGAGCCGGTTGCGGGCGTCGTAGACATACCGCGTGATGCGGCCCAGGGCGTCGGTCTCCGAGGCCTTGTTCCCGACGGGATCGTAGCTGACGAGCGTGTAGGTGCCGTCCATCGCCGTGACCCTCACGGGCCGCTGCCGCCTGTCGAAGCCGGTGCGGTTGACGCGGCCGTCGTGCCGCGTGGTCGAGCCCAGATTGCCCGAAACGTCGTAGGCGAACGTGGCGGCGATCGACGGAAGATCACCGGTTCCGTCGGGATCGGCGGACGTCTCGGAGATTGTGCGGCCGAGTGTGTCGTACGCGAACGTGGTCGTATTGCCGTTGGCGTCGGCCTGCGTGAGCAGGTTGCCGCGGGCGTCGTAGGCGAACGACTCGATCGGAACCCTGGCAAAGAGCCGTTCGGCCGGAATGATCTGACGGGACAAGCCGGGGGCGGCCCAAAAGAGGCTGAGCGTCGCGCCGAGAGCATTCTCGTAATACTCGATGCGGATGTCGTACCGGCGCCCAGCTTCGAGGCTGATGGTGCCGGAGTTTTCCGTCGGGGCGTGATCGGTCCAGTTGTCGATGAGGAGCTGCCCATTCACCCACACGCGGATTCCGTCGTCGGAAAGCGACGTCAAGGTGTGGACGCCGGTCACGACGGGGATGATCTGGCCGATCCAGCGGACGCTGAATGTGTCGTTGCCCATCGCGGGCAGGGGTGCCCCCGCTCCCCAGGCGAAATTTACGGTCGCATCCGTGCGCGTTCCCACAAGTCCCGTGAAATCGGGATTGTCGTAGTATTCGCCGATGAGACCGCCGGAGCGCGTCGTGTCGAATCGCCGTGTGACCTGCCCGCCGCTGTTGTAGGCCAGATATGTCGTGCGGCCTTCCGGCGTGGTGACGGAACGAGTTAGTTTGCGAGTGTTTGGGGTTGGTTCATACCGCGTGGTGGCATTGAGCTTGCCCGCACCGACATCCTCGATCTTGCTCGTAAGGAAGCCCGAGGCGTCGTAGGTGAACTTCGTGACGACGTCGTCGCTAGCATCGTTTGGCCGGTTGAACCGGGTGATCGTGTCGATGTCGCTGAAAGTGCCCGACGTGTAGGTGGTCGTCGTGAAATTTTCGATTGCATCGGTCACGCTCGTGACCTTGCCGGTGCCCATGTCGTAGGTGAACCCGACCGTCGCTCCGTAGGCATCGGTCGCGGAGAGTTTCAGGCCATTTGTGCTCCACGACGAGCGTGCGGTCGTGCGGTCGGGTTGCTGGATCTCGAGCAGGTTGCCCTGGCCGTCGTAGGAGTAGCGGACGGCGTTCCCTCGCTCGTCGATAAAGGCTGACTGCCGGCGGTGGAGGTTGTAGGTGAAGCTGTGGGTGAGATTTTCAGCGTCGGTGACGCGAAACCCGCGGCGGTTGGCGTAGTATTCCCACGACGTTTTGAAGCCGCTTGGATCGACGACGCTCTCCAGAAGCCCGAGGCGGGCGGCGTCTGGGTGGTAGGCGTAGCGCACCACCGGAGCGGTTGCGCCGGCGGATGGTGCAGGGGCGGTGACCGTGGTGAGCCGGGCTCCGGAATAGGCGTAATTCCAGACACGGCCCGTGAAGTCGGTGACCGCCCAGATGTGCGGCTGCGAATCGGCGTTGTACGAAAAGGCGATGAAGCGGCTCGCATCTCGCAGGTCGGATACCCGCGAGAGGCGGGTGGTGCCGGCGATGTAGTCGACCTTCACACCGTTGCCGAAGCGGTCGCTCTTCGACGCGATCGAGCAGAAGCCGGAGACCGCCGGACCGAAGGTCGTGGTGTTGCCGTCGAAGTCGGTCCAGGTGAAGCCGGACGCAGCCGAACCCGTCAAGCCCCCGAAGACGCCGGCTGGTGTCACGTAGTCGCCGCGAGCCGGAGCCAGCATGGGGACCTGCCACTTCGTGAACACGAGCCGCGTGCCCGAGTCGGTGAACCACGTCACCGTGTTCGCTCCATCGACTTCGGGTTCAAGACGATCGGAATATGTGAACGACCAGCCTTCGCCCATGCCACGGTCCGACCAGACCGCACGAGCCCCTGCCAGACCCGATTCCGTGTGGACGGAATCGTAACGACGACGGAACGCGAGCGGCGAGCCGACATTGGGGAGCTCGAAATCGGTTTCTTCGTGGTAGACGTTGCCGGTAACCACGTTGACGGGATCGCCGGCCCCGTTGTCGGGGTTCGAGACGGGGGCTGACGGCTTGTAGCTGCTTAGAGTCTGCTGGAGCTTGGATGTGGCGCCGCCGTAGGAGAGCAGTGGGCCGCCCGCGACGGAGCCATGAATAATGAAGCCGACAGTCACGCCGTTCAGCGGGGACGCAGGGTCGGGAGTGACGCACTTCAGCGTATAGCCGACCCCCTTCCACTGTTTCGTCGGATCGCTGCCGCCGACCGTAATCTCGTTTCGCGGCACAACCGCGGAGAACCTCACGCCGGCGTAGTCGGCCACCCCTGAAAGACCGGTGGTGACCGTCGCCGCGATCGCATTGCGAATGTCGGCCCGTACGCCCGGCAGCAGCGTGGCGATGCTACTTACGTTGTCGGCGTTGATCTCCACGAGATTCGACAGCCCGCCGGCGCTGGTCGCCGCAAGCTGGAAGGCCTTCATCGTCGAGACGCTCTCGAAGTTGGTGAGCTCCTCGAGCACGAGACCCTCGAGGGCCGAGTTCGTGTAGCCCAGGAGGAGGTTGCGGTTGAGGTCGAGGGCCGTCGTGCTCGCGTCGATGGCGAAACCGCCGTTTACATTGGCGGGCACGTCGATGCCCATGTCGGCCGGCAGGTAGGGAAACTGCAGGCTGGCGGTCGCGGAGGTAGAGAGCGAGGCTGCGCTCGTGGCGATGCCCAGGGCGACCTTGGTGCGGTCAGGAATGGCGGATGTGAGTGCCGCGAGCGACGCCTCGTCGGCGTCGGCTGTCGCGAAATACTGCGAGATCGCGAGATCGAGCAGGCCCCCGACTGCCTGGTCGCGATCGACCGCGACGCCGTTGGCGCGATTGAGCTGCTGGACGTTGGCGATGCCCCGCTTCGCCGCCAGCAGCGGCTCGGAGAACTGATTGGCATCGAGCCCGATCGCGATCATGCGATCGGCCGCGCGAGTGAACGTGCGGGAGTAGCTCATGCCACCCGCCGGGGCAGTGACGCTCACCGTGAGCGTCAACTGGGTTGCGGCCGTGACCGACGTGGCCGCGCGGGCGGCTGCGATTCCATCGAACAGGAGAGCCGGCGTGACCGCAGACCCCGCGGCATTGAGCCCGGGATCGACGACGATCCGTGACAGGGCGACGGTGTCGAGGTTCAGCGTCGTGGAAAACAGCGGCGCGGGGGGCAGACCGGCGGTGCCCACGGTAACGGTGCCGGTCTGCCAGACCAGCGTGTTCGCGGCGGAATAGAGCACGAGATTGCCGTCGTTCTGCAGCACGAGCCGCGAGTTCGGGTTGTCGAAGGTGCCGCTGCTCCACACGAGCGTGGCGCCGTTGACGAACAAGGCGAGATTCCCGTCTTGTTGGACCTTGAAGACGCTCCCGGGGAAATTGAGCGTTTGCGGGGGAGTGGCCCAGAGCGCCGTCGTTTCCCGGTAGAGCACGAGGTTGCCCTGTGGCTGCATGACGAGCCGGAACTGTCCGTTCGGTGAGAAGAGCGAATCGCCGGGCATCAAGGTCGATTCGGGAGGCAAGACCCCGGTGTGGCCGAGCGTGACGGTCACCGCATACCGGGCGTCGACGGGAATCTCGCTCGGCCGGGCCGTTTCCGTTTCGGGCGGCTGCCAGTCGACGCCATAGGGCAGCCCCGCCGGCAGCGCGGAAAACGCCTGCTGGCGGATCGGCCCGTCGTAGCCGACGTCGGCGATCGTGAGGTCGGGGCGATTCTGAGGCTGGGCCAGCCAGGCCGCGACCTTAGCCTCGTAGTACTCCGCGGTGGATCGCTTCTGCCAGGCAGGCTCGGTGAGATAACCCTGCTCCAGGGGATTGAAGGGGACGGTCGTCAGCATCCCGGGCAGGCCGGGCCGGTAGTCCCGTACCTTCCACGAGGCATCGAGCGGCACCCAGGACTGTGCGCCCGAGGTCGGAACCGTCACCAGCGCCTCTAGCCAAGTGTGCTTGAGCCGGTTGGCGTACGTGTCATCGGCGAGGCCCGCTGCCTGAAGGATCTTCGCAGCAGCGGCCACGTCGCGGGTGCCCACGTAGTCCATGAGTTGCTGGGTGGTAACCTCGATCGTCCCCGCCACGTAGCGTGTGGAGATGCCGGCGGCGCCATACAGGGAGGCGAGCAGCGAGTTGGTGTCCCAGTCGTTGCCCGCCTTCGTCTGCAGCGTCGCCAACGGGCCCTTCATGGCGCCGGAGTAGGGCTGGAACGCGACCGTATTGGTCACATATTCCAGCATTTTCAGGGGCAGGAAGTAGAGCCGCGCGGCGAGGTCTGCGATGCTCGTGGCCGTCTCGGGCCGGTCCGGGGCGACGTCCACATCGACGGCCCGGCCCTTGAGGGAGGCGAGACCGGCCCTAGGGTCGTCGGTGATCAGCGGATTGCCGTGGACGAAGATCGTGGCCAGCCGGGGAAGATTGGCGACGGATGCCGGGACGCTGGAGAGCGCGTTGTAGCGCACGTCGAGCGTCGTGAGTGCAGGCAAGGCGGGGAGTGTTTCCAGCAAGGCGTTGGTGAGGCCGACGTCGTGCAGCGACAGCGCCGTGAGGCTGGTCAGGCCGGCGAGCGGAGCGAGCGAGTCGATGCCCTGCGGCGTGCCTGCGTAGTCGCCTGGAATCAATTCCAGCGAGGTCAGCGCCGTCAGGTTGGCGACACCGGTGAGGTCACCCACGGCAAGGCCGTTTACCGTGAGCGACGTGATCGGCGGCGACTGGGCAAGCACCGCGGTCGTCAGCCAGGCATCGGCATCGACGCCGAGGGCCTCACGGACCGCCGTAGCCATGTCAGGGTCGTAGAACATCACGCCCTGAACGCTGCCGCCGTTCGGCCGCACATGGCTGCGGATCGTGCCGCGGACGTCGAGGAGACCGGCAGAGACGACGGTGTCGCCGGTGTAGGAGTTGACTACGGCACCCAGCGTCAGCGTGGCGACGCCGGTCTTGGAGATACCGCCGCTCCCTGCAATCGGCGTGTCGAATCGTCCGGCAACCGTGGCGGTGAACGTGGTGCCGGAGCTGAGTGTCGTGAAGCCGCCACCGCTGACCGTGTAGCCTGACCCGCGAAACTCGACGCCGGCAGCGCTGACCGACCCAGATATGGCGACTGTGCCGCCGGCAGGTCCGGCGAATACCGCCGTATCGCCGCGAGCGCTATTCCAGCTCACATAGCCGCCCGTGCCGCCGTTGAGGGAGGGATCAAACCAGGCCGCGGCGCCCCCCTCCGACCAGGTTCCAGGGCCGCCCAGGCCGGCGCCTGAGGCGACCACGTTGTTGCCCGGAATCTGGTCCGGGTCCCAGTGAAGCACGGCCAGCAGCTGGCGGGACTCCAGCCGCTCGATAGCCACCGTCGGTCGGCTGGCCGGGGAGCCAGCGAGCCGAGAACGCATGCGAGCGAGACTGGAACGGACCTTCGCGCGCCGGCGATCGGGGCGAGCCATGAGAGCCTCCTGGGCGACCTTCGGGGCAGGCTGAAGGCCGAATGTCTGGCGGGTGCGAATCGAGGTGTGAAGTCAACGGCCCGTCGCCGCGATCGGGGGTTCGCGACGACGCAGGAGTTGGTGGGCGGGGAGGCTAACCCCCCGACGGAATGGGCGTCAAGGGCCGGCGTTGCCGAACATGCCCAGCACCCAGATTGCCCGACTCAGAGCACCGGCAGGCTCGGGAGCGGCGGTCGGGTGGCGGCTGCGGCGGCGATGCCGCCGACCAGACGCGAGCAGATCGCCTCGAGATAGGGACGGCTCGCCGGGTCGTCGTAGTTGGCGGCCGTCTTGCCCGCATCGCCGTGCTCGCGGATCGGGATCTGGATCGGCACCTCGCCGAGGAACGGAATGTCGAGTTCCTTGGCCGTGCGGGCGGCGCCGCCGGTGCCGAAGATGTCGTATCGCTTCTGCGTGTCGGGGCAGACGAAGA
>CAZXIG010000098.1:0-9972 GCA_964640405.1 uncultured Candidatus Kuenenia sp.
GACGGGGCGGCGCGCGCTGGCACGCTCGCGACGCCGCATGGGAGCGTGAACACGCCGCTGTTCATGCCCGTGGGCACCGCGGCGACCGTCAAGGGCGTCGACATCGGGCGGGTGGCCGAGACCGGCGCCGGGATGCTGCTCTCGAACGCCTATCACCTCCACCTGCGGCCGGGCGAGGCGATCGTGGAGCAGGGGGGCGGCCTGGCGCGGTTCATGGGCTGGAACGGGCCGACGCTCACCGACTCCGGCGGCTATCAGGTGTTCAGCCTCGCGGCGCAGGTGAAGGTGACGGAGGAGGGGGCCTTCTTCCGCTCGCACATCGACGGGGCGCCGGTGGCCTTCACGCCCGAAAACTCGATGCGGATCCAGGAGCGGATCGGCGCCGACGTCGCCATGCAGATGGATCACGTGGTGCGGCTGCCCGCGGAGCGCGGCGTCGTGGAAGACGCCATGCGGCGGTCGCTCCGCTGGGCCGAGCGGTGCCGGGAGGCGCATCGGCGGCCCGATCAGGCGCTCTTCGGCATCGTGCAGGGCGGGCTCGACCCGGAACTGCGGCAGGAGAGCGCTTCCGAGCTGCGGAAGCTCGACTTCCCCGGCTACGCCGTGGGCGGGCTTTCCGTCGGCGAAGGCCCCGAGGCGATGCAGGCAACGCTCGCGGTGACGGTGCCCGCGCTCCCCGTCGATCGGCCGCGATACCTGATGGGCGTGGGACAGCCGCGGGACATCGTCGAGTCGGTGTCCGCCGGGATCGACATGTTCGACTGCGTGCTGCCCACGCGGTGCGGCCGCAACTCGCTCGTCTACACGTTCGCCGGCCAGGTGCGGCTGCGAAATGCGATGCATGCCACCGACCAGCGGCCGCTGGAGGAGGACTGCCCCTGCCTCGCCTGCCGCCACAGCCGCAGCTACCTCCGGCATCTCTTCCTCGCCGGTGAGATGCTCGGGCCGGTGCTGGCCTCGATCCACAATCTCACCTTCTACCAGCGGCTCGTGGCCCGGCTGCGTGCGGCGATCGTCGCGGGGCGGTTCGCGGCCGAGCGGCAGACGCTCCTGGCGGCGTTCGCCCCCGATGCCGGCGCCGCCCCGGGGGCCGGCGACTGAAGCGGCGGCGGCCGCGGACGGCGATTCGGGCTTGTCCATGCGGCGCCCGGGCCACTACATTTGCGGGCTTTCGGCCGTCCGGCGGGCCTCGTGGCCGGCTTCACGGGCCGTCGATGCGCCCGTCCTCGAACCTCCGACCATGCCGCTTCAGCCTCCGTCGTTTCCGCCTCCTTCGGCCGCGGCCGTCGTGCTCGTCGCCCAGGCGGAGCCGGCCGCCCCGCAGCAGCCCCCCGAGTTCGTCCGCACGCTCGTCAATACGCTGCCGATCGCCCTGGTGCTGCTGGCAGCCTACATGCTCCTCTTCCGCCCCGAGCGGGAGAAGCAGCGGCGGCAGCAGGAGCTGCTCGCCGGCCTCAAGAAGAACGACCGGGTCGTCACCACCTCGGGCATCTACGGCAGCGTCGCCTCCGTCGACCGCGACGCCGATCGCGTGACGCTCAAGATCGACGACGCGGCCAACGTCAAGCTCACGGTCACCCTCGGCAGCATCGCCCGCGTGCTGGGCGACGCCGAATCCTCCCGAACGACGAAAGACGAATCATGAATTCCGCCAGCTTCGCCATCGGACTCCTCGCCCAGGCCACGACGGCCGCCCCCGCGGCGGTCGCGCCGGCCGCGATGCCATGGTGGCGGGAGGGCTGGGCGATGTGGATGATCGCGCTGGCCGCCGTCGCGGTGCCGACGTTTCTCGCCTGGGTGATCGCCAAGCGGCTGCGGGCCTCCGACATGTGGGGCCGAATCGCGGCCGTGCTCGTGGCTGCCACGGCGGGCGGGCTGATCACCTGGCTCGGCTGGCCTCCCCGGCTCGGCATCGACCTCAAGGGGGGCGTGATCCTCGTCTACGAGGTCGACACGTCGAAGCAGTCGGCCGCGCGGATCGACGATGCGATTTCGCAGATCGAACGGGTGCTCTCATCCACCGAGCCCCGCCTCGGCAGCGTGAGCCGGGGGCCGGGAGGTCGGCTCACCGTGAAGATCGATGCGGCCGATGCCGCGGCCCGCGCAGCGGGGCTGCGGAGCCTCGAGGCGCTGGCCGGAGACGGGGGCGAACTGCGGCTCGTGCGGCGCGGCGGCACGGCCGAGGCGCCGGTGCTCGACTACGACGTGACCGCGCGGGCCGAGCCCGTCGACATGGACAAGCTCGTGGCCGCCGTCAGCCGCCGCGTGAACCCGGGCGGGCAGAAGGAGGTCACTGTCCGCCGCTACGGCCTCGATCAGCTCGAGGTGATCGTGCCCGAGATCGATCAGTCCGAGGTCGATCTGATCAAACGGATCGTGTCGAGCGCGGGCGTGCTCGAGTTCCGCATCCTGGCCAACCCGGAGGATCCGCGGCACCGCCAGGTGGTCGAGGTGGCCGGCCGCACCGCCGGCACCACGGTGAACCTCGAAGGTAAGCCGGCCGGCCGCTGGGTGGAGCTCGACACGCAGAAGATGAACCCGGCCGAGAACCGCGGGCTCGTCACGCGGGCCATGCCCGACGGCCGGGTCGAGGTGCTCGTGGTGCTCGATCGGTTCGACGTCACCGGCGGCGATCTCGGCCGCGTCAGCCCGAGCTTCGACGAGAGCCTGCAGCCCTGCGTCAACTTCACGTTCAACTCCCGCGGGGCCGCCCGGTTCGGCCTGCTCACCGGCCAGAATCTGCCCGACCCCGCCAACCGCCTCGAGAGCCGGCTCGGCATCCTGCTCGACGACGTGCTCCAGTCGGCCCCCGTGATCCGCAGCGCCATCTCATCCAACGGCCAGATCACCGGCAACTTCAAGCAGTCGGACATCAACTTCCTGGTGGAGGTGCTCAACGCCGGCAGCCTGCCGGCGGCGCTGGAAAGCCAGCCCATCAGCGAGCAGAAGATCAGCCCTCAGCTGGGGGCCGACACGATCCGCTCCGGGGCCCAGTCGATGCTCCTGGCCACGATCGTGGTGCTCTGCTTCATGCTGGCCTACTACCGCTTCTCCGGCTTCGTCGCCGACCTCGCGGTGCTGCTCAATATCGTGCTCGTGCTCGCCCTCATGATCTCGATCAAGGCGGCCTTCACGCTGGCGGGCCTCGCCGGCCTCGTGCTCTCGGTGGGCATGGCGGTGGACGCCAACGTGCTCATCTACGAGCGGATGCGGGAGGAGCTCGACCGCGGCGCCGCGGTGCGGATGGCGATCCGCAACGGCTTCCAGCGGGCGTTCTCCACGATCGTCGACTCCAACCTCACGACGCTCATCACGGGCGTCGTGCTGTTCGCGATCGGCACCGACCAGCTCAAGGGCTTCGCCGTCACGCTCGTGCTGGGCCTCACGCTCAATCTGTTCACGGCGGTGTTCTGCTCGCGGGTCGTGTTCGACCTCGCCGAACGGAACGGCTGGCTCAAGACGCTCTCGATGGCCCGCATCTTCGGCCAGCCGAACTTCCGGTTCGTGCGGTGGATGCGGACGGCGATCGCCTGCTCGACGCTCTTCATCCTGGCCGGACTGGCGGCCGCCTGGCTGCGGGGCCAGGGACTGTTCGACATCGACTTCACCGGCGGCACGAGCGTGCAGGTGGCCTTCCAGCCCGACAAGGGGCTCGACATCGCCGAGGTGCGGAAGGCCGTGTCGGTGCTGCCTGACGTGGCGGTCAGCTCGGTGACGGCGGGCGACGGCCCGGCCGATCTGCGCTACAAGATCGACACGTCGCTCCGCGACGACGAGGCGGTCGAGAAGACGCTGCGGGAGGTGTTTCCGGGCCGGCTGGCGACCTACTCGATGGGGTTCGGCGAGATCAGCTCGTCGGCCCCCTCGAAGCCGGAGGGCAAGGAGGGCGAAGCAGGCGACACGAAGAACGAGACGACGCTGTTGACGGGCGTCGCCCTCGACTTCCCTGAGAAGATCAACCGCCCCACGCTCGAGGCCACGATCGAGGAGGCGCTCGCGGCCGAAGGGCATGCGGGCACGCCGTTCGAACTCGAGGCGGAAGGCATGACGAGCCGCACGAAGGCCTACCGCACCTGGGCGCTGGCGACCTCGCTCGAGCCTCCGGCCACGCGGAAGGTGCTGGAGCGGGTGGCCGCGAAGCTCGCCGACACGCCCGTCTACCTCTCGGCCAACACGATCGGCGGCAAGGTGGCCGGCAACACGAAGGTGACGGCGGTCTACGCCCTGCTCGCGAGCCTGCTCATGATCGTGCTCTACGTGTGGGTGCGGTTCCAGAACGTTGCCTTCGGCCTCGCGGCCGTCGTGGCCCTGGCCCACGACGTTCTCGTGGCCGTGGCCTGCCTGGCGCTGAGCAAGTTCGTGGCCCCGTTCATGGGTTGGGCCCTCGTGGACGACTTCAAGATCAGCCTCGACGTGGTGGCCGCGCTGCTCACGATCGTCGGCTTCTCGATCAACGACACGATCGTGATCTTCGACCGGCTGCGTGAGCTGCGGGGCAAGAGCCCGTTCGTGACGGCCGACATGGTCGACCGGGCCGTGAACCAGACGCTCAGCCGCACGATCCTCACCTCGGGCACGGCGCTGCTGGCGACGCTGATCCTGTACCTTTTCGGTGGCCA
Source organism: uncultured Candidatus Kuenenia sp. (assembly GCA_964640405.1). GTDB lineage: Bacteria > Planctomycetota > Planctomycetia > Pirellulales > UBA1268 > QWPN01. Next base: position 4,620 of record CAZXIG010000098.1, read on the forward strand.
GGGCATCCATGCCTTCGCGTTCACGATGCTCATCGGCATCATCACGGGCTCCTACAGCACGATCTACATCGCCGCCCCGATCGTGCTCTGGCTGCAGCACCGCACCGGCACCGCCCGGGAGCGGGCGCGGGCCCCTGCGGCCGCCCAGCCGGCCTGAGAACGCCCGCGGCGCCGCTGGGAATGGCCGCTGGCAAAATGGCGCGGTCCTGCCGAACGTAGCGAGGGCTGCGTCGCCGGCGAACGCGGAAAACGGCGACTGCCGACCCCGCCCGCCAGCGGGAGGGGCATGCTTGCGTTGGCGGCCGTGGCCGGCCGCCGCAGGAGACGTCAGGCATGGCCGGCATTGCCCGCGCGATTCGGTTTCTGATCGGCTTGGCCATGGTGGCCGGTGGGGCCACGCTTGCGGCGCCCGTGGCGAATCGTCTGGCGGGGCTCGCGACCGCCCACTTCAGCCCTCCGGCGGCAGGTGGTCAGCCGGCGGTCGCCCCGCCGCCGGCAGCCGTGCCCCAGATGCCGGCGCCTCCCGCCCCCCCGACGCTGTCGGTCGGGGCGGTCGAGCCGTCGCCGGCACTTTCGGAACCGGCCTCGGCGATGCAGGCCGCGGTCTCACCACCGGGGAACCCGCCTGCCGCTGGAGCGCCTCCGGCCCTCGATCGTGACTACCGCCCGCCGACACCACCGACTCCGCTGCCGACCCTGCCGGCGGAGTTCGTGATGCCCAATCCGCAGGTGGCCAATGCCTACCGCTCGACGCTGGAGGTGCCCCCGCCGCCGCTGCTCGATTCGCAGCAGCCTCCACCGCTGGCCGTGGCCTGGTCGGCCCATAGCGTGTCGCCGCCGGCGCCGGTCCAGGTGCAGCCGGCGCGGGACGTGCCGCAGATCTATCGCATCAAGGATGGCGATGACCTGACCTCGATCGCGACGCATTTCTACGGGCATCCCGGTGCCGCGGCGGCCATCTGGGAAGCCAATCGCGGCACGATTTCCGACCCGAACCTGCTGCCGATCGGCGCTGAACTGCGGCTGCCGGCCGCATGGACGGTGGGCAGGATGCCGACCGGCGGCGCGGGCGGCCAAGCGATCGAACCGCCCGCCATGACCGCCAACGCGACGGGGAGCCCTCGGGCGGCACCGGTCTCGTGGCTCGGGGCCGGGGGCGATGCTCCCGCCGCCGCAGCGTGGCCGGCGGCCAACGCCCCAACGCCGCGGCACGTGCGGGTGGCGCCCGGAGAGACGCTGGCCACGCTCGCGAAGCGGTTCTACGGCGACGCGTCCCAGGCCAATCGGATCTGGGAGGCCAACCGCGATCAGCTGCGCAGCCCGGAGTTGGTGGTGGCGGGCATGGAGCTGAAGCTGCCGTGACTATTCCTCCTCACGGGGAGGTGCGACGGCGTTGATGAAGCCCTGGATGAGGGAGGCGGGATCGCCGGCGGCACGGCGGGGATCGGCGGATCGCATGGCGGCGAGCTTGTCGCCGGTCAGTTCGCTGTCGCGTTGCAGCAGGAAGAGCGTGGGGCTGCCTTCGAGCTTGGCCGCCTTCGCGGGGGCTGCCTGGCCGACCCGCTGCTCGAACCACTCGTTGGGCCGCTGCCGCTTGAGCTGTTCGAAAAGCTTGAGGGCATCGCGGTCGTCGCGGCCGGCGAGCACCATCAGCGGGAGCTCGCGCCGCACGCGATCGGCCGCCAGCACCGTCGACACGGTCAGTCCGCGGCTCGACCATGTGGGGCTGATGAACACGAGGCCCTTCACCTGACGGCCCTGCGGCCCGCTGACGAGATCGGGCCAGGCGGCGTCGTTGATGGCCCACATCGCCGCCAGCGTGCAACCGAGCCCGGAGCCCACCACGAACAGCCGATCGATGTCGAGCTTGCCGTCGTCGGCCCGAAGCTTGATCCAGTTGCGGACGCACTCGATGTCGCCGCGCACCGCCGACTGGTCGCGGACCCGGCCCCCCTGCGTGAGCGTCGTCGCCTCGAGGTCCTGCTTCTTCAGCGACCGGGTGTCGAGCGATTCCTCGCCGCCGCCCGCCGTGAGCCGGGCCGTGCTCGCACCGTGGCCCCGTAGGTCGGGGGCGACGACCGCGATGCCCCGCCGTGCCAATTCCTTGGCGAGCGGCTCGACCGTCGTGTGGGATCCGTCGAGATCATGGATCAGGATCACCACCGGGGGGCGTTCCGCCTCTCCCGCGACCCGATAGTGCCAGGCGGCCAAGGACACCCCGTCGGACGTTTCGAGGGCCAGCGTTTCCACTGGGTCACGCGGCTTCTTCGGCGGACCGGCGGGGGAGGGAGTGTCGGTGGTGGCAGGGGGTGGAGCTGTCGCCGGGGCTTGGCCGTGGGCAGGGGCGCACGCGGCCAACAGGAGGGCCAAAGCGATCACCAGTCCGGACGTCATTCGTGTCGAAAACACCATGATTTCCCTGCTGTGGACGGTTCTGCACGTGGTTGATGCCGTCGGCATCCGATACACTTCTACGCAGTAGAGTTTGAGTTGTCCGAGAGTTCAATCGAATTCCGGCGCGAGGGCAGCCATGGGACCGATCGAGCAGGCGCGGCGGTGGTGGCAGCTCCGCACGGGCGAGGACGACACGCCTCTCGACGGCGACACGCCGGCGTGGATCGTCAGCCTCGCCCTCCATGTGTGCGTGCTGCTCGGCATGGCGGCGGCGATCACGCCCGCTCCGGAGCCCGTGGTGCCGGCGCTGACGATCCTGCAGCCGCCCGACACGCCGGATCCCGAATTCGTCGAGCCCGAATCGCTGGCGATTTCCGCGGAGCCGGACGAATCGGTCGGAGCCGAGAGCCAGGAGAGTGCCGAGGCCGCCCAGTCGGTGGCGGCGCTGGTGGCCGAGGAGTCGGTCGTGCCGGTCGATGCGGTCGAGGTGCCCGACAGCGAGATTCAGGTGGATCTCGTGGACAGCCAGGTTCCCACCGGTCTGGAGGCCGCCCAGGATTTCGTGGTGCAGGGGGCCGCGGCGGTGGGCACGACGGGGGCGAGCGGAGCCGTCGATCGGCTCACGGCCGAGATCGCCGCCTCCCTCGACCAGCGGTCCACGATCGTCTGCTGGGTGTTCGACCAGTCGGTGAGCCTGGCCGGCCAGCGCCGTGACATTGCCGCGCGGCTCGACCGCGTGTTCGATGAACTCGGGGTGATCGATGCGGGAACCGAAGGCCGACAGTTGCTGAACCTCGTCTATGCCTACGGCAAGGACGTGACCGATGTGATCGGCAAGCCGACCCAGGACGGGCAGGCCGTCATCAAGGCGATCGAATCGATCCCGGTCGACGAGTTGGGAATCGAGAACACCTTCTCGGCGATCGGCTACGCGGCGGCCCGGGCCGACAAGGCGCGGTCGAGCCGGCAGTCTCGCAACGTGATGGTGATCGCGTTCACCGACGAAGTGGGCAATGACGAAGCCCGGGCCGACGAGGTGGCCGCGTTCTGCCAGAAGCAGGGGGTGCGGGTGTACGTCGTCGGCGTGCCCGCCCCGTTCGGCATGCGGCAGGTGCAGATGAAGTTCGTGGAGTTCGATCCCAAATACGCCGCCGGCGACGAGCAGTGGGCCGTCGTCGACCAGGGCCCCGAGACGCTCCTGCCGGAGGTCGTCCGGGTGCGGTCGGGCCGCGATGCCGACGAGCCCATCGACTCGGGCTTCGGCCCGTTCAGCCTCTCGAAGCTCTGCGCCCAGACCCACGGCATCTACTTCGCGGTGCATCCCAACCGCGGGGCCGCGGGGCGGGTGAGCGACCTGCAGACGGCCCCGATGTCGTCGCGGCTGCGACGGTTCTTCGATCCCGAAGTGATGCGAAACTACCGGCCCGACTACGTTTCCGCGGCGAAGGTGAACGAGCTGATCGGAAAGAACAAGGCCAAGCAGGCACTGGTCAAGGCTGCCGAGAAGGCGCGAATCGACGCGCTCGAGTCGCCGCAGACCGAGTTTCCCCGTGAGGACGAAGGCAAGCTCGCCCTGCTCTTCAGCGAGGCGCAGAAGGCTGCCGCCGTGCTGAGCCCGAAGATCAATGACGTGTACGAGTTGCTCGCCGCGGGCCAGGCCGACCGGGAAAAGGTCACCGAGAAACGGTGGCAGGCGGGCTACGACCTGGCGATGGGGCGGGTGCTGGCCGCGAAGGTGCGGACGGATGCCTACAACCAGATTCTCGCCCAGGCCAAGGCGGGCCGGAAGTTCGAGAAGCCCACCAGCGACACGTGGGTGCTCGAGCCGAGCCCGCAGGTGAAGGACGTCGGCTCCCAGACGGAAAAGCTCGCCGCTCAGGCCCGGACGTATCTCCAGCGGGTGGTCGACGAGCACCCCGGCACACCCTGGGCCATGATCGCCGCCGACGAACTCGCGATCCCGCTGGGCTATGCCTGGAACGAGAAGCACACCGGCGTCGGCAAGGAGAAGATGGGCGACGGCGGGGGCGGCAACGACAACGTGCCGTCCGACGCGGCGAAGCGGATGCTCGAGAAGCGAAAGCCGAAGCGGCCGCTGAAGAATCTCTAGACCCTAAAACGTGAGCGATTCCTCGGCGAAGGTTTCGCGGCTCTCGTAGGCGTGAAACAGCCGCGAGATCTTCTGCGACAGCATCTGGAGGAACATCGCGCGGAACTCCGTCTCCGAGCGGTCGGTCGCGGGGATGGCGCTGTTGGCGGGAAACGCGAAGTCGTCGAGCCGCTTTTCGAAGGCGAGGTCTCCCTTGGCGACGTCGTACACGCGGACGGTGGCCGTCGCCCGCCCGCGGTAGAGCGTGGAACCCTCGTGGAGGCGAAACCGTTCCAGGTCGATGCCGACGACGTAGTCCGCGTCGAGCGACTTGCCCAGCGTCTGGTAGTCGACCCACGAATGCTCGTCGAGCCAGCGGGCCACCTCCTGCTGGCCGATGATGTTGATCTTCCGCACGTTCTTCTCGAGCTGCGCATCGACGAGCGTTGCCAATTCGCGGGCCGAGCCGGCGTCGCTGAATTCGAGTTCGACGATCGGGCGGCAGACGACGGCCACGTGCTTCCCCTTCAGGCCCGCGAATTCGGCCGGCATGTCGGCGGGCTGCACGAGGTAGGCGACGGTGAGCAGCGTCGAGCAGCCGGAGAGCAGCGGCAGCAGGGCGACGAGGCTCAGGCAGAGGCCGCGGGCGATCCGCAGGGACATGGGGTGGTCCTTCGGTGGTCGGGGGCCGGAATGGCGGTGGAAGGGTAGCGGCCCCCCCAAACCCGCTCAATGCCGCTTCGCGACGCTTTCCGCAGCCCGTTCGCGACCACGCAAGCCTGCGTCGCCGGCTCGGGCCTGCACATGCCCTCTCGGCGGACGTTCGCTCGGGACATCCTGTCCCTCACTCACTGCATGTCCGCTTCGCTT
>CAZXIG010000099.1:0-9957 GCA_964640405.1 uncultured Candidatus Kuenenia sp.
GTGGCGCGGGCGACGCGGCCCACTCCCACCATGTAGGCGGCCGTGCGGAGCGAGACGTTGCGGGACTGGGCGAGCTGCCAGACCTGCTCGAAGGCCTCGCCCAGGATGCGGTCGAGCTCCTGCCGCACCCGGTTCAGGCCCCATTGGTAGTGCTGCCGGTTCTGCACCCACTCGAACCAGCTCGCCGTCACGCCGCCGGCGTTGACGAGGATGTCGGGGGCCACGATCACGCCCTTGGAGTCGAAGATCGCGTCGGCCTCGGGCGTGATCGGCGCGTTGGCGGCCTCGACGATGAGCGGGGCCTTCACGGTGCCGGCGTTGTCCTGCGTGAGCACGCCGCCGAGGGCGGCCGGGATGAGCACGTCGCAGTCGAGCGCGAGCAGCTCGGCGTTGGAGACCGCGTCGCCTCCCGTGAAGCCGGTGAGCCGGCCGCCGTGGGCCCGGGCGTGTCGGAGGAGTTCGAGCACGTCGAGGCCCGCGGTGCGGTGGAAGCCACCGCCGGCGTCGGAGACGGCCACGATCCGGCATTCGGCGTCGGCGAGGAACTTCGCCGTGTGGGTGCCGACGTTGCCGAAGCCCTGGATGGCGATCCGCGTGCCGGGGATCTTCCGGCCGAGGCGGCTGAGGAGCTTGAGCGTGAGAGCGCCCACGCCGCGGCCCGTCGCCTCCTCGCGGCCGGGGATGCCGTGGTAATCGACGGGCTTGCCCGTGACGCAGGCGGGGGAGAAGCCGTGGTACTTGCCGTATTGGTTCATGATCCAGGCCATCATGTCGGCCGTGGTGCCCATGTCGGGGGCGGGGATGTCGACGTCGGGGCCGAACAGGTCGTGGATCGCGTCGACGAACCGGCGGGTGACCCGCTCCAGTTCGCGGGTCGAGAGCTGGGAGGGGTCGAGGGCCACGCCCCCCTTCGCGCCGCCGTAGGGAATGTTGACGACGGCGGTCTTCCAGGTCATGAGGGCCGCGAGCGATCGCACCTCGTCGAGATCGACCTGCGGGTGATATCGCAGGCCCCCCTTGAATGGGCCGCGGGCGTCGTTGTGCTGCACGCGGTAGCCGATGAACGTGGCCAGTTCGCCCGAGTCACGCTCGATCGGGATCTGCACCTGCACCTCGCGCTTGGCCGTGAGCAGCAGCTGTCGCATGCTCTCGGAGAGGTCGAGTTCGTCGGCGGCGCGGTCGAAGGAGATCCGTGTGGCGTCGCTGGCCCGCATGCGTTCCGTGCTCCGTGGGTGAGGATGCCGAAGATGGTACCGCGACCGGGCCGGACGTGTCGGCGTCCGATCCGCGGAAAATCGTTACCATGAGGGGCGGAAACATTCCCGACCATGCCGACTCCGTCCCCTTCACAGTTCTGGGAGCTGCTCTCGGGCAGCCGGCTGCTCGCCCCGGCCGAGCTTCATGCCCTGCGGCAGAGCCATGCGGCGCTTCCCAACGCCGCAGCCGACGACACGAAGGCGATCGCCTCCTGGCTCGTCCAGCGCGGGGCGATCACGCTCTGGCAGGCCCGCCGGCTGGTCGCCGGGAAGGCCGGGCCCTTCTTCGTGGGCGCCTACCGGCTCTTGGAGCAGCGGCCCGGCGAGGGGGAGGTCGCGCAGTTCGCGGCACGGCACGAACCGTCCGGCCGGGGCGTCGATCTCGTCATGCTCAACGCCAAACGGTGCGCCGATCCGGACGTCTGGACGGAGATCGTGGCCCGCACGGCCGCGGCCACCAAGGCGGTCGATCCCGTGCTGAGCCGCACGTGGGCGCTCGAGCAGGCGGGAGCCAATCGGTTCATCGTCTGCGAACCCGTGGCGGGCGAGACGCTCGCCGCGGAGCTCGCGCGGCGGGGGCCGCTGCCGCTCGCGGAGGCGGCGGAAGTGACGCTCACGGTCGCCCGGGCCGTCGCCGAAATGCATGCCGCGGGCCGCGCGCATGGCAGCCTGTCGCTCGACGCGGTCGTGCGCGAGTTGGGCGAGGCCGGGGGGGCGTCGGGCGGCGTGCGGCTGCTCCAGTTTCCGCTCGTGGGCGACCCGCATCGCGTGCCGCTGCGTCCGCTCGTCGATACGCCCGAGGAGTTGAATCGCCTGGCTAGCCGGGCCTCGTTCGTCGCTCCCGAACTCACGATGCCGGGGGCCGAGTGCGACACGCGATCCGACGTCTACGCTCTCGGCTGCATCCTGCACGCGCTCGTGTCGGGGCGGCCGCCGTGCTGGAAGGGAGACGCGCGGGCCACGCTCGTCGAGGCGGCCACGGTGGGGCCCGCGCAGCTGGCGCCGCCGACGGTGCCCGTGGAAGTGGCCACGCTGATCGGCTACCTCACGGCCCGCGACCCGGCCGCCCGGTATCCCACTGCGGTCGAGGCAGCCGAGGCGATCGCGGCCTGCTTCGGTCTCGCGGCCGCGGCCGATGTCGGCAGACCGGCGGCGGGCGGCGCGGGCACGGTCGAGAGCGGTGGGGCGTGGCCGGATGTCGGTGCCGCTCCCGTGGTGGCCACGACGCAGCCGGGGCGGGTGGTCGTGCCGCGAAAGCGAGGCTCCGGTCTCGGGGTCGTGGCCGCCCTGCTCGTCGGACTCGTCGGCGCGGCCGGGGGTGGGTACTACCTGCTTTCACAGCCGCTCGGTGGTGGTCGGCCGAAGCCGGCGCCGAGTCCTCCACCGGTGGAGCCGGCTGCGGTCGTAGTCAGCGAAAGCGAGCCAGCGGAGCGAATCCCTGCACCGCAGAAACCGGCTGCCGCAGATTCCCAGCAAGCGGCTCCCGCGAGCGTTGCACCAGACGCCACAGTTGCTTCGACTGCCGCCGCGCCGGAGGCTCCACCGGCCGACCGCCGGCCGAGCGTTCAGATCGTGGAAGACTCCGCTCTTCCCTGGCAGTCGCCCACCTCGGGACCGTCGCCAGCGCTCGCCTACCTGCCGCCGAATGCCGAGTGGTTCCTGCTCGTGCGGCCGGCCGACCTGCTGGGCGACGACGAGGGGCGGTTGTTCGTGAAGGCGCTCGGGCCGGGCGTCGAGGCGGCGCTCGCCGGCGTGGCCGCGCTGGCCGGGTGTGAGCCCGCGGAACTGGAATCCGTCCAGGTGGGCTGGCTGGCCCCGAGTGCTGATGAACTGCTCGTCGGCCTTGCGCTGCGGCTCGTCGAAGGGAAGTCGTTGCCCGAGGACGAGGCAGCTCGCAGGCGGGCCTGGGCCGCGATGGAGACCGCCGAGATCGCCGGCGAGACGGTGTTCGTGGGGGATGGCCGCGTGTTCTGGATGCCGCCACGTGAACGGGAACGCGTGCTCGTTATGGCGCCGCGGCAGCTCATGGAGGAGATCATCTCCGCTCCGGAGGCACAGCTCGAGCGGGATCTCGAGCAGCTCGTCGGCATGCTCGATGCCGACCGGCACGTGACACTCGCCGGCCTGCCGCACCACCTGCTGACGAACGGCCGGGCGAACGCGTTTCCCGGATCGCTCTCTCGCCTGGCCGAGCCGCTCGACGCCTTCTGTGGCGACGACGTGAAGGCGGCGGCGATGTCGCTCCACTTCGGTGCCGACTGCTATGCGGAGGTCGACGCGATCACGTCGCTCGACACGCCTCCCGCGAAGGCCGCCAGACTGCTCACCGAGCGACTCGCACGACTGCCGGACGAGGTCGAGGCTCAGTGCGCCGCTCTGGCGGCCGATCCCCACGGTGGCCGGCTCGTGATGCGGCTCCCGGCGATGCTGCGGTCGCTCGTCGCCCAGCTGCGATCGGGGGCGGAGCAGGGGGGCGTGGTGCTCAACGCGGTGCTGCCGCGACAGGCGGGCCACAACATCGCGCTGGCAAGCGAGCTGGCGCTCGCCCAGGCGCCCGCGGCGGCTGCGGCGCCGGTGGCCGCGTCAACGTCCGCGCCCGCCGACGCCCTCGGCAAGCTGAAGAAGAAAATGACGCTCACGTTCGCCAAGGACACGCTCGAAAAGACGATCCAGATGATCTCCGACGAGACGGGCGTGCCGATGGAGATCGCCGGCCCCGACCTGCAGCTCGAGGGCATCACGAAGAACCAGTCGTTCGGCCTCGACGAGCAGGACAAGACGGCGGAGCAGATCCTGAAGGTGGTGCTCCAGAAGGCGAACCCCGACGGCAAACTCGTCTACGTGGTAACGAAGCTGGACGGCGCCGAGGCGATTCTCATCACCACGCGGGCCGCCGCCGAAAAGCGGGGCGACACGCTCGCCCCGGGGCAGTGACCGGGCACACTCGAGAAGAGGAGGATCACGCGATGATCATCGTCATGCAGGCCGAGGCCTCGAAGGCCGATCTCGATCACGTCGTCACGAGGGTCGAGTCAATCGGGCTTCGGCCGCACGTGATCGTGGGCACGGAACGGACGGTCGTGGCCGTCGTGGGAGACGAGCGAAACGCGTCGGTGAGCGGGCTCGAGACGCTCCCCGGTGTGGCGTCGGTGCTGCCGATCCTCGCGCCCTACAAGGTGGCCAGCCGCGAGGTGCAGAGCGAGCCGACGGTGGTGCGGGCCGGACCGCTCGTGGTGGGAGGCGGCCGCGTGGGCGTGATCGCCGGTCCGTGCTCGGTGGAGAGCCGCGAGCAGATCGTGCAGACGGCGCGGGCCGTCAAGGAAGCGGGGGCGCTCGGCCTGCGGGGCGGGGCGTTCAAGCCGCGGACGAGCCCCTACAGCTTCCAGGGCATGAAGGAGAAGGGGCTCGAACTGCTCGCCGAGGCCCGCGAGGCGACGGGGCTGGCGATCGTGACGGAGGTGGTGTCGCCGGAGGACGTGCCGCTCGTGGCCCGCTACGCCGACGTGCTCCAGGTGGGCGCCCGCAACATGCAGAACTACCGGCTCCTGGAGGCGGTGGGCCGCACGCAGGTGCCGGTGCTGCTCAAGCGCGGGCCGGCGGCGACGGTGGAGGAGTTGCTCCTCGCCGCCGAATACATCCTCGACGCGGGCAACCGGCAGGTGATGCTCTGCGAGCGGGGCATCCGCACGTTCGAGACCCACACCCGCTTCACGCTGCCGTTGGCGACCGTGCCCTGGCTCCACGCCCGCACGCATCTGCCCGTCGTGGTCGATCCGAGCCACGGCACGGGGCATGCGAATCTCGTGGAGAGCATGGCGGCGGCGAGCGTGGCCGCCGGTGCCGACGGGCTGATCGTGGAGGTGCATCCCGACCCGAAGTGCGCCGCCAGCGACGCCGCCCAGACGCTCGACATCCCCGCGTTCCAACGCATGATGGACACCTGCCGCCGCATCGCCACCGCCATCGGCCACACGCTGGGCTAGAAAAGGTGTCAGGACTCTTTTCCGGCTTTGCCCTTCTCCGCGACTGAACGGGTGGGACCGGAAAAGAGTCCTGACACCTTTTCTAGCCCAGCAGCAACACGGAGATGCCGGTGTAGAGCACGATGCCCACGATGTCGACCACGGCCGACACGAAGGGGTTGCTCATGAGGGCCGGGTCGAGGCCGATCGAGCGGAAGAGCAGTGGGAGGCCCGAGCCCACGAGCGTGCCGAGCATCACCACGCACAGGATCGTGAGCGGGATCACGAGGGCATGGATGGGCGACGGCGCGTAGACGAGCGCGAGGAGATAGCCGGGCACGGCCAGGAGGCCTCCCAGCAACAGGCCGAGGGCGAACTCACGGCGGAGAATCCGCGGCCAATCGGCCAGCTTGCAGTCGCCGGTGGAGAGGGCCGTGATCACGAGCGTGGCCGACTGGTTGCCCGAGTTGCCGCCGCTGGCGATCACGAGCGGGATGAAGGCGATGAGCCAGGCGTGGGTGATCGGCGAGTTGGCGAGCACCATGGCCGTGAGGGCGGCGGTGGCGAAGAGGATCGCGAGCCAGACGCCCCGTTTCCAGGTCATCGAGACGAGCGCGGCCTCGAGGTAGCTCTCGCCGAGCGGGGCGATGGCCGCGATCCGCTGGGCGTCGTCGGTGGCATCCTGCCGCACGGCGTCGAGCACGTCGTCGTGGGTGACGATGCCGACGAGGCGGTTGCGGTCGTCCACCACCGGGATGGCGATGAAGTCGAACCGGGCGAGCAGGTCCACCACCTTCTCGCTCGGCTCGTCGACCCGCACGGCGATCACGTCCCGCTGCATGAGGTCGGCGACGAGGGACGTGGGGCGGGCGAGGATCAGGTCGCGGAGCGACACGAAGCCCACGAGCTTCCGCTCGGGATCGAGCACGTAGATGTAGTAGATCGACTCGCTGTCGGGGGCCTGCGACCGCAGCCGGGTGATCGCCTCGCCGGCCGTGATGTCGGCGGGGAGCGAGGCGTATTCGGTCGTCATCAGTGAGCCGGCCGAGCCCTCCGGGCAGGAGAGCAGCATCCGGATGTCGTGCCGCTCGGCCTTCGCGACGAGCGGCAGGATCTCCTCGACGAACTCCGGGTCGAGCTCGCGGAGGAGGTCGTCGCGGTTGTCGGCCGCCATCCACTCCAGCAGCGGCCCGAGGTGCTGCCGGTCGCCCGCCTTGAAGAGCTCCACCTGGCGGGCCATCGGGTAGTAGGGGAATACCTCGGCCTGCCGCTCGACGGGCATCGCGTCGAGCATCTGCCAGAGCTCGCGGTCGTCGAGTCCCTCGGAGAACTCCGCGACCGTGGCGGGGTGCAGCTCCTCGGCCACCTCGCGCAGGCCCGCCATGTCGCCTTCGGCGAGCATCACGCGGAGCTCCGGGATCAGGATGGGGTTGGCGGCCGGCATGCGGGAAGGGCCTATACTGCGGACGACGTGCAAATACCCTCGAAGTATGCCATGGACCCGCGGCCAGTCGAACGTCGATTCCTGAGCGGCGTGCTCGCAGCGATCCTCTGCTGCGCGGCCTTCACGGCGAGCGGGGCCGATGCCTCCCGCGGCCGCGACCACCTCCGCACGCGGGCCTACCTGCCCCCCGACTTCGATCAGGAGGTGTTCGACGCCCTCTGGACCACCTGGGAGGAGCCGCTGCGATCCCGGGCGGAGAAGGCCACGCCCGAGGAACGACGCAGGCTGGCCATGGACCGCTACGGCCTGCTGCCGGATCCCGACGATCCCTCTCGGTCAGTCCAATACGTCGTGTCGGCCGACGGGGCGTGGACGATGAGCTGCCTTGCCTGCCACCAGGGGCAGGTGGGGGGCAAGCTCATTCCGGGCGTGCCCAACTCCAACTACGCCCTGGAGACGCTGACGGAAGAGGTTCGTCTCCTGAAGGTGAAGCAGCGGAAGCCGCTCGGCCACATGGACATGGGGTCGCTGCTCCTCCCGCTGGGCACGACCAACGGCACGACCAATGCCGTGATCTTCGGCGTGGCCCTGATGCGGCATCGCGACGCCGCCTTGAACATCGTGCAGCGGCCGCCGCGGTTCGACCTCGTGCACCACGACATGGATGCCCCGGCCTGGTGGCACTACCGCACCCGAAAGAGCCTCTACGCCGACGGCTTCGCCGCCAAGGGGCATCGGATGCTGATGCAGTTCCTGCTCGTCAAGGAAAACGGTCCCGATAAGTTCGCCGCGTGGGAGGACGAGTTTCGCGACATCGAGGCCTGGATCGATTCGCTCCAGCCGCCGAAGTGGCCCGGCCCCATCGACGCCTCGCTGGCGGCGGCCGGCAAGACCGCGTTCGCCGCCCACTGCGCCTCCTGCCACGGCACCTACGGCCCCGACGGCTCGTATCCCGAGCGGCTCGTTTCCATCGACGAGGTGGCCACCGACCGCGTGCGGCTCGATTCGCTGACGGCCGGGCAGCGATCCGACCTCAACGCGAGCTGGTTCGGCCACTTCGGCGCCGACGGCCAGGACCTCGCCGACCGCGCCGCGGGCCACGGCTACGTCGCTCCGCCGCTCGACGGCGTCTGGGCGACCGCGCCTTACTTCCACAACGGCTCCGTGCCCACGCTCTGGCACGTGCTCCACCCGTCAGAGCGGCCGACCGTCTGGCGGCGAACGCCCACGGGCTACGACGAATCCCGCGTCGGCCTGGAGGTCGAAGCGCTGAACGCACTGCCCGAGGGCAAGCTACTACCCTCCGTCCGTCGCCAGTATTTCGACACCCGCAAGCCGGGCAAGAGCGGCGCCGGCCACGACTTCCCCGACGCCTTGTCGGAGGACGAGAAGACCGCGGTGCTCGAGTACCTGAAGACGCTGTAGTCGTGGTGGTTGCGTGAGGGGCTGATGCGGGGCCGAATTGGTTCGGCTGGCGGTGGCGTGCTCGCCGCCGGCGGATTTTGACGTCGCATGCTCAACTGATGTGGTGTGCCAACTCTGGCAGTCAAAATTCACCGGACGGCTGCGCGGCGCCCCCGACCGGCCTCCTCACGATCAAATATCGAGAGAAACGAACGATATGTGGTGGGGCAGCGAAACTCGGTTCCAGATCGTGAGGAGGACGGTCGGGGAAACCGGAGGAGGAGCGCAGGGATATCCGTAGCTATGTGCGTACCACCGGGTACACGGGTGGCGGGAGGAATCCCGTAGCGACGACGGAGGTTTTACCGCCGGCCGAACCAATGCGGTCTCGATCCATCGCCCCCCCACGCCGCCGCCAATTTTGCTACTCTTGTGAGGCTGCATGGCAGGGCCGCAGCCGCCCCTTCGGAGATTCATCGATGACCCAGTTCGAACGCGCCAAAAACAACGAGATCACCCCCGAGATGAAGTTCGTCGCCCAGCGCGAGGATCTTCCCGAGGAGTTGATCCGGAGCGAGGTCGCCCGCGGGCGGATGGTGATCCCGGCCAACAAGGTGCATCTCACCAAGTCGCTCGAGCCGATGTGCATCGGCATCGCGGCCCTGACGAAGATCAACGCCAATATCGGCAACTCGGCCGTCACCAGCGACGAGCAGACGGAGCTGCAGAAGCTCCACATGGCCGTGCACTACGGCGCCGACACGGTGATGGATCTCTCCACGGGGAAGGACATCGACACGATCCGGCAGGCGATCATCGACGCCTCGCCCGTGCCGATCGGCACAGTGCCGATCTACCAGATGCTCGAGGAGCTCGGCGGCGACATCGACGACATGAAGCCGCAGCACTTCCTCGACATGTGCGAGAAGCAGGCGAAGCAGGGGGTGGACTACATGACCGTCCACGCCGGCCTGCTGCAGGAGCACCTCCACCTCACGATGCAACGGATCACCGGGATTGTGAGCCGCGGCGGCTCGCTCATCGCCCGCTGGATGATGACGCACAAGCAGCAGAATCCGCTCTACACCCACTTCGAGGATCTCTGCGACATCTTCCGCGAGTACGACGTCACCTGGAGCCTGGGGGATGGCCTGCGGCCCGGCTCGATCGCCGACGCCAGCGACGAGGCGCAGTTCGCCGAACTGCACGTGCTCGGCGAACTCACGCGGCGGGCCTGGAAGAAGGGCTGCCAGGTGATGGTGGAGGGGCCCGGCCACGTGCCGATGGACCAGATCGACATGAACATCAAGCGGCAGATGGAGGAGTGCGACGAGGCGCCCTTCTACGTGCTCGGGCCGCTCGTCACCGACATCGCGCCGGGCTACGACCACATCACGAGCGCGATCGGCGCGGCGCTCGCCGGCTGGAGCGGGGCGGCGATGCTCTGCTACGTGACGCCGAAGGAGCACCTCGGCCTGCCCGACGCGGAGGACGTGAAGCAGGGCGTGATCGCCTACAAGATCGCCGCCCATGCGGCCGATCTCGCCCGGCACCGGAAGAACGCCCGCGTCCGCGACGACGCCCTCTCACGGGCCCGGTTCAACTTCGACTGGAACGAGCAGTTCCGGCTCGCCCTCGATCCGGAGACGGCCCGCAAGTATCACGACCAGACGCTGCCGCAGGAGACGTTCAAGAGCGCCCACTTCTGCAGCATGTGCGGCCCGAAGTATTGCTCGATGAAGATCACGCAGGACATCCGCGACATGGCCGCGGCCGAGGCCGCCGGCACGAGCGAGCCGATGGCGATCCAGTTGCCGTAATCCAAAAGCCCCCGGCGGAAAAGGTGTCAGGACTCTTTTTGCCAGAAAAAAGAGCCCAGATACTTTTTCAG
>CAZXIG010000100.1:0-9942 GCA_964640405.1 uncultured Candidatus Kuenenia sp.
GTTCCAGCCGTTGTTCTGATTGTTCCAGCCGTTGTTTTGCCACTGCTGCTGGGGGATCCTCTGACCGCCCTGCCACGACTGCCCGTTCCCACCCTGCACCCAATTCCCACCCTGCCCGGAGCCGGAAGGGACGGGCCGCTGGGGGCGAGGCATGTCCTCGGCCCGCATGTAGGTGCCGTCGCTCTGCAGCACGTACAGGCCGTCGTCGAGCCGGAGATATTTGCCGCCGGACTGCGGCACGGCCTCACCCTGATGGTGGTGATGGTCGTGGTGGACGCGGGACTGGGGCTGCGGCCGCCTGCCTTCGACCTTCGAATACGTGCCGTCCGCCTGCAGGGCATAGAGCCCGTCGTCGAGCGTGATGTATTGCTCGAGCGGGGGCTCTGCCACCGCCCGCGTCGCCAGGCCGCCCACCGACCCGATCACGACGGCGCACGCCGCCAAAAAGCTGAATTCAAAGCGATTCGTCGTACGCACGGGGGGGAACTCCCTAAAGGGCGACTGGAGAATTGGGGGGCCAACAGACAAGGCAGAAAAGAGGAGAAAAGACGGCCTCTGTAGTGAAGGCGTAAGGCTGGAAAGAAACCGGACGCGCCGCTCAAAAAAATTTTGTTCGAAACCTCGCTTTTGCCACGGACAGCTAGACTCCGCTGCGGAGGCTGACGGGGTCCCCGCCACGGGCCGATCCAGGCCGGCCTCGAATCCAGGCGGGCCTCGAGCCGTCCCCGGACCCAAACCATCCCCGCAGGAATGCCGCACGTCGTGGGCCCGGGTCGCAGAACAATCCTCCTCACGACCCCGGCCCTCGGCCGTCCGGCGATCGGCGGCGTGGGGGTGAGCGCGGCCCGCATCGCCCGATACCTCGCGGCCGAATGGGATGTGCGAGTGGTCGTGCCGACGGGCGACGTGGCCTCACTCGCCTGCCGGCGCGGCGAACTGGACGGCCTGACCACGCTCGAGGTGGGCCAGACCGGCGACGGCGAAGCCGCCCTGCAACGGATCGCCGATCTCCTCGACGAGGAGGCCGAGACGGCGGTCGAGCCCGTCTTCGCGGCCTTCTACTGCCAGCGGCTGGCCCATGCCGTGACGCTGGCGGCGGCCCGGCGCGGCCGGCGGCCGGTGCTCTTCGCCCGCGGCAACGACATCGATCTCGACGTGTTCGGGCCCTACGGCATGCACATCCTGCATGCGCTGGACGCGGCCAGTCGCGTCTTCTGCGTGAGCCGGGAAATGGAGTGCAAGATCAGGGCATACCGGCCCCGGGCTGTCACGCGGTACGTTCCGAATGGCGTCGACACCGCGACCTTCGACTGCCGGACTCCGGCGGCCCCGCGGCTCCGGCCCGTCGTCGGTCTGTTCGGCGACGTCAAGCAGAAGAAGGGGCTCGAGCTGCTGCTGGCGGCACTCGATTTCACGACGTTCGACCTGCGGATCGTCGGCAGCCTGCGGGAAGAGAGCCGGCGGCTGATCCACGGATTCCTCACCCTGTATCCCGAGCATCGCGAACGTGTCGACCTGCGGCCGTTCACCGCCGACGAGCGGGAACTGGTCGACCACTACCACGACGTCGACATCGTCTGCGTGCCGTCGATCCACGACGGCATGGCCAACGTCATGCTCGAGGCGCTCGCATGCGGAAGTGCGTGCGTCTGTTCGGCGGTGGGCGGTGCCCGTGACGTGATCATCGACGGCGTGAACGGCTTTCTGTTTCCACCCCGGTCGACCGCGGGGCTGGCCGCGGCGCTCGGACGCGCCGCCGAGGCGATCCGCAGCGACCCCGCCGGAATCGCCCAGGCGGCCCGCGCGGCCGCCCTCGAGCACTCGGCGGAGATCGAGGCCGACCGCTACCTGCGGGAGTTCGCCACGCTCGACTCGTAGACCTCGACGAGGCGTCGGCTGCACTCGCTCCACGTCGGCAGGCGGGCGAGTGACGCATACACCCGCTGCCTGAGTGCCGGCAGCTCGTCGCGGCGGTCGTCGAGTGCTTGCAGGGCAGCCACGAGCCCGTGGAGGCTGTTCGGCGGGAAGAGCAGCCCGTTGTCGCCATGGCGGATCAACGGCCGGACGACGGCAAGGTCGGCGGCGACGGTCGGCAACCCGTGGGCGAGGTAGTCCATGATCTTCACCGGGCAACAGCCCTGCTCCGTGTTGCGGCCGGTGTCGAGGAGCGGGGCGAGCCCCGCGTGAAATCCGGAGAGCCCCTGATGCAACCGGCTGCGGTCCAGCGGCGGCTCCAGCCGCACGGTGTCGAGCAGGCCGTGTCGCCGGATGCGGCGCCGCATGCGTTCGAGCCACTCCCGCCGACCGATGCCATGGATCACGAGTTCCCAGCGGCCCCGGAGCTGCGTGAACCCCCGAATCGCCCAGTGGATGCCCTGCCAAGGATGGAGCGTGCCGAGATAGACCGCCCGCAGCGGCCCATCAACGCCGGGCGAGGGTATCGCGGGCACCGGATCGTAGCCGTTGGGGATGACGACAATCCGTCCGGGACGATCCACGGCGGCCCGCTCCACCAGAAAATCCCGGATCCTCGCGGCAGGGCAGACGATCCGCGTCGCATGCGCGAGGCATGCCCGCTCCCAGCGCTGCAGCACGCCCAGGACGTGGGGCGTCACCTGCCCATGCACGTAGGGCAGTTCGAGCGACGGCAGCCCGTTGACCTCGTAGACCGACGGCAGGCCGAGTTCGACGGCGGCCATGCCCTCCCAGGGCGTGCGAAAATGCACCACGTCCGGACGCTCCCGCTCGAGATGGCGGCGCACGAAGGCCCGAAAGGCGAGGCCTCGGCGGAGAAGATTCGGCTCACGAAGTGCGGCGGGAATGTGGACGAAGGCCGGGCCCGGGGGCAACTCGGTCTCCCCGATCGTGAGCAGCGTGACGCGATGGCGACGGACGGTCGCCCGGCAGTTGGCCAGGATGTGGGTGCTGGCGGCCTTGAACGACGGAACCTCGTCGAAGCTGGCGTACACGACCCGCATGAGGCTATAGTCCAACCGGTCTGAACCGAGTCTCATTCACTCGTGGACGAGGTGCCGCCGTGGGAGCAGAGCATACCGCGTCGTGTCGGCCGACGGACGCCGGCGCTGGCCGAGCGTGGCCATGGAGCCGTTACCGCCTGGCTCGCTATCTGCCGTCAGCCATCCGTCGGCATCTCGGCCTCGCGAACCGCTTGGTGGTCGCCTGGCTCGTCATTTCGGCCTTCAGCATCGGCCTTATCCGGGCGACGCCGAGCACCGTCGCCGCCCAACAACTCGTCGCCGGCGGCCGCGTCCTGCCGCAGGCCCTCCCGCTGCCGACGACGCTCCTCGCACCGTCCCGCGTCGTGAAGGTGAGCAGCCCCGGCGGTGAGATCACGATCGAGCGGGCCGACGACGCGATCATCGCCGACATCGGCTCCGATCAACCACGGCTGCGGGTGGAAGGCGACGCCGCGGAAGCGCGGCTCGTAGGGCCCGGCGGCGAGACGAGATTTCGGCTCGAGTTCGTCGATGGCTCCAAGGCGCGAATTCTGGACGATGCCGGCAATCAGTTGTGGCGTGTGAAGCGGGAGTTGGAGGGATCGGAGGAGACGTTCAAGCTCTACGACCTCGATGACACCATTCGCCACCGCGCGAAAGTGAAGCCCGACAGCTTCAACGTCTATGGCACGGGCTCGACGCGGGTCGCCAAGGGCAAGCCCCGCGACGGCGGTTTCGAAACTCGATACGAGAACGGCAGCCGCGGCACGATCGTGGCGGGCGACGTGTCACTGCGACAGGCGGCCGTGCTCTCGCTGCCGCTCGAGCCCGCCGTACGGGTGCTGCTCTGGGTGCAGGCGGGCGAGTGAAGACCCGCAGGGTCAGCGGCCCAGCCCTGCGACGAATCGCGACAGTTCGCTGATCGTGGCGAGCGTGCGATCCGGTGCGGGGAGATGCGACGGCAGCAGCGGCCCGACGTGCGGAAACTTGTGCTTGTGCCTCACCCAGAGACGCAGCCCATCGTCAACCGCATCGTGCGCGTGCTGCGTCACACGTGTCGGGCTGGCCACCGCGATACGGCCCGCCAGGGCGTCGAACGCCTCGGCGGCCCGCTCGTCGAGCGGGCCGGCACCGGGCTGCTCCAGCCGGAAACTCTGCGTGACGACATGCTTGCTTCCCTTGAACTTCTGCTTCCGGTTCTTGTACTTGTCAATCCTCCGGTGCAGCGTCCGCAGCACGAGCCGCGTTCGTTCCGGCAACTCGGCCCGGAAGTCGAGCAGCACGTCGTCGAAGACCCCGAGAGTGCGTCCGCCAAGCTTCACGACTTCCATCGTGGCCGTCCACCGGGCTGGATAGGGATTGCACACGAGCGAGCAGACGGCGTTGGGCGGCAGGTCGCAGAGGAGCGGCTCGATCGTCGACGTGAGATGTCCGAGTTCGACGGGATCGACCTTCGCATCGGCGAGGCGAACCCAGAAAATGAACCGGCTCAGCACCATCACCGCCAGCGTCGCCAAGACCCAAGGAATCCAGACGTCGGCAGCCGAGGCCGAGGCGAGCGACGGTTTCGGGAAAGCCATCACGGCGATCAAGATCAGCGGCAGGCCGAGGATGAGCGGCACCACCGGCCCTCCCATCAGGCCGAGCGGATGGCGGATGCCGGCGAGCAGCGAACTCACGCCCCACCCGACCGCGAGGAATCCCACGCCGGCCATGAGCAACATGCCGTAGACGGCAAGACCTCGGGCGGTCAGGCCGGTGAGCTGCGGCGCGAGAAACAGCCCCGCCGTCACGGCGCTGCACGCGGGCACCAGGAGCAGCGCCACGGTGAGGTGGAAGCGGCGGACGCGATCGACGCGCGCGGCGTGTCGGCGAAAGGAGGCGAACAGCCGGCGCATCCGCTCCGGAGAGATGTCGTATCTGAAGAACACGCCTTAATCCTCCACCAGGGCTCGCCAGGCCTCCGAGTCGATGCGGACATCCTCGACGACGGGCCGCACCTCGGCAGCCATCCACGGAAAGACTTCGTCGAGCCCGCGGAGCTCGAGCCCGAACAGCGCCGCCCGCCGGGACTGGTCGTCGTATCGCTTGCGAATCGGCATGAACCGGACGTCGAGCCCGCGGCCGAGCAGCTCGTAGAAGGTGTGATAGCCCGCCCCGATCACCACGAGCTTGCCGGCCCGCAGAGGATCGCGCAGCGAATCATGAAACCTGCAACGGAGGCCGGCCCGGGCCGCGAGCCTGACGAACGCCTGTCGCAGCCGTGGCGACGCCCGCCCGGCCGGGTCGAACACTGTGCACGTCGCGTCGTCGGGCTCGACGCGGACGTGGGTGGCATCGACGAGGTAGCCCGCGTGGACGGCCGCACGGAGCCCGCCTTGCCACTCGCAGCGGCTGGCTGGATAGGGCGCGATCAGCCGGTCGTAGGCGAGCGGCGGCGAGGGGAGCCCGTTCGCAAAGCGGGCGACCAGTGAGCGGCGGGAGAAGCTCGCGAGAAACCGGTGGTCGAGCTCACCCTGCCAGCCCGTCGGAAACGTGTCGACCACGAGCCGCGGCGGCGGATTCCGCCGGAGCGGAAGCAGCCGTCGGTCGGCAAGGCTCTCCGCATGGAGCCGTGGGCCGGGCCCGCCGGGGAGGTGGATGTCGGATCGTGGGCGAACGACGAGCACCGCCTCGTGGCCGGCCCGCGCCAGTTCCCGCTGCACGAGCCACCCGCGCCGGGCGTGCCCATGCCCGCCTCCGATCGCATAGATCAGTGTGTCAGCTGTCGAAACCATCGTCGATTCCGGCATTCATGTCGGCATCGCCGACGGCATCGAAGGCCTCGTAGTCTTCGGCGGTGAATGGGTCGTCAGTGCTCGAGGCAGGCGCGGCCTGAGTCGGCGTCGGCATACCCATTTTCGGCGCCGGTGGATCGGGCTCTGAATGCCAGCTTGGCTCGTTCGCATCGACGAACACGACGTCGCCCCCCGGCTGCGTGGCGGGGCGTTTGAAGCCGTCCATGCATTTGGTGCAGAAAACCAGTCCAGCCCACGTGGCGGCGTGCTCTTCGCACACCGCGTCGTGGCAACTGCTGCACCGGTCAACGGCCGGCGCCCCGCACCGCGTCACGAGGATCACGCCTCGCATGCAGCCACAGCGGTCGACGGTCACAGCCGGATCGACATGCATGGGATTCGCGGACGGTTCACCGCGTGATGAACAGGAATCTGCGGCTGGGTTGCGAAGCAGGCGAAACGTGAACTCACGACTCAGGCTAGCTTCGGCAGAACCACTTTATACCCACCGGTCGTTGTGAGCGTCCCGGTAGCGGCCGACGAAGGATCGCGACGGAACACGCCGGTCGTTCCTGGAATCGAGGGCTGGAAGAAACTGTTCGATTGCAGGAACGCCAATCGGCCTGCCACCGAGATGTCGGCGAGTACATTCCCGCCGATCGTCACCCGATCGGCTCGGCCCCGGAACTGGAGGTTGACAGGAAGACTCCCAAGCACCCGCAGGTTTCCGAGGAAGTCGCCTCCGAAGGCATAGGTGCGTCCGGTGTCGGCGAAACTCCCCACGTTGAACCGGCCGGAACTCGACACCCCGCGCCCGACAAGGAGAACGGTCGCCGCGAGATCGTCATTGCCGTCGAATACGCCGACATCAACGGTGCCCTGCAGCATGCCGCCAATTCGGAAGTTCACGTCATCCGTGCGATCCACATCGCCGACCGCCGTCGCGATCAACCTGCCCAGACGCCGAACCGACCCTTCGATATCGACCTCTACCTTCGATGCCTGCAACGTACCGGCGAAGTCTCCCGTCACGCGAACATCAATCTGCCCGCCCGTCAACATGCCTTCCGTAGACACGTTCCCCACGATCCGTACGAATCCAGGCGAGCCGGCCACGTTCAAGCGTCCGGCGAAATCCCCCTGCACGAGCACTTCGTTCCAACTCAGGGCATTGAGCGTCGCGCCCGGGGCAACGCCTCCGACGAACGTCCATTTCCCGGTCGTCGATCCGGCGATGTCGATGCGGCCTCCGAACGGCCCAGCGAACGTGACGTCGGAACCGATGGAGTCCGAGCCTCCGACAAAAACAAACTTGGAGTTACGGCCGGCGTTTGCCGAACTGCGAGCCACGCGGATGGATGTGCCAGCTGTTGCCGACTGAATGAATACCCGCCCGTCGGCCGTCGCCTTCGGGGACGTGCCGAGCACCAGGTCACCTTCCAGCGACTGGCGAATCCCGATGGAAGAGGTGGCCGGAAGCCCCGTGGCCAGGACGATGTCGCCGCTGACGACATCGACAAACAGGCCGCCCTCCTTCGACAGGCCGGGGCCCGCGAATCCGCCCAGGACGAAGTCCACCTCGGGCGTCGAGCCGGCATCCTTCACCGAATAGATTCCCTTGATGATGCGGTCGCTCTGGATAGCACCCATCGACACGATCCCGTCCGATCCGACCGAATCGGCCGCTCCGTAATCGACGGCGTATCCCATGTCCTCGAAAGCACCGATCGTCAGCCGGCTCAGTGGCATGTCGGTACCGACGTATCCCGTCATGATCTCGTTTTGAAATACGTCCTCGCTCCAGTGAGCACCGGCCGTTCCCGGCCCGCCAGACGTCTCGAGAGGAACGCCATTGGGGTCGGCCGTGGCGGGAAAAATCGCGACGTATTCGCGGACCGCATTCGGGCCCACGAAGAAATCCCCCAGTTTGTTGCCCTGGAAGACCGGCGCGGCTGAGGCGAAGCCCAAGGCATGCCCGAACTCATGAACGACGATGCCGAGCAACTCCGGGCTACCGAGGTCGTCCGGATCGAGGCCGATGGCCGCGAGGTAGGGCAGGCCGGCACCGGCATCACGGAACTCGAGAGGGATCGCATTGGCCAAGGTGCCACCCTCGCCATCGTTCCCCCCACCGAGCAGGCCGCGTTGCACCGTGACGACGATATCGTCGATCACGCCGTACGTCGGATCGACGACTGAAGCGAGATCCCCGCGGATGATCGACTCCCAACGGTCGACGGCCGTATCGATGAGATCGCGTTGCTCTTGGGTGAAGTCTCCAGGAGCATCGTATGACAGCGTGATCGAGAACTCGCCCGGGGCGGGAGGCAGGGGCGGCGGCACGAGCGGCTGGTTGACGCGAGCCGAGTAGGAAACATGAAAATCGGGGCTTGCGCCTGTGATCACCACCTGCCCAATCTCGTCGCCATCGTCGACCGGGCCCCCATCCTTGTCGAAGAAGGACGCGGCCCCAGCCGCCCCGGAAATCCGCACGGTGACGGTGTCACCAAACAGACGACTGCCAGGCGCGTCGAGGAAGCTTGCCTCGGTAATCCCGCCGATCGAGAGCGACGGCAGGGTGGCCAGCGCGAAACGCCTCTCGAGGACTTCGCCGATAGCGATCGACTGCCGCCGAAGACAGCGGCACCGACGAGCACGGGCACTCGCGGATGTGCGAGCGAAAGCAACGGAAAAAGCGGAGAGAATGGAGCGCATGACGTGTCCAATCGGAGAAAAGGGGCGAGCGAAAAAGCCCGTATGTGAGAAGGCGAAAATCCGGCTTCAAAGCGGACGCGATGCCAGCAGGAATTCCGATCCTCGGCGACCGTCGCCGGTCAGCGGTCGTTAAAAAAATCCTCGGCGCCGTCGCCGCGTCCGCCATTCCCGCCGCCACCGCCTCCTTGGGGCACGACGGCCGGCTCCTGCAGACCACCGAAGAGCTCCTTGGCTTCACCGGTGTCGTCGATCTCGATGCTGCTCGTGAAGCTCCGAGACCGGCCGTCAACCGCGGCTTCCACCGGGGTTCCCGCGCCGCCGATCGGCTGAAAGACAACGAAGGCGTAGCGGACCTGGCCGCTTGGCCGCCGAATCATCAGCGCCGTCTTCGACTGGCCGGCGAGATGCTTGACGGTCTCCATCTCGGCGCTCGTTCGTGTCGGCAACTGCCGCTTCCGGCCATTGTCGTCCCGATAGGCGGCGGCGGCGATGATGTCGTTGACGAACAGCACCCCGTCGGCGGCACTGTCCGGCTTCACGCTGATCACCCGAATCCCGCGGGGCGTGGCCACGAACCTGACCCCGAGTTCGAAGCCGCTCGACATCGGGC
Organism: uncultured Candidatus Kuenenia sp.; assembly: GCA_964640405.1. Lineage (GTDB taxonomy): Bacteria > Planctomycetota > Planctomycetia > Pirellulales > UBA1268 > QWPN01. The sequence continues at coordinate 9,060 of CAZXIG010000100.1, forward strand.
CGAAGTCTCCATCGGGGGGCAGATCGGAATCCGGGCCAGGATTCGGAGCCGGGGTGAAGAGGGGACGCCCACATTCCCAGCACTTCGGCGGTGCCTTGTCGGTATGCATGACGCAACCACAACGCCCGCACGTCACGTCAGCCCGAACCTGAATGGGCAGGAGAGCCGCCACCAAGACGACAGCCGCCGCTGCGGAGGCCGAAACACGAAGGCGAAGCGTACTCATGAGAGGTCGGTGCTCACGAAAGTCGAGACGGAAGAGCGGTCCGGAGGCGCGACACCTCCTCCATGGGGATATAGGCGGAGCCGCATGTGAAAACCGGACGCGCCCGGATCTTCGTACGCACTGGCGTCCGCCTCGGGAGTTGTTTTTCGCCTTCCATTCCGACGGCCATCAAGCATTGCAAACAAGCACCGCAGCGGATGCCCGACGATCACACGATCTTGGAGGAGGTGTCATGGACGCCGGTGAAAAACCAAAGGAATGGTCGTTGATGAGCAGTGGGCGCTCGGCCTTCTGGCTGGGGTGCGCGAGCTTCGCATTGCTGTTTTTCATCGGCGCATTGCCATGGGCGGGAGTGGTCGGCCTTGGTGCTGTCGCGCTCGGCATCGTGTCGGCGATGGGGCGCGGCCGCAAGCACGGCACGAGCAACCCAGTATTGGGCATCTGTGGGCTCCTGCTGGGCGTGTTGTTCGGCGCGATGGCCATCATGGTGCTCTTCTCCCGCATGAGCATGGCCGCCCGGGCTCCGCAGGCGGAATCGGCCCGCGAGACTCTCCGAGTGAGCGGACTACGGGGTGCGGGCGACGAACCGGCTATATTCGGAGCGTGGCCAGAAAAGCCGATCCGCCGGGCGGGCGGCTGAAAGCCCTGCCCGACACG
>CAZXIG010000101.1:0-9691 GCA_964640405.1 uncultured Candidatus Kuenenia sp.
AGGCAGGATGCCGAAAGCGAAGCGGACATGCAGTGAGCGAAGGACAGGATGTCCTTCGCGAACGTCCGCGAGAGGGCATGTGCAGGCCCGAGCCGGGCTACCATGAAAAGGGGGAGGGCCGCAGAGTCAGCCGGGCTTTCCCGGACTTCCGGCGGACGCGGTCTTACGGCCCCAAACCCCGAACAACCCTCAATTTCGGCCCACCGCCCCGCCGATGGACGAGGGCATTGTTTGCCGGGGTTCCGGCCCGCCTCTACCATCGACGTTCATGGCCACCGACGTGCGGATCAAGGAACAGCTGCCCGAACTCACGCGGCGGATCGTGGAGACGTACCAGGACGTCCCGACGATCAACTATCTCGGGCACTGCCCCCTCCCGAACTACGAGTCGATCATCGCCTGCTGCGAGGATCTCAAGGAGATTCTCTATCCGGGCTATCGGCGGCGGGAGAACCTGCACCTCGGCAACGTGACCTACCACGTCGGCGACCTCGTCGACGGGCTGCACGACAAGCTCACCACGCAGATCGGTCGGGCCCTGCGGCACAGCCTCGCCGCGCAGCGGACGGCGGCCGAGCAGGGGGTCGAGGTGCCGGCGGCGCCCGACTCCGTGCAGCAGTGCACCGAGGAGGCCGACTTCGAGGCCCTCGGCCAGGCCAAGGCCGTGGAGTTCCTGGAGCGGATTCCCGAGCTGCGGCGGGTGCTCGCGACCGACGTGCAGGCGGCCTACGACGGCGATCCGGCCGTCCGCACGCTCGACGAGATCATCTTCTGCTATCCGGGGCTCGAGGCGGTCACGATCCACCGACTGGCACACATTCTGCACCGGCTGGAGGTGCCGCTGATCCCGAGGATGATGGCCGAGTGGGCCCACGCCCGCACCGGCATCGACATCCATCCGGGAGCCACGATCGGCGACCACTTCTTCATCGATCACGGCACGGGCGTGGTGATCGGCGAGACGTGCGAGATCGGGAGCCGAGTGAAGCTCTACCAGGGCGTGACGCTCGGGGCGCTCTCGTTCCAGACCGACGCCGACGGCCACCTCGTGCGGGGCACGAAGCGGCATCCGACGATCGAGGACCGCGTGGTGATCTATGCCAACGCGACGGTGCTCGGCGGTGCGACCGTGATCGGCCACGATTCCGTGATCGGCAGCAACGTGTGGCTGACTCGGTCGGTCGATCCCCACACGACCGTCGTGCTCGAGAAGCCGAAGCTCCGCATGCGCGGCGAAGCCCCCGAGCCTGGCATCGACTGGCAGATCTAGCCGCCGGCTCCCGCGTCCACCATGCGGCGGAGCACGTTCACCACGTCGAGCAATCCGCCCGCCTGGGCGGAGAGTTCCTCGGCGGCGGCGGAGCCCTCTTCGGCCCCCGACGCCGCCTCCTGCGTGACCTTCTCGATCTGCTCGAGCGCGGCGCCGATCTGATCGACGGAGCGGAGTTGCTCGCGGCTGCCGGCATGCACCTCGTCGACGAGCCGGCGGACCATGGCCGAACGCTCGGCGAGGGCGTCGATCGCCCCGGCCACCTCCCCCATTTTTCGACGTCCCGCCTGCGACCGAGACAGCGATTCGCCGATGAGAACGGCCGTCTCGCGGGCGGCCTGGGCCGACCGCTGGGCGAGGCTTCGCACCTCGTCGGCCACGACCGCGAAGCCGAGGCCCGCCTCTCCGGCCCGCGCCGCTTCCACGGCGGCATTGAGGGCGAGAATGTTGGTCTGGAAGGCGATCTCGTCGATCACCTTGTTGATCGACGAGATGCGGGTGGCGGCCGAGTCGATGTCGCCGATCGCCGTGACCAGTTCACCGACGAGGCCGGCGGCCGCCCGGAACTGCTCCTGCTCCTGGCCGACGAGCTCGCTCGCCTCCCGGGCACGGCCCGCATTCGCGGTTGCCATGCCGCTGGTCGTGCGGGCCGCGCGGGCACTGTCTTCGACGGCGGATACCTGCTCGGCGGTGCCCTGCGCGAGGGACAGGCTGGCGGCCGCCACCTGCGTCGCCCCCGCGCCGACGTTCGCGGCCGTCGTCGAGAGCTCGTCGATGGCTCGGCGGACGGCCTGCGCGTGCCTGCGGATGGCGAGCCACACCATCACGACGGCGACCGTCGCGAGGCCGACCACCAGCGCCATCAGGAGATCGCTCCGCCAACGGGCGGCGACCACCGAGGCGGCGGTGCGGTCGTCGAGAAGACGCTCGAATTCACCGATCGGCTTCATGATCGAGGCCTTGTCGGCGTGATACTTCTCGTCGTGCATGATCCGCCGGGCGAGATCCGGATCAGGATCGCCGCGCCGCGTGTAGCCCCCCTGCCCGTCGGCGAAGAGCCCCTTCACGGCGTTCATGGCGATCGTCTCGGTCGTGACCAGCGCGTTGGAGTTGTCCTCGGCCCGCTTGAGGCAGGCGAATTCGGCGGCCGTGAATCCCTGCCGCTCCATGAGCGATCGCAGCGAGACCCGCCGGCCGTCCTCGCGGGGTGCCTCGCCTTTGCGAACGGCGAGCACCTGCCAGAACTGCCGCTCGTAGTCCGGATCGCCGGTCACGACGTACGTCCGGGCAAGCCGCGTGAGTTCATCGGAACTGTGCCGCAACTCGTCGGCGAGGCGGCGCGACTCGTAGCGATTGAGATGAGCCTGGTTGAGACCGGACTGATTCACGAAGGCCAGCAGGGCCAACAGCAGGAGCCCGAGAACCGGGCCGAGCGTCATCAGTTTCAACAGCCGCATCGTGTTCATGGAAATCTTCCGTCGGGGCGAAACACGGAAAAAGTCTAGGTCACGTTCCGGGCCCGGCGGCCGCCGGCTCGGGCCCCCGCAGGGCGGCGGTTCCGAAGCTAGGATTCAGGCATGGAATCCCCCCTCCCCCCCCTGCCGCCGGCCGAAAACGCCCGCCGCCTGCTCGAGCAGGTCGGCCTGGAATTGGCTTTCCTGGACCTGGCCGCCATCGGCGGGGGCAAGGCAGGATCCACCCTTCCGGGCCTCCTTGGCCAGCTGTTGCCGACCGCGGAGTCCGCCCCCGAGCCGATCCCCGGCCTCATCGCCACGGCCCTCGGCTGGACGGCTCGGATGCCGCACGCGCCGCCGCACGAGGTCGCGGTGGTCGCCGACCGCCTTGCCGGCTGGCATGAATGGATGACCGAGGCCGTGACGGCATGGGATCGCGGCCAGTCATTGCCTCCGGTCCCACCGTCGCTCACCGCGCCCAACGGACACGCTGCCGGCGGAGCCCCGCAGCCCGCCGTCACGCCGGCCACGAACGTTCCCCGACGGGAATCCCGCCGGCTCGTGATCGATGATCCAGCCGGCTGTCAGGACGTGCCGGTGCTGCCCGCCGACTCCGATCCGGAACTGGTGCGGCTGTTCTGTGCGGAATCGCAGGATCTGCTTCGCGACATCGAGCAGGGAGTGCTCGTCCTCGAAACGACGCCCGGCGATCCCGAGATGCTGGCGACCGTGTTTCGCGCGTTCCACACCTTCAAGGGCAACGCCGCGGTGATGAAGCTCGTCGTGCTGCAACGGCTGGCGCACGACGTGGAGTCGCTCCTCGACGCCGCACGGCGGGGCGCGCGGTCGCTTGATCGCGCCGCGATCGACGTCATCCTCGCCGCGGCCGACGTGTTCGGGCAGTTCGTAGCGGAGATTGGGCAGCAGGTCGAAGGCGTCAACGTCGGCCGCACGCTCAGCCTGCCGGTGCCCGCCATTCTCGAAGCCGTGGCCGCGGTGCTGGCCACGCCCGCCACGGCGTTGACGCCGCCCGCCACGGCGCCGACGCCGGCCGCTCCGGCGACTCCGGCGACTTCCGAAACGACAGCTCCTCCCGTCACGGCCCCGCCCGAAGCCCCGCGAGCCTTCGCCACCACCGGCACCTCGTCGATCCGCGTCGACACCCACAAGCTCGACGGGCTCATCGACCTCGTCGGCGAGCTCGTGATCGCGCAGTCGATGGTCGTGCAGGGCACGACGTCCGGCCGACAGACCGACGAACACCTCGCCCGCGCCCTGGGCCGGCTGCGGAGCATCACCTCCGACCTGCAGCGGACGGCCATGGCGCTGCGAATGATCCCCGTCCGCGGCACGTTCCAGAAAATGACCCGCCTCGTCCGCGACACGGCGGTGGAACTCGGCAAGGACATCCGGCTCGTGCTCGATGGCGAGGACACGGAACTCGACCGCACCGTCATCGAGCAGCTCGGCGATCCGCTCGTACACATGATCCGCAACGCGATCGACCACGGCATCGAGCCGCCGGCGGCCCGTGAGGCTGCCGGCAAACCGGCGACGGGGACGATCAGGCTCTCGGCCTTTCATCAGGGCGGCTTCGTCGTCATCCGAATCACCGACGACGGTCGGGGCCTCGATCCGACGAAGATCCGCTCCAAGGCCCTGGAACGGGGGCTCATCGCCGCCGATGCGGGGCTCGACGACCGCGAGGTGCTGGAGCTGATCTTCGCGCCCGGCTTTTCGACGGCCGAGCAGGTCACGGGACTCTCGGGCCGGGGCGTGGGCATGGACGTGGTGCGGCGCAACATCGAGGGCATCCGGGGCAAGATCGAGATCGAGTCGATTCCGGGAGCCGGCACCACCTTCACGATCTTCATGCCGCTCACGCTCGCGATCATCGAAGGGCTGTTGGTCGCAGTTGGCGATCAGCGGTACGTCGTGCCCACGCTCGCCGTGCGGGAGTCGCTGCGGCCCCTGCCGGGCGATGTCACCACGGTGCAGGGCCGCGGTGAGCTCGTCAACGTCCGCGGGAAGCTCGTGCCGCTCCTGCGGCTTGGCCCCCACTTCGGCGTGACGACGCGCGTGGCCGATGCCGCATCCGGCATCGTGGTCGTCGTGGAAGCCGGCCAGGAGTGCCGTGGCCTGCTGGTCGACGACCTGCTCGGCAAGCAGGAGGTCGTCATCAAGAGCCTCGGCGAAACGTTCGCCGGCCGCCGCGGCTTCGCCGGGGCGGCGATCCTCGGAGACGGTCGAGTCGGCCTGATCCTCGACACCAACGCGCTGGTGCGACTGAAACCGGCTGCCGCCGAAACCGCGGCCTAGCATTCCATCCCCTAGACTGAAACCATGAGCACAACCGCCGTCGGACAGTCCGCCTCCTCGCTTGCGGCCCAGCCCGGCAAATACCTGATCTTCACTCTCGGTCGCGAGTCGTACGGCGTGCCCGTGCTCGTCGTTCGGGAGATCATTCGGCTCTGCCCGATCACCCCGGTCGCCTCGATGCCGCCGCACGTCCGGGGCGTGATCAACCTCCGCGGCAAGGTGATCCCGGTCGTCGACCTGCGCATCCGGTTCGGCATGCCGAATCCGGCCGATCATGACCGCACCTGCGTCGTCGTGGCGCAGGTCGCGGCCTCGGGCGGCGGCACCCGCCCCTACGGCGCCATCGTGGATGGCGTCGAGGAGGTGGCCGCCTACACGGCCGACGACCTCGTGCCGCCTCCGGACTTCGGCACCGCCATCGACACCCGCTTCATCACCGGTATGGCCCGATCGGGAGCAGGCGTGACCACGCTCATCGACCTCGAATCCATCGCCCGCGCCGACCGCGAGTTCGCCTGAAAGGATTTCCATGAAGAATCTCACCATCCCCCGCCGGATCGCCCTCGGCCTGGCGGCCCTCGTGATCACCGGGCTGCTGCTCGGAGCCGTGTCGCTCTGGCGAATCACCGACCTCAATCAGCACGTTGTCCGACTGTCGGGCAACTCGCTGCCCTCGGTGGTCACGCTGAGCAGGATCATCGAGAGCAATTACCTGGTAATGAAGTCGGTTCGCACCAGTCTCCTGGCCGCCGACGATAGCGACGAGGCCGCACGAACGGCCGCCCGCAAGGCTTTTGATGCCGCGAGCACCGAGGGCACCGCGATGTGCACCGACTACGAGGCCTTCATCAGCGACGAGGAAGACCGCCAGATCTTCGCCGACGCGCGGGCGGCCCGACAGGCGTTCCTCACCTCGGCTTCCCGGGTGCTGGAACTCTCCGCCGCAGGGAAGGCCGCCGAGGCCCGGGCGGCCATGCGCGGCGAGGTCGAAGCGACCGCCCAGGCCTGCAACGACCTGTTCAAGGCCGACATCGAGTACAACGTCCAACTCGCAAGCCGTGAGGTCGAGGCTGCGGGCAAAAACGTACGTAGCAGTTTCGCCATCATCGGCACGGCGGTCGGCCTCGCGTCGCTGCTCGGCGTGCTGCTCGGCACCGGCGTGATCCGCTCGACCACCCGCGTGCTGCGGACGATCTCCGACACCCTCGAGGACGGCGCCACCCAGGCGGCGACGGCGTCTGGCCAGCTGGCGACGATCAGCCAGACGGTCGCCGCCGGCTGCAGCGAACAGGGTTCGAGTGTCGCCGAGACGAGCACCGCGCTCGAGCAGATGTCGGCCATGATCCGCAGCACGGCGGGGAATGCCTCCCAGGCCAAGGATCTCGCGCTGCAGGCCCGCGGTGCCGCCGAGGCGGGTGCCCGCACGATGATCGAGATGAACGCCGCCATGCAGGCCATCGAAGATTCGAGCGGCGAGGTGGCGAAGATCGTCAAGGACATCGACGAGATCGCCTTCCAGACCAACATCCTCGCCCTCAACGCCGCCGTGGAGGCGGCGCGGGCCGGCGAGGCCGGGGCCGGCTTCGCCGTCGTGGCCGACGAGGTTCGCTCGCTCGCCCAGCGGAGTGCCGCGGCGGCCCGCGAGACCGCGGCCAAGATCGAGGCGGCCATCGCCAGCAGCCGCCACGGTGCCGAGAGCTGCGGCCGCGTCGGCAGCTCGCTCGACGAGATCGCGGCCAAGATCGCCGCCGCCGATACGCTCGTGGCCGAGATCGCCACCGCCGCCCGAGAACAGTCGCAGGGGATCGGCCAGATCGGCGAGGCGATGACGGAGCTCGACAGGGTGACGCAGGAGAATGCCGCGCGGGCCGAGGAGGGGGCGAGCGCCGCCGCCGAGCTCACGAGCCAGTCGCAACTCATGCGTGAACACGTCGAATGGCTGCGGTCGCTCGTGACGGCGTCGGCCCATGCGAGCCGACCGGCCTCGACGACACTCGCGGCCCGGAATCCCCGTCCGCACGCGGCCCCCCGTCCACCCGCGCTCCCACGCCCGCCGCGGGCTGCGGTCGCGGTCGCAGCACGGATCCCGATGCCCGGTGACGACGCGGCGGCGGCCGATGCCGAGGATCGCAACTTCAAGGACTTCTGACCGCGAGCGAGGCCTCAGACCGGGGCCGCTCGAGCCAGCGCCTGCCCATGCTTTTTTCCGAGGCGGAACTCTCAGCTGCGACCTACGCCTTCCTCGCGGGGCTCGTCTACGACCGCAGCCGCATCCGGCTCGGTCCCGACAAGCGGGCGCTGGTGGCAGGTCGCCTCGCCCGTCACCTCGAGGCCCGGGGCTGCGCGAGCTACGAGGAGTATTGCGAGCTGCTCAGGCGACCGGGGGCTGACGACGAGATCGGCACGCTCATCGACCTCATCTCGACGAACCACACCCAATTTTTTCGCGAACCCTCCCACTTCGAGGCGCTCGCCCGCATGGTCCTCCCCGAGCTCGCCCCTCGTGCGGCCGCCGCGGGCCGGCCGCTCCGGGTCTGGTCGGCGGCGGCGGCTTCGGGTGAGGAGCCGTATTCGCTCGCCATCGTGCTTGCCGAGCAGGCCCGGCTGCAGCCGCCGTTCGCCTGGCGGGTGCACGCCTCCGACATCTCCCGTCGCATGCTCGATCGCTGCCGGCTCGGCATCTACGACGCCGACAAGGTGAAGCTGCCGGATGCGGCCCTGCTGGCCCGATATTTCCGCAAGGGATTCGGCCGCCGGGAGGGCTGCGTGCGGCTCAAGCCCGAGATCCGCCGGCACGTCGCGGTCGACCATGTCAACCTCTTCCAGCCCGCCTACCCGGTGCCGCAAGGACTCGACGTGGTGTTCTGCCGCAACGTCATGATCTACTTCGACGTCGAGTCCCGGCAGGAACTCGTGAAACGACTGTTCGAGCAGCTCGCCCCCGGCGGATACCTGTTCGTCGGCCATGCGGAGAGCCTGCTCGGCCTGACCCATCGCTTCGAGACGGCGCGACCCGGCATCTACCGGCGGCCGGCGTGAGGTGGAAGACCGCACCATGAACAAGCAGCCCGATCGCCCGATCCGCGTGCTCGTCGTCGACGACTCGGCCCTCGTGCGCCGAGCCATCACGGAGGCGCTCTCGCGGGATCCCGAGATCGAGGTCGTGGGGTCGGCCTGCGACCCATACGTCGCCCGTGAGAAGATCGCGCAGCTCGACCCGGACGTGCTGACGCTCGATCTCGAGATGCCACGGATGGACGGTCTGACGTTCCTGCGAATCCTCATGAAGCATCACCCCCTCCCGGTGGTCGTGGTGAGCTCGCTGGCCCAGCACGGGTCGCAGGCGGCCATGGACGCCGTGGAGGCGGGGGCGGTGGACGTGCTCGCCAAGCCCGACGGCACGATGTCGATCGGTGGGCTCGGCGAACGGCTGGCCTACCACGTGAAGGCCGCCGCCGCCGCTGGTGTCGGCCGACGACGAACAGCGGAGACACCCTCGCCGGCGGCAGCCCCTCAGCCCCCGCTCGCCGCCCCGTCCGGGGCCTTCGACAGCCGGCAGATCATCGTCATCGGCGGCTCGACCGGCGGCGTCGAGGCCCTGAGGCAGCTCCTGCCGCGGTTCCCGCGGGGCCTGCCGCCGATCGCGGTCGTCCAGCACATCTCGGCTTATTTTTCGAAGGTGGTGGCCGAACGCCTCGACGCCCTCTGCGGGTTCGACGTCCGCGAGGCCACCGACGGCGGCCTGCTCCGCGCCGGCAGCTGCGTGATCGCACCGGGCGACCTTCACATGGCCGTCGAGTTCTCCGCGGGCATGTTCCGCACGAAGCTCCTGAAGACGCCCCCCGTCCACCACTGCCGCCCCGCCGTCGACGTGCTCTTCCGGTCGGCGGCCGAGGCGGCCGGCCCCCACGCCGTGGCCGCCCTGCTCACGGGCATGGGCAGCGATGGCGCGATCGGCATGCAGGCCATCCGTCAGGCGGGCGGCACGACGATCGCCGAGCACGAGTCGACCTGCGTCGTCTACGGCATGCCCCGCGCCGCCATCGAACTCGGCGTCGTCGACAAGACGGTGCCGCTGCCTGAGATCCCGGCCGCGATCCTGACGGCGCTCGCCCGCCGCCGGTCGTGAGTCACCGCGACCGCGACGCGACGCGGACGAGCTTGCGGGCGGTTTCGAGCCGCTCGAGCTTGGCGGCGATGGCCTCGTCACCGGCGGCCCGTGCGGCGGCCACCTGTTCGAGGTCGGCTCGGGCAGACGTGGCGTCGATCGCCTCCGCCGGCACGGCCCGCTGAGTGATCACGGAGACGGTGTCGTGGCTCACTTCCACGAATCCCCCCTCCACGAACATCCGCCGCACCGCGTCGCCGGCGGCGCCCTGCTCACCCACCACCCGCACCTCGCCGGCGCCGAGCCGGCCGATGAACGGCGTATGGCCCGGGGCCACGCCCCGTTCGCCGTCGAAGAGCGGCAGCACGACGGACTTGGCGTGCGTGTCGAGGCTGGTGGTCTCGGGCGTCGTGATGACGCACCTGATCGAACCGGATTGCTTGGCGTCGGCCATGGGTGTCGCTCGGTGACGGGCGGGAAATGGATCAGGCCTTGGCGGCCATCTTCTTGGCCTGCTCCTCGGCCTGCTCGATCGGGCCG
>CAZXIG010000102.1:0-9624 GCA_964640405.1 uncultured Candidatus Kuenenia sp.
AGCCGGCGGTCGTTTCCACGTGGCGAACGACTTCGGCGGCGATGTCCGCGGCGACGACGGTCTCCAGGGCCCGCCAGCCGGGAACGGCGTTGACCTCCAGCACGACCGGGCGGCCATCCGGGGCTGACACGAGATCGACGCCCGCGATTTCGGTCTCGAGTGCCGCGGCGGCCCGACGGGCGAGGTCGATCCACTCCGGCGGTGGTGCGAAGGGCTCGGGGAGGCCACCGCGGGCCACGTTCGCCCGCCAGTCGCCGGGGGCGGCTCGCCGCCGCATGGCGAAGACCCGCGAACCGAGCGTGAAGAGCCGCGCGTCCCAGCCCTCGTGCCGGATGAACTCCTGGAGGTAGACGACCTGACCGGGCCGCTGCCTGATCTCCGGGAGGTCGAGCCAGTCGGCCATTGCGTCGCGACTGTCGAGCCGGTGGAGTCCGCGGCCCCGCGATCCGAAGAGTGGCTTCACCACGCAGTCGCCCCCGAGTTGCTCCCGCGCAGCGGCGACTCCGGCCGCGTCCTGGACGACGAGCGTGCGCGGCACCGGCAGCCCGGTGGCGGCGAGCCGGGCGAGCGAGAGGTATTTGTCGATCGCGAATTCGAGGCTGCGGGGACTGTTGATCACACGGGTGCCGCGGCTGGCGATCCGGCCGAGGGCGTCCATGCGAAACACGACCTCCTCGAGCCGATCCACCGGGCCGGCCTTGCCGAGGAAGCCGGCGGCGCCGGGCATGCCCCGCACGACGATCGCATCGGCCTCGTTCAAGGCCCGAGGGCCGAAGCGATCCGGCGCGTCGCGTGCCGTGGAGTCGTCGGCAGGTGGTGCGACGCCGATGCCCGCGGTGATCTCCGACCAGCGGACGACGGATGCCAAGTGCCCACGGGCCTCGAGCGCGGCGGTGAGCCGGCCCACGTGCCAGCCGGCCGGCTCGCCGACGACGGCCACCCGCATCGGTCAGGTTCCCGCCGGGATGGCCGCGAACGAACGGGCTACGATATCGGGGGCGAGGCCGCCGAACCGCAGCGTCGTGCCGGTCTCGAGGTTCACGACATCGACGAGCGCCGGCGCGAACAGGGCCGGATCGAGGGCATAGAAGTCGCGGCCCGCCTGCTCGAAGAGCTGCATGAAGGGCGCCCCGTATGACGCCGATGCCCGGCTCACCATCCGCGGCCCGATCTCGGCGAGGCTGGCGTCGGAGCCCGTGACCTCGAGCACGACGTGACCGCCGTACAGGATCGCGTCGTTGGTGCGGCCGATGGCGACGAGGTCGTCTCCGGGGGGCACGGGGGCCAGGGGTGCCACGCCGCGACCACGGCGGATGCGGCCGAGGTCGAAGCCGAGGTCGTGCAGCTTGTGGAGCGCGGTCTCGAGGGATCGCGCGATGATCTGCAGCGTGCCGGCGAGGCTGGCCGTGCGGGCCACGAGGAGCGTGACCCGCTCGGGCGGCACGCCGGCATCGGTGGCGAGCTGAAGGCAGACGTCGGGGGGCGGGAGGGCCGACGACTCGAGCAGGCCCACCGCCACGGCCGGTCGTTCGCGCATCCCGATGTGGTCGAAGAGATCCTCGCGGCCGATCGCGGCCCGGATCGGACCGCTCGCCATCGCGAAATACTTCTTGGCCGCCACCTTCCAGCCGGCATACTGGGCCGCCAGGCAGGCAGCCACGGGCCGATCGCTCGCCACGACGACGGCCGGCCACGGGCACTCGGGCCATTCGCCGGCGAACGCCGAACCGCCATCGGCGACGAGCCGCACGTCGCCCAGGCCGCCCATCGCCGCGTGAGCCATCGCCAGTCCGGCCTCGTCGCTGCCGGCCGCGACGACGCCGCAGTCGACGACCCGCACCCCGGCGATCTCATGGGAGACAACGGAGGCCCGCCCGGCCTCGGCACAGAGAGCTTCCGCGATTTCGAACGAGGCTTGGTTGAGATGCATGCGACCCACTCCGTGGACGTCATAATGCTGTGGCCCCCCGGCGATGGCAACGAGCGGCCCTCCGCCCCGGCTGCGAGGCCGATTCGTCCCCGCTACCGTGAGTCCCCGAGATCCTCCGACGAGTGCGATCCATGCCGAGCCTGACCGTCGAGAACTACGTCAAGACGATCTTTCAGATCACCGCCGACCTGGATGGAAAGCCGGCCACGACGGGGCAGATCGCCACCGCGCTCGGCGTCTCGCCGGGCACGGTGACGAGCATGCTGAAGACCCTCGACGCGGCCCGGCTCGCCACGCACCGGCGCTACGAAGGCGTGGCCCTCACCCGCGCGGGGCGGGTGCTCGCGCTGCGGATGATCCGCCGCCATCGGCTCATCGAGCTCTTCCTGCTGCGCACGCTCGACATGAGCTGGGACGAGGTGCACGACGAGGCCGAGCACATGGAGCATGCGGTGAGCGATCTGCTCATCGATCGCATCGACGCGTTTCTCGGCCACCCCGACGTCGATCCCCACGGCGATCCGATCCCGAGGGCCGACGCCCAGTCGCTCGCGGCCGACGCGGCCCCGGCCACCCGATCGCTGGCGGAGTGCGGCGCCGGCGAGCGGTTTCGGCTCGCCCGCGTGCTCGATCAGTCGTCGGCGTTTCTCCGCTACCTCACGGAGTGCGGGCTCACGCTCGGCTCGACCGGCGCGGTGGAGCGCAATCCCGATGGGGCGGGGCTGATGCGGGTTCGCCTGGGCGACCGCGGGCTCTCGCTCGCGCTCGAGGCGGCCGGCAAGCTCGCCGTCGTCGACGCGTGAGCGATCCCCCTGCTTGCGCATGGGGGCTTGGATAAGGAAGGGCACCGCCGGGGCGTTTTCTCAATAGAAGCCCCCAGGCGCGAGCCGGGGGATAATCCGGGTCGTTTCGGGATGGCGGCCGCATGATCCCCCTGCTTGCGCATGGGGGCTTTTATTGACGAGACCCCGGCTTGCGCGGGCGTGTATCGGGTGAATTTATGGAAGCCCCCAGGCGCAAGCCGGGGGATCGCTCACGCACTTCCCCGTTGCCACACGGCGGACTGGCCGAGGCACTCGTCCACTTCGACCCGGATGCGGCCCGTGACGGGGTTGCCCGCCGCGGCGAGGGCCGCGATCAACTCCGTGCCGATCCACCGGGCGATCCATTCGGCCGTCGTGTTGGCCACCGGCAGGATCACGCATTCGTCGGCCGGAAACACCCAGCGGCGATCGGCGAACGTCACGGTCGTCTCGGCGCGGCCCGTCGGGCCGGCCGCCGTGGTCACCGTGAGCCACGGATTCCGGTCGGGAAGGAGCATGCGGTGGTCGAGCCGCGACACGATCGCCGAGACGAGATCGCGGAGCTGGATGAAGTCGACGACCATGCCGTGGCGGCCGGGCGGCCCCTCCACGTCGACGCCCACGGTCCAGTTGTGGCCGTGCACCGCCTCGCAGAGCGTGTCGGTGAGCGTGATGAAGTGGCCCGCGCAGAAGACGTGCACCGCCTTCCGGAGCTTCACCTGAAACTGTTCGTCGGGACGCGTGTCGGGCGATGTCATGATGCGGGGGCGTGTGGCGGCGTGACGGAAAACGATCGGGGCAGGGGGATGCCGTGGGGCAGCCGTCCTTCCAGCAGCAGAATGTACACCGCCGCGGCGACGAGATCCGCCGTCGTGCCCGGGTTCATTCGCTGCGGCGTCCGCAGCCAGGCGTCGAACCGGTTCGCGGCGGCCCGCCAGTCGGCACCGGCTGCCAGCACGTCGGCGGCGCGGCGGGAGACGTCGGAAGCTACAGCGGCGCCGTGCCGCCGCGCGATGAGCGTGTCGGGCTCGCGGGCGAGTTGCATGAGCTGGCACCGCACGATCGCCTCGAGCAGCGGCCGACCTGCGGCCAACTCCGCGGCGAGATCCTCGACCGGCCCCGCGAACAACTCGGCATAGCCCTCCGCCCAGAGCCGTGCGATCCGGTCGTGGTTCGCGGCCTGCCGCATCGCCCCGCGGAGGTCGTTAGGCGGCGGGCCGCGGAGGTCGTCGCGGCTGGTCGTGCCCAGCCCGCCGGGCTGGGCCGTGGCGATCGCCTCCCAGACGTCCGCGGCGTCGGCCGGCGTGAGCGAGTCGAAGACCGCATCCACCCGCCGCGGATCGGCTGCGGCCGCCAGCGGTGCGATCAGGAGCACGATGCCGAGGTTGGCGTTGGACCGCGTGACGCGGCGTGATGCCCGCACCGCTTCCAGGATCGTGCGGCCGAGCGGCACCCGCGGCGCTTCCTCGAGCGGCGGCGCGATGGCGAGCCCCGCCGCCACGAAATCGTCATACGCCAGGTCTTTGAAGGCGGCCCCCGGATGAACGTTGCCGGGCTTGGGGGCCGTCGCTTCGAGGATCGAGGCCAGGGCGGCACACCAGCCGCGGCCGCCCGGCGGGCAGGTGGCCGGCAGGCGGGAAAGTGTGGCGGCGATGGCCTGGTGGTCGATATCCATCGAGCGTGAAATTGGCTGAATTTCCGGCATGAGCCGCCCCGGTCGGCCGCGGGGAACTACACTGGAGCATCTGCAAAGGAGTGTATTCGAAGCATGGCGACCGTGGCTGATGGCGTGGTGGAGAGCACGATCGGGCCGGAGTGCTTCATCAATCGGGAGCTGAGCTGGCTGGAGTTCAACCTCCGGGTGCTGGAGGAGGCGGAGAATCCCGAGAACCCGCTGCTCGAGCGGCTGAAGTTCCTGGCGATCTTCAGCTCGAACCTCGACGAATTTTTCATGGTGCGGGTGTCGGGCCTGCGGGAGCAGGCGTTCGGCGAGAGCGCCCCGCAGGACTACGCCCCCGACGGCCTGAGCGCGATCGATCAGCTCAAGGCGATCGCCAGCCGCACGCAGGAACTCGTGGCCCGGCAATACCGCTGCCTGCGGGAGAGCCTCGCCCCGGCGCTCGAGGCCGAGGGCTTCCGACTGCTGCGCTACGCCGACCTCGTCGGGGAGCAGCGGGAGCGGGTCGATCGGTTCTTCAAGGAGCGGGCCCTGCCGATCCTCACGCCGATGGCGGTCGATCCGGCGCATCCGTCCCCGCGCTACCACAATCGTGGTCTCTACCTCGGCGTGATGCTGCACCGCTCGGAAGGGCTCGGGCCGAAGAAGCTGTTCGCGGTCGTGCAGGTGCCGCAGGTGCTGCCGCGGGTGGTGCCCGTCGGCGGGGGCGGCCAAGGCGAGATGCCGTTCGTGCTGCTCGAAGACGTCGTCTCGGCGAGGCTGCCGGAGCTGTTCGGCGGGTTCGAGGTGGAGTCGTGGTGCGGCTTCCGCATCACCCGCGACAGCGACGTCGAACTGCTCGAGCAAGAGTCCGACGACATGCTCAAGCTCATCGAGGACCGGCTCAAGGCCCGGGCCCGCGGACAGGCCGTGCGGATCGAGATCGCCGCCAAGGCCGACGCCGCGCTCGCGCGAATGATCATCGACGAGGAAGGGCTGCAGGCGGGCGACGACGAGCAGGGCTCGGGCTACAGCGAGGTCTACCGGATCGACGGCCCGCTCGACCTGACGGCGATCTGGGAGCTCTACAAGCTGCCCGGCTACGCCCGGCTGCACGACAAGCCCTTCGCGCCGCGGACGCCCCGCGGGCTCGAGCGCCGCGGCCCCGACATCTTTTCGGTGATCGCCCAGCGGGACATCCTCCTCCACCATCCCTACGACTCGTTCGATCCCGTCGTGGAGTTCGTGACGAGTGCCGCGAACGATCCACGGGTGCTCGCCATCAAGCAGACGCTCTACCGCACGAGCGGCGACTCGCCGATCTCGCGGGCGCTGATCGCGGCGGCCGAGTCGGGCAAGCACGTGACGGCGCTCGTCGAGCTGAAGGCCCGGTTCGACGAGGCCAACAACGTGAACTGGGCCCGGCAGATGGAGCGGGCGGGAGTGCACGTGGTCTTCGGGTTCCTCGACCTCAAGACCCACTGCAAGGTGTCGCTCGTGGTGCGGCAGGAGGGGCAGGGCCTGAAACGCTACGTGCACATCGGCACCGGTAACTACAACCCCACGACGGCGCTGCTCTACACCGACCTCGGCCTGTTCACCGCCGACGAGGCGATCGCCGAGGATGCCTCGGCCCTCTTCAACCTGCTCACCGGCTACTCGCAGGGGCACGACTGGCAGCGGCTCATCGTCGCGCCCAACGACCTCCACCGGCGAACGATCGAACTGATCCATGAGCAGGCACGCAGAGCCGAAGCCGGACTGCCGTCGCGCATCTTCGCGAAGCTCAATTCGCTCGTCGATCATCGCGTGATCGAGGCGCTCTACCGCGCGAGCCAGGCCGGCGTGCCGATCGACATCATCGCCCGGGGCATCTGCTCGCTGCGGCCCGGCGTGGCGGGCCTGAGCGAGACGATTCGTGTGCGGAGCATCGTCGACCGGTTCCTCGAGCACAGCCGGATCTATGTCTTCGGCCCGGACGAGGAGGCGAAGGTGTTCCTGTCGAGTGCCGACTGGATGCCGCGGAACTTTTTCCGCCGGGTGGAGGTGATGTTTCCCGTGCAGACGCCGGAACTCGCCAATCGCATCCTCCGCGAGATCGTGCCGGTCTATCTGGCCGACAACACCCGGGCTCGGGAACTGCGGCCCGACGGCGTGTTCCACCTGCTCCAGCCGGGCCCCGGAGAGCCGGCCCGGCGGTGTCAGATGGAGTTTCTGGAGCAGCGGCCCGCGGTGGCCGCCGTCGAGCCACCGGCAGACGTGGGCGGCTGAGATCACCGGCGTGGCTTCTCAATCGCGACTCGCGTCTTAGAATCGGAGTCTCGGTTCCCGTTTCGAGGCATGCGGATTCAGAGATGGCGGACGACCACTATCAGACGCTCGGCGTGTCGCGGACGGCGTCGGCCGAGGACATCCGCAAGGCCTACCGGGAACTGGCCCGCAAATACCATCCCGATCTCCATCCCGACGACGACGCGGCGAAGGAGAAGTTCAAGAAGGTGCAGGCCGCCTTCGACGTGCTCAACGACCCGAGCAAGCGGGAGATGTACGACCGCTACGGCAGCTCGTTCGAGGGCGTCGGCGGACCGGGCGGCGGCTGGGGGGGCGGACCGTTCCCGGGAGGATTTCCCGGCGGGGGCGGAGGCTTTCCCGGCGGCCAGGAGATCGATCTCGAAAGCCTGTTCGGCGGCGCCGGTGGATTCGGCGACCTCTTCGGCCGCGGTCGGGCGAAGACGGCCCGCGGCCGGCGCCGGCCGGCGCAGATGCCGGGCGAGGACGTGACGGCCCGGATCGAGATCCCGTTCCGGCTCGCGATCGACGGCGGCAAGACCGACGTGCGGGTCGATCGCGACGGCGCGACCGAGACGATCACCGTGACGATCCCGCAGGGGCTGCCCGACGGCGCCCGGATGCGGCTCCGCGGTCAGGGGCTGCCAGGCACGGGGGGCGGCCCGGCCGGGGATCTGCTGCTCGAGGTGCACGTGCAGCCGCATTCCGTCTATCGCCGCGACGGCGACACGCTCGAACTCACGCTGCCAGTCTCGCTCTCGGAGGCGATCGCCGGTGCGAAGGTCGACGTCCCCACGCCCTGGGGCACGATCGCCCTGCGGATTCCGGCCGGCACGTCGGGCGGCAAGAAGCTCCGCGCCGCGGGCATGGGCGTGCGGCATGCCAACGGCTCGAAGGGGGACCTGATCGCCGAGGTGCAGATCGTGCTGCCCGACGGGGCCGATGCGGCGGCGGTGGAGCGGCTGTTGGAGGCCGCCCGCGCCGCGGAAGCGGCGAGCGCCGCAGGCCCCAGGACGCAGCTGCGGTGGTGACACCCGCTAAACGAGGATTTCCCCGCACGGCCCGGCTCCTCCGGCCGACCGAGTTTGCGAACGTCTACGATCGCCGGCAGTCGGCCGCATCGGGGCCGCTCGTGGTGTATGCGGCCGCCAACGGGCTGGCAGACGGGCGGGTGCGGATGGGCCTTTCCGTCTCCCGTCGTATCGGCACGGCGGTGGTGCGGAACCGCTGGAAGCGGCGGCTGCGGGAGGCGTTTCGTGCGGAGCGGGAGTCGCTGCCACGGGGAACCGATCTCGTGATCGTCGTGCGGTCGGGCGTGCCGCCGGCGGGGGCCGCGGGGGCGACGCAGCTGCGCGAGGCGGTTGCGGGGCTCGTGAAGCGGATCGTGAGCCGGCCCGGCTACGGGAAGAGCGTGGGCGAAGCGGCGCAACGTCCGCGGCGAAGGGGTGGAGCGTGACATCCCTGGGCCGCGTGTGTCGCGCAGCGGCCACGATCCTCGATCGCGGGGCATCGGCCGTGCTCGTCGGGCTGGTGATCGCCTACAAGCACACGCTCAGCCCGCTGCTCGGACGTCACTGCCGGTTCACGCCCACGTGTAGCACGTACTTCCGTGAAGCCGTCGAGAAGCACGGTGCGGTGCGGGGCGCCGCGAAGGGCATCGCGAGAATCTGCCGCTGCCATCCCTGGCACCCCGGCGGCCACGACCCGGTTTCGTGAAAGCCCCCGAGCGGCCGGTCGTTTCCGTCCCATACAACCCCCGGGCGCAAGCCGGGGGATAATCCGCGCCGCCTCAGAATGGACGCCGTAATATCCCCCTGCTCGCGCATGGGGGCTTTTATGCGTGGTTTCCCAATACAAGCCCCCAGGCGCAAGCCGGGGGATATTGCGGGCCGCCTCGAATTCGACGCCCCGTTATTCCTGCTTCGGCACGAGGTCGAGCAGGCGGCCGGGCGAACCCATGATGTTGTAGCCCGCGTCGACGTGGAGGATCTCGCCGGTGATGCCGAGCGACTCGCGGGAGAGCAGCCACGCGCCCGCCTTGCCCACCTCCTCGTGCGTGATGTTGCGGCCCATCGGCGACATGTGCTGGTAGAGGCCGAGCATGTCGTCGACACCCGCGCCGCGGCCCGCCAGCGTGCGGAGTGGTCCCGCGCTCACCGCGTTGACCCGCACGCCGGCCGGCCCGAGGTCGTAGGCCATGTACCGCATGCAGGTGTCGAGCGTGGCCTTGCACACGCCCATGATGTTGTAGCCGGGCACGACCTTCTCGCCGCCGAAGTAGGTGAGCGTGAGGATCGACGAATCCTTGGCCATGATGCCGCGGGCCAGCCGCCCCACGGCGAGCAGGCTGTAGGCGCTCGTCTCCATCGCGATCCGGAAGCCCTCGCGGCTGCAGTTGGTCGTTTCCCCCTTGAGATCCTCCAGGGGCGCGTAGGCGATCGAGTGGACGAGGAAGTCGAGCGTGCCGAATTCCTGCTTCGCCCGGTCGATCACGGCCGCGATCTGGTCGTCGCTCGACACGTCCATCGGCACGAGGAACTTCGCGTTGGGCTCGGGATCGGTGAGCTGCGACACCCGGCGGCGGTTCCGCTGACGCTCGTCGTCCGGCCGGTCGGGCAGGTGGCTGAAGCCGATCTGGCCCCCCTCAGCGAGGATCTCCTTCGCGATCGCCCACGCGATCGAATGGTCGTTGGCGACGCCCAGAACGAGACCCTTCATGCCGGCGAACCTGCCCATCGAAAACCTCCAGAACGGTAGGGAAACCCTTGCGACCGCGGGAATGTAGCCGGTGCGGGAAAATCCCTCAACGCGGCATGTCGTCGGCCCTTGCCGATGCCCGCCGTCAAGGGTAAAAAGCAGCGGTCGCCTCGTTAGCTCAATTGGTCAGAGCATCTGACTCTTAATCAGAGGGTTCTTGGTTCGAGTCCAAGACGAGGCATTACCTT
>CAZXIG010000103.1:0-9529 GCA_964640405.1 uncultured Candidatus Kuenenia sp.
TCGCCATCGGATACCGCTCGATGCACGATCCGCGGCACGACGCTCGCCACCGGCTCCCAGTGGCAGCCAGACTGCGAGAGCCGGTGCACGCTGCCGTCGGCCACGCTCACATGCACCAGGCCGCCGACCGTGCAGGCGGCCGGTGCAAAGCCATTGAGGTCCTCGCCAGGAAGGTTTGGACCCTTCGCCCATGCGCCCGTCGCGGGATCGAAGATGTCCACGTTCCGGCTGGCCTCCTCGTGCTCGGTGAAGCCGCCGATCACATAGAGCTTGCCGTCGTCCACGGCCGCGATCAGGGCCCGCCGCACGAAGGGCTGCGGCAGCGTCTTCCAGCCGGACGCCGGATTCGCAAGATCGAGCGCGAGCATCGTGTCGCACCATTCCTCGCCGTCGTGGCCGAGCATGTTCCAGCCCCCGACCACGTAGAGCGTGTCGCCGATCACCGCCACGTCGTGGCTCGACCGCGGCTCGGGCAGGGGAGGCAGGTCGGTCCACGCATTCGTGGCCGGGTCGTAGCAGGCCGCCGATGCGACCGAGAAGTTCTCGGCCGGGTCGCCCGGCTTGTTTCGCGGATCCATCCCGCCGATGCGGTAGATCTTGCCGCCGTGGGTGGCGAGGTTCATGCCCTGGAGCGCGGGGCCCCCGGCGAGTTCCTCCCAGGCTTGATCGCCTTTGCCGGACAGCGGCCGGCGGAAGAACCGGCCAGTCACGGCCTCGGTCGAGTAGGTGTGCACCGGGGCCACGTGGCCACCATACACATAGACATGGCCATCGCAGGCCACAGCGCCCAGGCTGGAGGCAGCGATCGGCAAGGCGGGGAGCTTGTCGGTCTTCGTGAACGTCGCATGGGTCTCCTTGGCCGCGCCGCGGTGGCCGGCCGGGACGTCCATCACGAGCGTGGGATAGTGCCGCTCCTCCACGTAGGCATCGCCGGCATGCGTTCCCGGTTTGGCGACCACGTGGCGGGCCCAGGCCCCGTAGCGGCCAGCCGCGTCGAACACGGGCGTATGGCCATTGGCGTCGGTGGCGACCTCCTGCTGCTTGCCATCCGGCAGGAGGACGATCATCTTGGCGTCGGCCACCGGCTCGCCGCGGGAGAGCAGTTGAAACCGCACGGCGCCCGGATGGCCGGCCGGCACGATCTCCGCCGGCGACTCCGGGCCGATCAGGGCGGCCGAGCCGAACGGATAGCCGAGGCAGGCCTTGGGGTGATAGACGACGAGGAACGGTTTGGGGCCATGCTTCATGACGCCGTGGGTGAGCGTGCCGTGGATCGCCCCTCGCATCTTTTCGGCCAGCTTCACGAGCCGCGTCTCGCCGTCACGGCCGAGGGTGAGGGCCGCTTCGGCCCCGGACCCGTCGCGGGTGACGAGCTTCACGCCGTCGACGAGCGCGGGATCGACGTTGTCATCGACCTCGAGTGTCTCGCTGAGGATCACGCGGGCCTGGGTGCCCTCCTCGTCGGGCAGAACGAAGATGAAGTGGCCGCGGGCGGTGCCCGCCGCCAGGGCGATCGCCGTCACGACGACCGCAGCTGCCATCGATCGACCATTGTGCATCATGTACTCCTCGAATCGCCGCCGCATGGATGAAGTCCTTAGGGAAGGGTCAACGCCTCGCCGCCGTCCCGCGAGGCGACTGCCTGCAGGACGGCCCGCTCGACGGAATCCTCGACGAACCGCGTCGAGCCGTCGGCCATCGTGAACACGCAGCCACCGGGATGGTCGCTGCGGAAGGTCTGGTACTCGTTGTTGCCGGTGATCAACCGGTCGGCGTTGTAAACGCCGAACACGCTGGCCAGCGAGAAGCCCGCGTAGCCGAAGCCCCAGGCGGTGGTGCCCCACCGCATGCCGGTTCTGTTGTTCCGGCACATGCTGCGGCGGTAGTTGGAGAGGCCGTAGTCGAGCTCGCCGGCGAGGAGCGTCTTCGAGAGGCCGTCGGAGATCGACTGAAACCGCACCGCCGGCTCCGTCTCGTCGACGAAGGCGCCGTTGTGGGGGATCACCCAGGCCGAGCCGGTGCCGGTGCAGAAGGCATAGCTGGCCGGTGCGCTCACCTCGTCACAGGTGGGGTCGGGTACGTCCCGCCGCAGGGCCATGCTCGGGCAGAGGAACAGCGAGATCCGCTGCTTGACGACGTCGGCATTTTCGAGAGCCGACTTGGTCTTGTCGTACTGCTGCGCCATCGCCGTCTCCTCGATGTAGGGGAGGATCTGCGTGAACGCGCTGGCGTACGAACTGCCAAAGGCGGTCGCCGCCGGCAGCCGCTTCTTCGCGTCGTGATACAGATGCAGCCCGAGCCCGACCTGCCGCAGGTTGCTCATGCACTGGCCGCGGCGGGCGGACTCCCGCGCCGATTGCACGGCCGGGAGCAGGAGCCCGATGAGCACGCCGACGATGGCGATGACGACGAGCAGCTCGACGAGGGTGAACCCGCCGGTGTTCCGGCGTCGAGATCCGTATCGGTGGCCACCCGCCGCCGCCGCACGAACCGCCGCCCGGCATGGCCCGCTGCCGCCAACGCCGCGGCGGCCGCCATGGCCGCGGTCGTCGGCTCCGGCACGGCCGTGATCGTGGCCGTGTCGACGGAAAGGGCCATCAGCGACACATGATTGGCGTTCTCGAACTCGATTGTCAGCAGGCCGCCGCCTGTCACGACCGAGTCCCAGGCATAGAGCGACTCGACGACCGTGCTGCCGAAGCCACCGCCTCCCGCTGTGCCCGTGACGACCTGCTGCACGAGCGTCGCAGCGGCCGATCCGCTGCCGACCGTCAGCCGTGGCGTGCTGATGAAGGAATTGAATTCCCCCAGTGCGCCGCGGACCTGGAGCCAGATCGTGCCGGCCGAGCCTGACTGGAGGAACGAGGGCACCGAGAGCGTGAACGTGTCCGGCGTGAACGTGCCGAAACCGAAACTCCCGTTGTAGAAGTTGCCCGTGCTGATCGGAATGAGCGGTGTCACGAGGCTCGCGGTGCCGGAGGGCGCGCGTGACGGCACGGCCGAGTTGCCCGGCGCGTAGGAGAACAATTCGGGATCGCCGCCGAGCGACGTCTCCGTGCCGTATGGATTGGCCCACTGATACCAGGTGGTGTTGGCGTTGCCGCGCCACGACGGCACGAGAAACTCGGCGGCCGCGGTGCCCGGCAGGCTGCAGAGAAGCGCTGTGATGAGTGCAGGACGAATCGATCGAAACAGGCTGGCCATGATCTGTGATCTCCGTGACAGGAATGGAGGGAGAGCCACCCTGCGGCAACGTGCCGCGGGCGTGCATCGCGGGATTCATGCCGAGCGGCTCCTTTCTTGCTGAAGTTCGGCGCTGCAGCTCATGCCGCGCCGCCTGAGGCGAAGGCCCGCCACGCATCCCACTGCGGTGGCCGCCAGTGCGATGGCCGAGGGCTCGGGCACCGCCGACACGTTGTCGAGCCCGAACGTGTACGTCGTCGTGCCGTCGAGCACTTCGGCCGGCTGGGTCGGAGCGAGCGCGATCTGCACGTTCTGCACGTTCGAGAACACGCTGCTGAAGTTGCCGGCACCGTACGACTGGAAGCTCGACGGGGAATCGACGATCGGCACCCCGATGGTCGTCCACGTATTGCTCGGCACGCCGAACACCACGCTGCTGGCCGCAGCGCCGCCGCCGGCGTCGATCCGCAGGTACATGTCGAGCGCCGCCGGTGCGTTGTGCCGTACGGCCGCAGAGAACGCGGAAACACCCGCCGTGAGCCAGTTGCCGACGAAGGCGTCGCCGCTGGCGTCGGCGGCGGCGTTGCCACGGAAAGCGATGAAGCCGAAGCCCGAGCCGTTGAACTGCGACGCGGACATCGTGCGGCTCAGTGAAATGAAGCCACCGTTGTCGACGCCACCGCTACTCGACCACGTGGGACTTCCGGTGCCGGATGGCACGAGCGAGATCACCCAGCCCGCCGCATTGCCGGCGAACGTCTCGGTGAACGGTACCGTCACAGCGGACGCCCGCTCGGCCCCCGTGAGCACACCGCAGATCACCGCGGCCAACGCGCACGCGGTCCGCTTTCTCACGCAGCCCAGAACCAAGCCATGAACCATGTCCAGACACTCCTCGATGCATGTGATGCCGGACGCCCGCTGACGCCCTGGCGCAGGTGATGGGTAAACGGACACACGCCGTTCACGAGTCCGCCGGCAACGGCCAGCGGCGACATCAGCCGTTTCGATTCACGAGCAACTCCGTCCAGCACGAGCCGGCGTTCAGGACGAACGCATGGATGTGGGCTGGCTGGCGGACGGGTCACGGACGACCCGAGGCTGGCTGGCAAGATTCGCGATTGCCCAGAGGCTCCGACCAGCTACACTGAGGCAAGTCGCGAACGAGAATCAGTATCAATAGTAGAATGGTAGGTTCATTTTTCTCTGTGTCAAGTGGCTTTACGCTGGCCAATATTTGAAAAATATCGTGTCAAATTACCCCCCATCTAGGGACGGTTCTGATCGCAGCACCGAAGTTCCGGCGGCCACTCGGCACGGCCCGTCGCCGCCGGCCGCCGGGCCACCGGCCCCGCGAACACCAGCCGTTCGAACCGTCACGCCGGTCATCCGTTCCGCCGATCTTCTCCAGGGGGGCGGAGAGGTGCACATCCTCCACAACGGCGACACCTACCGGCTCACGGTGACGCGGGCCGGCAAGCTGATCCTGCACAAGTAGCCGTCTCGCAGGCGGGTGCCATGCTGGCCTTCGGCCGTCGTGCATGCGTAGGGTTTCCCATGACCGAGCCCCGCGCACGTCCGATACGACGTCCACTCATGTTGGCCAGCATCCCGGTGGCAGTCGGGAGCGGATGCCTGTGTCTCATCCTGGCAACGTCGGGATCACCCGTGGCCGAGAGCCGCTCAACTGACCCGCCGGATGCGGCCGTGCACGAGCGGTATGCCGCGGCACGGCTGCGGCTGGCGGAGCTGAAGGTGACGCGAGCCGAGGAACTCAACCGCCGCATGTCGGGCCTGCTCACGGAAACCGACATGCGGCGACTTCGCAATCGAGTCGTGCTCCTGCGGGAACAGATCGACGCGACTCGGCGAAACCCGCATGGCAATGCGGTGGATGAGCAGGAGGCGGCCGCCCGCGTGCGGGTGCGGATCGCCGCCGAGGATCTCGAGGGCGCACGGGCCGTGCGGGCGAGGAACGCTGCCGCAGTCTCCGACAATGAACTCCAGCAGTTGGAAACGAAACTGGAGATTGCGCAGCTGCGTCTCGAGCTGTGGAGCGACCCGTCGTTTCGCCAGTCGCCCGTAGACGTGATGCAGATGCAGGTCGATCAGCTGACCGACTTCGTGGTCGATGCCGTCGACTCGATCGACGGGGCGCCCGCCATGCAGCGGCGGTAGGTTGGCTTGCGGCCGCGAGGGAGGTGCAGCGTTGAATGCCCCTTCGGCTTACGCCTCGGGCTTTCATTGGGGAAGACCGTGTGCACGACAGCAAGGCGACGAGACTCAGCCGCGTTTCTGCGGTCCGCCGCGGGGACCGAACTTGCGACGCTTGCCCGGTGGCTTGCCGCCCTGACGGCGTTCGAACCGCGCCGGCTTGTGGTGGGGTGGCTTGCGATGATCCGGCCGGCCGCGCGGGCGATCCGGCGGCGGGGCGGCCACGTCGTCGGGGCCGGCGGCCTGCGCCGGCAGCGGCGCGAAGTGGCCGAGGATCGCCGCCGCCACCTCCGTGGGCGTGTAGCCCTGCTCGAGCAGCCGCTCCACGAGCAGCGTCTCCCGCGGAAATTCCCCCGCCTCGAGCCGGGCCCGGAGGGTCTCGAAGAGGGCGTCGGACCGCCTGCTCTCCACCGCCGCCACGGTGGGCAGGTGCTCGCGGCGGATCCGCGTCTTCGTAAACCGCTCGATCGACTGGAGCTTGTAGATGCCCGCCCCCGACACGAGCGTCACCGCCCTGCCCTTGCGGCCGGCGCGCCCCGTGCGGCCGATGCGGTGCACGTAGTCCTCGGCGTCGTAGGGCAGGTCGTAGTTGACCACCAGCTCGAGGTCGTTGACGTCGATGCCGCGGGCCGCCACGTCGGTGGCGACGAGAAACCGGAAGGCGGCCTTCTTGAAGCCGTTCATCACCCGCGTCCGCTGGGCCTGCGCCATGCCGCCGTGCAGCCGCTCGGCGGAGCAGCCGCGGGCCACGAGCCGGTCGGCCAGCTCCTCGACCATCTGCTGCGTGTTGCAGAAGATCACGCCGCTCTTCACGTCGTAGTAGTCGATCAGCCGCGCGAGGGCGTCGAACTTCGCATGATGCCGCACCTCGTAGTAGACCTGCTCGACCAGCGGCGGCCCGGCGACGACCCGCTGCTCGATCTTCACCGTCTTCGCATCGCGGGAGTGCCCGCTCACCAGCTGGCGGATCGGCGGCGAGATCGTGGCCGAGAAAAACACCGTCTGCCGCTCGGCGGGGGCGGCCGCGAGGATCTTCTCGATGTCGTCGCGGAACCCCATGTCGAGCATCCGGTCGGCCTCGTCGAGGATCAGCATCCTCACGCCGGAAAGATCGAGCGTGCCGCGGGCCATGTGGTCGGTGAGCCGCCCGGGCGTGCCGACGACGATGTGGGCGCCCCGCTTCAGTTCGGCGAACTGCCGCTCGTAGGCGGCGCCGCCGTAGATGGGCACCGACCGCAGGCCTTTTCTGAACGCGGCGAGCTTGTGCACCTCGTCGGCCACCTGCGTGGCCAGCTCGCGGGTCGGCACCAGGATCAGCACCTGGGTGAGCGGCTGCGACGGGTCGACCTGCTCGATCGCCGGGATGCAGAAGGCCGCCGTCTTGCCGGACCCGGTCTCCGACTGGCCGACGACGTCGTGCCCTGCCATCAAGAGCGGGATCGCCGCCGCCTGGATCGGGGAGGTTTCCTCGAACCCGAGCTGGGCGACCGCGCGGAGCAGTTCGGGCGTGAGACCGAGCGTTGCGAACGGAACGTGACCGGGCCGGGAAGGGCTGGAATCGGAACCGGACGCGTCTGATGTGGCCATTGAGAGCTCGTCGGCAACTCTAGGCCACGAACCGGAGCCAGGCAAAGCGTGCCGCCGTTTCGGGGCACGCCATCCGAACCGGTCAGGGGGGCGAGGCGACGATTCTGTCGTTCCGTCCGGAGAGCGCCCGGTGGACCGCGGGATCGATGTCGTAGGGCATCGACCTGACGCTGCCGTCCGCGAACGACATGTTGAACCCGCCGGCATGCGGGCTGCCGAATGCCTGCGGACGCGACACCCCCCGCGCATCCTGCAGGGGCGGATCGTAGGTCCAGCGGAGATTGTCGTCGGAATATCCGACGAACAGCGGCGAGGAGTCGCCTGCGTCGGTGCCCGCCTCGGCCAGCCCGGCGGCCACGTACTTCTCGCCCAGGAGATAGGTCGTCGACAGGCCGTCACGAATGCGGGCTGCCGTGATCGCACTCATGCGAAACACGAGCCCATCCTGCAGGTCGGGAATCGCGCCGTCGGCCCGGTTGACCTTGGTCGCCAGCGAGTCGCGGATCCACGCGTCGCCCTGGCTCAACGAGGACGGACTGCTGACAACGACGGGATCCGAGCACGAAGAGCAGACGCCGACATGATCACCCGAATGGTTGCCGTGCCCGCCGTTGCCGAACATCGAGGAAATCGAGACCGTCAGCGTGTTTCCGCCGCCCCCGCCTGTCGTGTGACAAATCTGCACCGACTTGCTCGCCACGGCCGGATCGGAGGCGATGGCGCGGTAGATCTCGAGCGGCGGGCACGACGCGGACGTGCCGGCATTGGCCGCGTAGTCGGAGCGGGTGGCGATCGAAAGTGAAACGGACGTGTCGAGCGCGGCGCGGAAGGAGCCCGCCGGCAGTGCGAGCGCCGTTGCCGATCGCCGGCTCGGGCAGGCGAAGAGGGCGACGGACGTGGCGGCCAGTTCCTGGTATCGGGCGGAGGCATCACTTGCGGTCACGCCCGCGACCCGCTGCATCAACGACGTCTGCTCGAGAAACGGCAGGATGCTAAATGTCCAGCCTCCCGGTTGCCGCGCACCGCCGCCCCGTTCCTCGACTCCCAGCCACGCGTCTCCCCAGCCTCCCGACGGAAAATGCCCGAGCGCCAGCTCGCCCTGGAGCATGGCCTTCGACAGCTGGGCGACGTGATTGCGGCACGCGGTGGCCCGGGCCGCCTCGCGGGCCGACTGCACGGCCGGCATCAGCACCGCGACGAGCGATGCCACGACGCCCACGACGACGAGCAGTTCGATCAGGGTGAATCCGCCGTCTCGGCGGCAGCGGTCGGGTGTCTGCGTGTCTGCGGACATGGTCGACGGCCTCCTGCGCCACGTGTCCCACCCAGCTGGAAGTGTTCACCCGCCACGACGCAAAGGCAAGCGGCCGGCGGCCTCGCTTTGCCCCGGCCACACGCCGCTGCGTAGAGTTCCCCAGGTGCAGCCATGACACTCCCCGACACGGCCGAGGGGCGGACGGCGAACACGAGTCGTGCAACCAACTGGCGAAACTGGTTCCCCGGCCTCGACAACGACGAGCTCACGCTTCGCGACGTGCTCGCCACGCTGCCGGCGGCCCCGCCGACCGCGATCCCCTGGGTCGTGCGGCTCTTCGAGAACCCGCAGGGCTGGCTGCGGCTCCACGGCGCGGTGAACCTCCGCAATCACGACATGATCCACGTGCTCCTCGGCCGCGGCCTGCTCGGCCAGGACGAGGCCTTCGTGATCGGCTTCACGATGGGCAGCACGAAGGCCGTCTCCTGGCTGGAGCGGATGTTCTTCAAGCTCGTGGTATCGCGGATCTATCCGCACCCCTACCGCATCTCCTGGCGGACGCTCGCCGCCTACGATCTCGGCCTGGAGGCGGGCCGCGAATGCGGCGCCACGAATCTGCACCTTCTGCTCCGCGAGGAGATGCTCGACCGGCCGCTCGGCGAGACGCGGCAGGCGCTCGGCATCGACACGCGGCGGCTCCGCGAGTTCTACGCGCGGGAGCGGGCAGCCTTGCCCGGCACCGCGGCCAGCCTGCGGCTGCCGGCCGACGACGGCCCCGTTGACCGGCGGCCGGGTCGCGTTGCCGCTTGAGCTTCGGCTCAGGCCTTCGCGAGCTTGAGCACCGTGGCGAACTGGGCGGCGGTGACCGGGTGGACCGACAGCCGGCTGCCGCGGCGCAGCAGCTCCATGCCGGCGAGGGCCTTCGTGGCCCGGAGTTCGTCGAGCGGGATCTCGCGGGCGAACGCCTCGACGAGCTTCACGTCGACCATCGACCAGATTGGATTGTCGGGCGACGCCTTCGGGTCGTGGTAGTCGCTCTGCGGATCCCAGGCGGCCGGATCGGGATAGGCCTCGCGGACCACCTCCACGACGCCGGCCACGCCCGGGGGGGCGGCATTGGAGTGGTAGAAGAGGCAGCGGTCGCCCTTCCGCATCGCCCGCAGGAAGTTGCGGGCCTGGTAGTTGCGCACGCCCTCCCAGTGCGTCGTCTTCCGCGGTGCCTTCGCGAGGTCGCGGATCGAAAACACGTCGGGTTCGCTCTTGATAAGCCAGTGGTTCATGCGGGCCATC
>CAZXIG010000104.1:0-9493 GCA_964640405.1 uncultured Candidatus Kuenenia sp.
CCCCTCGCCTAAACAATCTGCTTGCTAAGCAGCAGTTGCCAGGATTTCGCGGAGGGCGGACGTGATGTCCGGAAACTGGAACGTGAAGCCGGTGTCGAGGGCCACCTTCGGGATCACCCGCTGCGAGGCGAAGAGCACCTGGGCGAACTCACCGAAGACGATTCGCAGCCCGAGGTAGGGCGCGGGCATGAAGGCCGGACGGTGCAGCTGCCGCCCGAGGGCCTTCGTGAACTCGCTGTTTCGCACCGGGTTCGGCGCGACCGAATTCATCGGGCCGCGAATCTCGCCGTGATCGGCGGCATGCACGTAGAGCCGCGCGAGGTCGGCGACGTGGATCCAGGGCATCCACTGGCGGCCGTTGCCGAGCGGCCCACCGGCACCGAGCTTGAAGGGCGTGAGCATCTTGGCGAGCGCCCCGCCGCTGCCCGAGCCGAGCACGATGCCCGTGCGGGCGGTGACGACCCGCACGCCGAGGCGGGCGGCCGCCATCGCCTCCTGCTCCCACTCCACGCAGACGCGGGCCAGGAAATCGTCGGCCGGCGACGCCGACTCGGTGAGCTCTTCGTCGCCGCGGCTACCGTAGTAACCAACGGCGGATGCCGAGACGAGCGTGGCCGGCTTGGTCGCGGCCTGCGCGATGCCCTGCACGAGGTGCCGCGTGCCGACCACGCGGCTGTCGCGGATGCGGGCCTTCTGCGCCGTCGTCCAACGGGCGCCGGCCACTGATTCGCCGGCGAGGTGATAGACGACGTCGATGCCCTCGAAGGCCTCGGGGGGCGGCGGCCCTTCCATCGGATCCCAGCGGACGATCCGTCCGGCCAGGTGTCCGATCGACTGGCGGGCCCGATCGGGGTTGCGGGACACCACGACGGGTTTGTCCAGCAGTCGGAGGAGCCGCGGTCCCACGAAGCCCGTCGCACCGGTCACCAATGCCTTCATGTCGTGCCTGCTCCTTCCGCGAGAAATGACGTACTCAAGAATATTGCAACCGGCTCAGGGGCGGCAAAAGTCTCGTCGCGGTGGGCCGAAGCGGCCCAATGCTCCTCGAGCGTTTGCCGACCCCCTCGCCTCCCGTCGAGGCTTTTCAACCCATCCCTGCAACGATCTTTGATTGTGATCTAAACTGCGACGAGGCGAAGTATAGACACGTACCCGGATTTCGGCCGCCATTCATTCCCTCCGCCGCGACATCCTCGTCTCGACCGCCGACAGCGCCGCCTACAGCCTGATGGTGGGCTTCGGCGAGACCTACATTCCCGCGTTCGCCCTCGCCCTCGGGCTCGGGCCCGTGGCTGCGGGCATGACGGCGTCCGTGCCGCTCTTGTGCGGTGCGGTGCTCCAGCTCGTGACGCCGCGGGGCGTGGCCCGCCTCGGCACGAACCGTGGCTGGGTCGTCGCCTGCACGGTCCTGCAGTCGCTCAGCTTCGTGCCGCTCATCTGGTGGGCGATCCGCGGCCATGCCGAACTCTGGGAGCTGCTCGTGGCCGCCAGCGTCTACTGGGGGGCTGGCATGGCCGGCGCCCCCGCCTGGAACTCCTGGATCGCGACGGTCGTGCCCGTGACGGTGCGGACGTCCTTCTTCGCCCAGCGCGGACGGCTGGGGCAGTTCGCGATCTGCGTCGGTTTCGTGGCGGGGGGGCTGGTGCTCCAGTGGGGCGAGCGGCGAGGCACCGTGCTGCTCGCCTTCGCGATCATCTTCGCGCTGGCCGCGGCGAGCCGGCTCGTCTCGACGGCGCTGCTCGCCGCCTGCAGCGAGCCGGAGCCTCCGCGGCTGCGTCGAGCGACGTCGGCTGACCGACCGGCGGCGCTCGGGCTCCTCGCAGCCGTCCGTGAAATGGCGAACCAGCCGTCGGGCGCGGTCGTGATGCTGCTCTGGAGCTTCGTGTTCGGCGCCCAGGTCGCGGCCCCCTACTTCACGCCCTACATGCTGCGGGAGCTCGGGTTTTCCTATCACGCTTTCATGCTCGTCATGGCCGCGAGCTTTCTCGCGAAGGCCGTGATGTCGCCGCTGATCGGCCGGCTCGCCTCGCGAGTCGGTGCCATGCGGCTGCTCGGCTGGGCGGTCGTGGCGGCCACGCCGCTGGCGCTCCTCTGGCTGCCGGCCACGAACATCGGTTACCTCGTCGTGGTGCAGGTGGTCGCCGGCAGCTGCTGGGCGGCCTACGAACTCGCCGTGGCGCTGCTCTTCTTCGAGGCCATGAGCGATCGCCAGCGGACCGCGGCCGTGACGATCTACAACGTGGGGCTCGCGGTGGCGACGGTGGCTGGCGCCTGCTGCGGCGGCCTGATCCTGCGTTCATTCGGCAGCGGCCATCAGGCCTATGCGGCCGTGTTCATCGGCTCGAGCCTGCTGCGGCTCGCCGCCCTGCCGCTCCTGCTGCGACTCCGCCGGACGCCCGTTTGACCTGATCAGATCAGCCCGCGGGCATGCGGGCCTCGTGGGCGAGGCTGTCGAGGAACGTGCGGGCCGAGCCGAAGTCGCCGGCCGGATAGTCGTTGACCCGCTTCGTCAGCGCCTCGATGAACTGCGAGACCGTCAGCTGGATGTCCTGGAACTGTTCGTACCGAATGCTGCCCCCCGAGGCGGCCCGCTCGGCGAAGAGATGGTCGAGCTTGTCGCGGTAGGGCTTGTAGACGTCCTGCGTGAGGATCATGGGATAGGCGATGTGCCCGGTGACGGGATCGAGCTTCGTCGAACCGAGCCGGGCCGGAGCCGCCATCTTGGCCATGCGGATGGCCTGCTCCTGGGTGACGGGGGGGCCCGCCTCGGCGGCTCTGGCCTCCTTGTTGACCTTTCGCATCTCGAAGTAGGTCTCGGTCCAGCGGAGCTTGTTTTGGATGTCGAGCGTCTTGGCCTCCTGCCAGTTCTTCGCGGCCTGGGAATCGAGCACGTTCTTCGTGCCCTCGGCTCGGAGCACCTCCGACATGCCGTAGTCGGCCCCCTGCTGGGCCGTCGACGCGTAGCCGCCGCGGTTGAAGCCCCAGCCGCCTCCCCACTGGCCGCGCGCCACGCCGGTGGCGCACACGAACGCCAGGGAGGCCGCAACATAGGGCAGCATGCGGAACGGGGCGACAGGGGGGACAGATGGAGCCATGACGACCTCGACGGGCGGCGAAATTTCCGGGACGGGGGCAGGAGACCCCGCGTGCCACGGCAGGCGAAGTATACTTCCGAACAACGGGCGCGGCGACGTTCCCGCCGGGCGACAGGCCCGCGGACCGTCGGCCACGCCCCGCATATCCGGCCTTTTCGTGCGAGGAGCGACGTTCATGGGGCGTTTAGTGTCTGCGGGCTGTTGGATCGGCATGGCGATCACCGTGGTGGCAGGCTGTGCCGAGCCGGCGGTGCCGGCCAAGCCAGTGGCACCGGCCAAGGCCGTCGCCCAGGCTCCCGTCGCGGCGGCGCAGACGCCGCTTCAAGGGCTGCGTGACGAACTGGCGAAGGCGACGACGCCCGACCTCCGAGTGGTGGCGATTGACAAGATCGCCGAACTGGGGCCGGGTGGCCGCGAGGCGATTGGAGAACTCGTCGCCGCGCTGGGCGACGCCGATCCGCGGCCGCGGTGGCGGGCCGCCCGCGCCCTCGGGCTCATCGGCGAGGAGTCGATCTCGGCCGTGCCCGCGCTCGTGAAGCTGCTCGGCGACGCCGATCCGATCGTCGTCACGCAGGCGGCCGCGGCCATCGGCATGGTGAAGGCCGACGATGGTCGCACGACCACGCCACCGCAGGATGCGGCGATCTACGACTCGGCGGTGGAATCGCTCATGAAGACCTGCGTGCACGCCGATCCGCGGGCCCGACGGGCCGCGATGCGGGCGCTCGAGCGGCTCGTGCCCGATGACACGACCCTCGCGCCGCTCTTTTGCAAGCAGCTCGCCGACACGGATCCGTCGGCCGTGTTGCCGGCACTGCACACGCTGGCCGACCTCGACGAGAGGGCCGTGCCGTTCCTGCTCGAAGCGCTCAAGGAGCCGAAGTCGCGCTACTGGGCCACGGTGGCCATCGCCGAGATCGGGCCCGAGGCCGCCGCCGCCGTCGAGCCGTTGACGAAGCTCGCGGCCGAAGGGGAACTCGACGAGCGGATGCAGGCGGCGCTCGCGCTTGCCGCGATCGGCGAGCCCGCCGCAGCCGCCGCGCCGGCGCTCGTGCAGGGGCTGGAATCGAACGAAAACCTGCTGCGGTTCGCGGCGGCGTTCGCGCTCGGCAAGATCAAGGCGGCGTCGGCCGATGCGGCGCTCGCGAAGGCGGCTGGCGATCCCGATGAGTTCCTCGCGTCCATCGCCGCCTGGGGCCGGGCTCAGATCCACCCGCAGGACGCGGCCCTCGTGGCCGATGCGGTGCAGAAGGCGCGGAAGGGTCTCGACAGCGACCGGCCCAACGTGCGGAAGGCGTCGGTTTCGGCGCTCTCGGATCTGGCGGAGTTCATCGATGAACCGGCCCGCAAGGAGCTTGCGGTGGAGTTCGTCAGCCTGCTCAACGATGCCGACCCGGTCGTCGGCACGAGCGCGGGAGCGGCCCTCGTGCGGCTCAAGGAACGCGGGGTCGACGAGCTCAAGAAGGCCCTGGCGAATCCGGCCACGCGGCTCAAGGCCCTGGAAATCGCGGCAGCCTTGGGGCCGGCCTGCAAGGCCGCGGAGCCCGAAGTCGAGGCGCTGCTCACCGCCGATGATGTGCTCGTGCAGGGCGAGGCCGCCGTGGCGCTGGCGTCGCTGGGAGCCGATGCGGCGGCGGCCGTGCCCGACCTCGTGAACCTGCTCGGTGACGACCGCCCGGCGGACCTCCGCTATGCGGTGGCCTACGCCCTGGGGCGCATCGGCGCGGCCGCCAAGCCCGCCGTGCCGCGGCTACTCGAACTCTCGAAGTCGGCGGACGAACTCATGGCCACGGTGGCCACGTGGGCCGTGCTCAAGATCGAGCCCGAAGACAAGACGCGGCTCGAGTCGGCCATCCCGCTGTTGCGGAAGGCATTGCGGGGCGAGGCGGATCTCGCCCGGCTCGAGGCGGCCGTTTCGCTCGGCGACATCGGCCCCCAGGCCAAAAGCGCGATCCCGATCCTCGAACTCGTCGCAGAGGACGACGCTTCCCGCGATGTGCGGGCCGCCGCCGCCGAGGCGCTGACGAAGATCCGCGGCACGAACTGACGGCCCAATTGGTCGGGAGCCCGGGCCCGTGGCGCCGGTCGTGCACCGCGCACCAATGAGGCAAGGTCTGACGTCGGGCGGCCGCAGCGTTTCAGACGCCGGGCGGCCCGGGTCGATTTCTCCTACGCTCGAATGGATGCGGGCAGCCGCCGGAAGACGTTTCCGGCCTCGGCGCCCGCTTCGACGGAGGGAGCGATGGCGACGTTCGGTCGATTCCGCAGGCTCTGGCTCACCCGGTTTTCCCAGCCCGCGGCCGACCGGGTCGTCCACCGCCACATCCTTCGGGCCGGCCCGAAGCGGATCCTGGAGCTGGGTCTCGGCCAGCTGATGCGCACGGAGCGGATGCTGACCGCGATCGGTTCAGTCCCGAACGCCACGCCGGTGCACTACGTCGGCCTCGATCGCTTCGAAGGCCGCGGCCCGGGCGATCCCCCGGGCGTGTCGCTCAAAGAGGCCCATCAGCGGCTCCACAAGCTGGCCAAGGTGCAGCTCGTTCCGGGCAACGTGGATACGTCGCTGGCCCGGGTCTGCAACCACCTCGGCACCTTCGATTTGGTGCTCGTGTCGGCCGACAACGACGACCGGCACCTCGAGCGGAGCTGGTTCTTCCTTCAGCGGCTCGTGACCCCGGCGACGACGATCTTCTTTCAGCCGCAGCCGGCCGCCGCCTGGGCGTCGCTCACGAAGGCACGCATCGACGAACTCGCCGCCAAGACCGTCCAGCCCGCCCTCCGCCGCGCCGGCTAAGCCAGCACACCCGCAACTCTCGCCACTGACCCTCGCCCCACTCGACCCTCGATCGTGAGGAGGCCGGTCGGGGAAACTGAAGGAGGAGCGCAGGGATATCCGTAGCTGTGTGCGTGCCACTGGGTACCCGGGTGGCGGGAGGAATCCCGCAGCGACGACGGAGGTTTTCCCGACCGGCCGAACCAATCCGGTCTTGCTGCACCCCGACACGACCTGGTGGCAGACCGCCCCATCCTGGGCTAAAGTGCAGGTCATTCAGCACGATTCCGCCCCCGCTCACACCCTATGCCAGCCCCCCGCACGCTCCTCGACAAGATCTGGGACAACCACGTCGTCTGCACGCCCGACGGCGAACTGCCGCTGCTCTACATCGACCGCCACCTCGTGCACGAGGTGACCAGCCCGCAGGCCTTCGAAGGGCTGCGTCTGGCGGGGCGGAAGGTGCGGCGGCCCGATGCGACGTTCGCCACGCCCGACCACAACGTGCCCACGACCGACCGGCGGCTCCCGATCGCCGACCCGATCTCGAAGCAGCAGATCGACACGCTGCGAGCCAACTGCCGTGAGTTCGGCATCCGCCTCTACGACCTCGGAGATGCCGATCAGGGGATCGTGCACGTGATCGGGCCGGAGCTCGGCATCACGCAGCCCGGCATGACGATCGTCTGCGGCGACAGCCACACGGCCACGCACGGTGCGCTCGGCGCCCTCGCCTTCGGCATCGGCACGAGCGAGGTGGAACACGTGCTGGCGACGCAGACGCTGCGGCAGGGGAAGCCGAAGTCGCTCGAGGTGCGGGTGGACGGCCGCCTGGCACCCGGCGTGACGGCGAAGGACCTCGTGCTCTATCTGATCGGGAAGCTCTCGACGGAAGGCGGCACGGGCTACGTGATCGAATACACCGGGCCCTGCATCCGCGGCCTTGGCATGGAGCAGCGGATGACCGTCTGCAACATGTCGATCGAGGCCGGGGCGCGGGCCGGCATGATCGCCCCCGACGCGGTGACCTTCGACTACCTGCGGGGCCGCGACTTCGCCCCGAAGGAGTTCGACAAGGCGGTCGCCGCGTGGGAACGGCTGCCGAGCGATCCCGGCGCCGTCTACGACCGGGTCGAGGTGTTTCAGGGGGAGGCCGTCGTGCCGCAGGTGACCTGGGGCACGAACCCCGCGCAGGTGACCGGCGTCGATGCGACTGTCCCCGACCCCGACGCCTTCGGCGATCCCAACGAGCGGTCGAGCGCCGCCCGGGCCCTCGACTACATGGGCCTCGCCCGGGGCACGAAGATCGTCGACATCCCGCTCGATCGCGTGTTCATCGGATCCTGCACCAACAGCCGGATCGAGGATCTTCGGGCGGCGGCCGACGTCGTGAAGGGCTATCGCGTGTCGCCGAGCGTGCACGCGATGGTCGTGCCGGGCAGCGGCCGCGTGAAGCGGCAGGCGGAGGAGGAGGGGCTCGATCGGGTGTTCCGCGAGGCGGGCTTCGAGTGGCGGGAGGCGGGCTGCAGCATGTGCCTCGGCATGAATCCCGACACGCTGTCGCCGGGACAGCGGTGCGCTTCGACGAGCAACCGCAACTTCGAGGGCCGGCAGGGCAAGGGGGGCCGCACCCACCTCGTCTCGCCCGCCATGGCCGCCGCCGCCGCGGTGGCGGGCCACTTCGTCGACATCCGCGGCTGGGAGTACAAGTGAGATGCAGCCCTTCACCACCCACTCCGGCGTCGTCGCCTGCCTCGATCGGGCCAACGTCGACACCGACCAGATCATCCCCAAGCAGTTCCTCAAGCGGATCGAGCGGACGGGCTTCGGCCAGTTCCTGTTCTTCGACTGGCGGTTCCTGCCCGACGGCAGCCCCAATCCCGAGTTCGAGCTCAATCGGCCCGATGCCAAGGGGGCCACGATCCTCTTGGCCCGCCGCAACTTCGGCTGCGGCTCCAGCCGCGAGCACGCCCCCTGGTCGCTGGCCGACTACGGGTTTCGGGTGGTGATCGCCCCGACCTTCGCCGACATTTTCTTCAACAACTGCCTGCAGAACGGGATGCTCCCGATCCGGCTCTCCGAGGAAGACGTGGCCGAACTGTTCAAGCGGGCGTCCGCTGCGGCGGCCGCCGGCGGCCAGTATCGGCTGCACGTCGACCTGCGGGCCGGCACCGTGGCCGACGAGGCAGGCTTCTCGCGGACGTTCACCGTGGACCCGTTCCGTCGGCAGTGTCTGCTCGAGGGGCTCGACGACATCGGGCTCACGCTGCGGCACGTCGATCGCATCGCCGTCTGGGAAGCCGCCCACGGCCTGCCAGCGGCGGCAGGCTGACGCTCATGCGCGGGGTGCGTGGGGCCGTCGTGATCGCGGTGGTTCTCGCGGCCGCGTCGCTTTCGCCGGCTGCCGCGGAGGTCCGGCCGCTGGTTTCCGATCTGCCGCGGGCGGCCGACCTTGCGGCTTCTCCGGCGGGGCAGAGCGTCGCCTGCGTGGATCAGGCCAGCGGGGCGATCGTCCTCCTCGACCCCAGGCATCCGGGCACGAAGCGGGTGGCGGTCGATCCACCGGCGGCCGGCCAGCCGGTTCCGGTGGCCCTGGGGTTCGTCGACGACACGGTGCTCGCGGCGGTCTGTCGGGCCGGTGAGGAGTGGTCGCTCCGCACCTGGCGGCTGCGGGCCGATGCGGCCGTCGAAGCATCTGCGGCCATGCAGACGGTTGCGTTGCCACGCGGCGACGGTGAGCCGGCTGCCGTGCATCTCGTCGTCGGCCGAGCCCGCGGCTGGCTGGCGGTGACGGGGCTGGACCCGCTCGTCGTTCGCGCTCCCCTCGCCGGCGTCTCCGTGGGTCGCTTCAGCGCCCGGCACTGCCCACGAGTGGCGGCCGGCAGCCTTCCCGTGGCGGCCGCGGTGGGCCCGGGGGGTGAATTGGTCGTCTGCACGGCCGAGTCGGGCCCGGATGGGACGACCGACGCCGTCGCGTATTACGGCGTGGATGGCGGACGGCTCCTCGATCTGGGCACGGGTCTCCGGGGCATTCGCGACCTGGCCTTCGCGCCCGACGGCTCGGCGGTCTACGTCGTCGCGGCAGCATCGGGCTCGGCCGACGCGCCCGCGGGCCTGTGGCGACTCGACGCCAGCCTCGAGGACGGCCGGCAGGCGATCCGCCCGCGGCTGGTCGCCCCACTGGACGAACCGGTCGCCGTCGCGTGTCCGGCCCCCACGCTCATCGTCGTCGCGCACGGAAGTCCCGAACGCGTTGTTGCGCAGGTCGAGCCCGAGGTCGCCCCGTGAAGGAGGAAGCATGAGCCAGTCGCGCCGCGAAAAGATCGAGTCGATGCTCAAGGACGATCCCGACGACGTCTTCCTGCGCTACAGCCTGGCACTGGAGCTGGAGGCGGCCGGCGAATGGGAGGCCGGCATCGACATCCTGCAGGAACTCGCGCGGGCCGAGCCGCCGTACGTGCCGGCGTTTCAGATGGCCGCCCAGCACCTCGTGGCCCACGGACGCACCGACGACGCCCGGCGTGCCCTCCGCGAGGGCATCGAGGTGGCCCGCAGCCAGGGCAACGCCCACGCCGCCGGCGAAATGGCCGAGCTGCTCATGAGCCTGGGCGAAGCAGGAGAGGGG
>CAZXIG010000105.1:0-9492 GCA_964640405.1 uncultured Candidatus Kuenenia sp.
GTCGCAGGGGGGCTGGAGCACGATGCAGTTCCTGCGCCGCCTGGAGACGCTCGACATCCCGGTCACGGCCGCGGCGACGGTCAGCGCGCCGGTCGACCTCACCGCCGCATTCCGCCGGCCGATCACGAGTCCGCGGCCGCAGGATGCCGCGTGGATCAAGGGCTGCATCAGCAACATGCTCTGGGCGCACGAGGAATACTCCCGGCTGCCGGGGCTCGCCGCCTCGGCGATCAAGCCCGAGCACCTCGCGGCTTCGCGGAAGTTCTACGACGGTGAGCTCCCGTGGCCCGAGTTCGACGCCAGAACGCCCGGCGGCGTGGCAGGGCTGTTGCGGCCCGAGTTCATGGCCTCGGCCGCGACCGGCAACGGGCGGTTCTGGGAGCTGCTCGAGGATGCCGGGGCCTACCGCTGGAAGATCAAGACGCCACTCCGGGCCTACGGCGGCGATGCCGACGAGGCGATCCCGCCGGCCGTGTCCCGGATGGTGGCCGACTTCAGCCGGCTGCTCGGCAGCACGCAGGTCGAGTTCTTCTCGGCGGGGGAGCGGGCCGACCACCGCGCGTCATACGTGTCGGCGACGCTCCAGG
The DNA here is from genome assembly GCA_964640405.1 of uncultured Candidatus Kuenenia sp. Lineage (GTDB taxonomy): Bacteria > Planctomycetota > Planctomycetia > Pirellulales > UBA1268 > QWPN01. The sequence goes on from CAZXIG010000105.1 coordinate 588, forward strand.
TGAAGCCTTGGTTCGACAGCTTCGTGAAGCCGGCCGCTCCGTAGAGCCAGCGAACGAGTTTCTCGTCCGTAAACCCTGCGAAATCTCAAAACGGAGGGCACGGGATTCGAACCCGCAACCGGTTTCCCGGCATCTGATTTCGAGTCAGACCGCTAGCCATTCGCTTACCCTCCGGGGACGAGTGTAGGCGGCACCTCCCGAAGGCTCAAGTTCGCCCGCGGTTCTTGCGGCAAACGCTACAGGTCCGGCTGCACCGCTCGTGACGATAAGGCGCAGGATGCCTAAGCGGCGCGGCGTGCCGGCCGCACCGTCGGGCCGCCAGCCATTCGCTCCGCCGCCGCCCGACTGCCGAATATCCGGGGAGCAGCGGATGCGAGCGACGCCTTGGCCGGCCGTCGCAGCCTCCCATCGGAGCAATTGATCGCATGGCGAAGGATACCTGGCGGCTCGTCACCCGCGCCCCCGACGGCGAACTCGTGATCCACGACTTCGACTCCCCGGAGGGCCTCCTCCGGACGCATCTGCAGGTCGGCTCCGACGACTGCAGCACCGACCTCGGCCTCCGCGGCGCGCCGGTGTTCCGCTCGCTCGTCGGACCGATGCCGGAGGGTCGCAACATCATCCGCTACGAGACCCCCGAGGTCTTCGAGGCGCTGACGAAGGAATGGGCCCTGCCCCGCTCGCCGCGGCGGCGGACACGGAAGACGGCCGAGGCAGCGACGCCCGAGAAGACCGATGGCTGAGACCGTCTTCGCGAAGATCATCCGCGGCGAGATACCCGCGCGGATCGAGCACGACGACGATCTCTGCATCGCGTTTCACGACGTCGCCCCGCAGGCGCCCGTGCACGTGCTGGTGATCCCGAAACGGCCGATCGAATCGCTCGCGCAGGTGGCCGACACCGACGCGGTGCTGCTCGGCCACCTCGTGGTGGTGGCAACACAGCTGGCGGGAAAACTCGGCCTCGACGAGGGCTACCGGCTCGTCGTCAACTGCGGCCGCGACGGCGGGCAGTCGGTGGATCACCTCCACGTCCACCTGCTCGGCGGTCGCCGGCTGGGATGGCCACCGGGCTGAACCGGCGGATCACTTCCACCAGTTTTTCGACTTCACGCGGCTGGTCTTGGCCTTCGGCTGCTCCGGCGCGGGCGCGATCGGCTCGGACACGAACGCCTCGAGATAGCGGGGCCAGTGGCCGTCGAGTGCGACGAGGCAGCCTCCCACGTCGTCGGCCGCCAGCCGCTGATCGAGCCCCGTGATGAGCCGCGTCAGTTCCACCCGCTGCGACTCGTCGAATGCCAGGTCGAAGAGCCGCACGTCGTCGATCTCCACGCTCCCCGGCCCGAGCAGGTCGAACCGCACCCGCAGCGATTCGAGTCCGCCTTCGGGCAGGTCGTCCACCTGGAGCACGAACTGCGACCACTGACTGGTGAGCGGACGACCGCCGGCCAGCCCGCCGATCGCGGCGAAGCGGTAGTACTCGCGGCCGTTCTCATCCCCTTCGAGCGCGATCCGCAGCGGCGGTTGGGGATCCCCCTCCTTGATCCGCAGCCACGCCGCGATGCTCAGCCGGCCCGACGCCGGCCGCGCGAATGGATTGCTCCGCAGGGTCGAAAGGCCGTTGGCCGACGTGAAACTCGCGGCCTTGTCGCCCGTCGCCTCCCGGCCGGCGACGAGCCCGATCGTGCCCCGTCGGGCCTCCACGATCTCCCATCCCGGCACGCTCGGCCGCGCCGAAACGGCGGCCGCCAATTCCGCCCCCAGCTCGAAGCTCGGGTTGTCGAGCCTGTCGAGCGGCACCGGCATCTCGAGCACCTCCCGCCGCTGCTTGAGCGTCGTCACGCGGCCGACGACCCCCTCGCGCACCGCGGCGTCGTAGGCGATGCGTGCCGCCACCACCTGCACGGTCCCTTCCACCCACAGCCCGCGCATGCCCCAGGCATCGACGGGCAGGCTGATGGCGGCGCCCGTCAGCGGCAGCCGAGTGCCGGCCACGGCGTCGATCACGCCGAGCGGCTCCCGATCGAGCGTGACCGTCACGGTCGCCGGAGCGGCGGCCGCATTGACGACGTGGAGCCACGTGCGACCGGCGACCTGCCGGGACCGGACCACGAGGGGAGCCGGCAGGCCGGCCACGAGATCCAACGGTTCGGCAGGGAGCGACTCGACCGCCTGACGGCTCGGCGACGGCTGCGCGGGAAGCGTGCGGACGAGCGCGGCGTCGAACACCACGGTCGCATCGGAGGCGACGTGCGCCTCCGCCAGACTGCGGTCCAAGCGGGTGAGCGCCGGGGCCGCGTGCACGAGCGAGACGCCTTCGAGCGAGGCCGCGTTGAAGGGGCCGTGTGGCACGACGTCGGCGAGATCGACGCCCTGCGGCTCGCCGACGAGCACGGCCCCGCGCCGCGCCGTCGGGATGAACGCCAGCGTGCGATTGGAGGCCGCGACGGAGGCCTCCGCCGCAAGGCTGCCGCCCCCCATCACCTGCGGCGCCACGTAGAGAATCCGCGGATCGGCCGCGAACCGCGCCGGATCGAAGGCGATCTCGCGCAGGATGTCGCCCGTGCGCGGCGCCGCCGCCAGCGTCGGCCGAAACCGGGCGGCGAGTTCCCCCGACGAGAGCAGCGTCGTGGGCGCGACGACGAGCGATCGGCCGGCCCGCCCCTGCACGACCACGCCGGCCAGTCGGCTCCAAAAGGCGGAGGTCTGTGCCGCTCGCCACTCGAGCCATTGCGGCCGCATGGGACCTTCCACGAGCGCGGCCCGCGTCGCGAACCGGTTGCCTTCGACGGCCGGCTCCTCGAGCTTCGTGTCGGCGAGAAACCTCCCGAACGTGGCGTCGTCGAGCCCCCAGGCGACGCCGGGCATGTGCAGCCAGCCGTCGCTCGTGAGCACCACGGCCACGCCGTCCACAGCCGCGACGGCGCCGGTCTGCGACACCAGTTCACCGACGACGTCGAGGATCGCCGACTGCACCCGTGGATCGAGGATGTTGTAGTGACTGCCAGCATGCCCCGCGGCACGACGCGGCCGGCCGTCGCGGCCCACGCACGCGATCCCGACCGCCTCCGCACCGCCGCGGGCCAGCGTCGCCTCCAGCGCCGGCAGGGGCGCGTCGAACACGAGGGCCGGCAGGAGCCGCATGCCCTCGCGGCCACAGAGCCGGCAGAGCAGATCGAGCGTGTTCTTCGGCAGCGGATCGAGACCGACGTCGGCCCCGGCGCCGCTGCCCCAGCGCGGCGCCTGCCGCGTCGCGGCCGACGGCCAGGTCGCGGCACCACCGGCGTAGACGGTCACCATCGCGCCGGCTGCGGCCCGGGCCCGCAGCTGCTCGGTCAGGTGCCGCATGGCGTCGAAGTGGGTCTGCCAATCGGCCACCGCCCCCGCGCCGTCGCGAATGCTGCGCTCGCGACCGCCGAACTCGATGAGGGCCGGGTCGGCCACGTACGCATGCAGCCGGCGGCGCGAGACGCCGTCGCCCGGGGGCTCGCCGGCGATCGGCAGCCGTGCCGGTCCGGCCAGCACCCGCACGCGGCCGAACAACGCGGGCTGCGTGCCGGGATTGGCGATCACGAGCAGCGGCTGGCGGGTGGTCGGCCAGAACGCGAAGCGATGCACGCCCAGCCGCGCGGCGCCGGGATCGCGGCGGACGTCGAAGCCGCCGGCATGCCGCGTCTGCACCCGGGCGCCGGCCCCGTCGAGTTCGAGGATCGTGGCAGCCACGGAGGCGTCCTGATCGGATGGAAACTCGATCTCGACCACGTGCGGCAACCCCGGCTCGGCGTTGGCGATCAGCACCCCTTCCCATGTGGGCGCGGCCGTGTCGTCACGCGGCGGGAGCCGGAGCATGGGGCCGAGCGGATGCGGCTCGACGCGGCTGTGCCCCGTCGCCAACAGGCCGCTCAGCCGCGGCACCATCGAAGAGAGCGACGGCACACTCGGCACCGGCACGCTCGGCAGCTTGGGCAACGGCATGTTCGGCCGCGGAATCGTCGGCAGCGACACGGACGGCAGTGACATGGAAGGAAGCGACATCGGCGGCAGGGGCACCGCAGGAAGCGGCATGCTCGGCAGCCCGATGCCCGGCAGCCGGCGGAGCCGCTCGTGGAGCTTCGGGCTGCCGGGATCGAGTTCGTAGAGAACCTTCCACTCGGCCGAGGCTGACGCGGCAGGCGGCGCATCGGCGACGGCTACGATCTGCACGGTGCGCGTGGCGAGGGGCCGCGTCCAGCGCAGGCTGCTCCGTTCCACCGCCTCGAGACCGATGTCGTAGGCTCCCTCGACGGCCGGCAGCACCACGTCGAACGACACGGGGGCGAACCGCATCGGAATCGGCCCGGCGGCTGCGGCCGGAGCCGGGTCGGAAGGCAGCGCCGTAAGCACCGTCTCCTGCGCGGCGATCTCGGTGGCATTCGTGACGGAGGTGAGCCGCATGGCGAGCACGACGGGCATCCCGCTGTCGGGCTTCACGACGAGCAGCGGATCGACCGTGACCCGCACCCGATCGCCCGGTCGCCGGATGGCTCCGGCCGCTGGCCCCGCGTCGCCGGCGACCGGATCGGCGAACGTGACCCGCAGCATGTCGCCGGCGGCGAGCTTCACGGCCAGCCGGTTGCCGGCATCGTCGAGCGGCTCCGACGCGGGCGTGGCGAGCAGATTCTCGAGCGGCACGTCGACCGATACGGGCGGACCGGATGAAGCGGCGGGCCGCAGTGCCGCGACCAGCCGCCGTCCGCGCGGTCCGGGCACGACGATCTCGATGCCGTCGCTTACGACCGGCCGCGGCTGATGCACCTCGATCGAGTTCGCCGCCTCGTGCACGAAGGCAGCCGCATCGGGCTCGGTCGAGAGCGTGCGCCACTGGACCGGCTGGGCAACCGCGGTGGCATCGCCGTCTTGAATCACGGCGATCCGCCCCGTCCAGGCCTGCGGCTGGCCGCCCCCCCAGGTGATCCGCACGGCCACCGGCCGCTCCGCGACGTCACCCGTCGCCGCGCAGGCCATGGCGGGCAGCCAGGCCGCGACGACTGCAATCAGCCGCAGGGACCGGAAACTCCGAGGCTCACGTTGGGCGCACGACGACACGAGCCGGTCATCCGGGGTTCATGAATCTGGATTCGGCGCACCGGGAGCCTTGGCCGCCGGAACGCGGGGGGCGGATGGTAGCGGGGCGGCAGACCGCCGGCAAAGCGGTTTTCGGGCCGCAAAAAACCGGTTTTCCCCGGGCGGCTAGCCGTGGCCGAATCGCGACTCCGCCGAGAGCGGCGTCGACCAGGCGCGTGGCTCGTCGCCGGCGGCCACGGCGGCGACGAGGCCTCCGAGTTCCTCCGCCTCCGTCGGGCACCGGTCGGCCACGTCGCAAAGCTCGAAGAAATCGTCGGGCTTGGCGAACAGCCGCAGGGGAGGCGCCGCGTCCTCCGCCCCATCCGCGGCAGGCCGTGGTGCGACGGCGTGCCAGCCGGCGGTCGCGACCGCGACCCCGCCGCGCGCTACGCTGACAACGCGATCGCGGCTCGTAGCCGACCAGTCGGCGAAGAGCGCTGCCAGACTGCGGCCGGCCCGGCAGTCCGTCGTGTCGGCCGCCGGCGCGCGGCCGTCGAGATCCCGGAGCGTGGCCCCGAGATCGGCAGGCGTGACGAGGCCCCCGAACCGCTGCGCCGCCATCCGCTCCCGTGAGTCGACGAGCACCGCAGGCACGTGCACGAGTTCGCTGAACGGCGGCATGTCGCCGGCGCCGACCAGGCCGTGCAGCCCGAGCCCGATGCCACGCAGGCCGACGACCAGGATCGTCCACGGCCCTTCTCCAGCCGCGGCCAGGAGCGCCTCGAGGCAGTGATCGAGCAGCGTCAACTGCGCCGCGAACACGTGGCGGATGCCCACGAGCAGATCGGGATCGGTTTCGGCCGTGACCGTGAGTTCGGGCACGGTCGCCCCCGGCGGCGGCGGCGGGTCGTCGGGATCCTGATACGCCTCGACGAGCTCTTCCGGGGCATCCCAGGCCACGCCGAGCGCGGTCGCATGCACGACGACGCTGCGGGCGCCCCCCGCCACCGCCTCCGCCGCGGCCGCGAACAGCCGGCCGAGGTTCGTCGCCGCCGCGTCGGGTTCGGCCTCTGCCTTCGCGGCGGCCGCGACCAGCCGCAGTTCCAGCCCGGGCGAACGCTCGGCAACTGCAAACTGCGGGTCGTCGGTCACGAGCACCGCGCCGGATTGTCCGGCGACGATGTCAGCCAGAGTGCGGCGGTGGTCGTCGCTCGTCGCGATCACCCGATCGAACACGACGCCCCGTCCCGCGAGCGACAAGAGCGCCGGCATCGACACCCAGGTCGCGCCATGGGCGGGCACGATCCAGGCCGGGAGGCGATCGACCGCGACGATGAGAACTCTGGGGGTGCTGGGCGGCATCTGCCGGGACTCCGGGGCGATCTGCTCGGTTGCTCTGTTGCCTTTATGACGGGCGGTCGGCCATGCTGTCAGGCCCACGTCCGTTCACGCCGGGGCCGGCATGGCTTCATCGCCTCATCCCTACCGCACGCAGCCGGCCGCCACCGCGCGGATGCCGCCCGGAATTCCCTACATCGTGGGCAACGAGGCGGCCGAACGGTTCTCGTTTTACGGGATGAAGACGATCCTCGTCGTCTTCATGACCCAGTATCTCGTCTCGGCGACCGGCAAGCCCGACTTCATGACGGAGACGGAGTCGCGGGAGTGGATGCACCTGTTCGTGGCGAGTGCCTACCTCTTCCCGCTCATCGGCGGCATCGTGGCCGACGCCTTCCTCGGCAAGTATCTCACGATCCTGCTCCTGTCGCTCGTCTATTGCGTTGGCCACCTCTTCCTCGCACTGATGGACATGCCCGGGCCGTTCCTCGAGGCCACACTCTCCCCGCGGGGCTGGCTGCTGGCCGGGCTGGCCCTGATCGCGATCGGTTCCGGGGGCATCAAGCCCTGCGTCTCGGCCCACGTCGGCGACCAGTTCGGGCAGTCCAACAAGCATCTGCTCGAGCGGGTGTTCGGCTGGTTTTACTTCGCCATCAACTTCGGCTCGTTCTTCTCCACGCTGCTCACGCCCTGGCTGCTCGAGGTCGCCGGCCCGGGCTGGGCCTTCGGCGTGCCGGGCATCCTCATGGCCGTCGCCACGTTCGTGTTCTGGCTGGGCCGACACCGCTTCGTGCACGTGCCGCCCCGCGGCCTTGCCTACGTCCGGGAGATCTTCAGCCCGGAGGGGCTCGGGGCGATCGTGCGGCTCCTCCCGCTCTACCTGCTCGTCGCCGTGTTCTGGTCGCTCTTCGACCAATCGGGGGGCGCATGGGTGCAGCAGGCCGCGCGGATGGACCGGCGATTCCTCGGCATCGAATGGCTCGAAAGCCAGATTCAGGCCGTCAATCCGCTGCTCGTGCTGATCTTCATCCCGCTCTTCGGCAGCGTCGTCTACCCCGCCGTCGGCCGCGTTGTCGAGTTCACGCCGCTGCGGCGAATCCTCGTCGGTTTCGCGCTTGCCGCGGTGTCCTTCGCCGTCTCGGCCTACGCGGAGCGGCTGATCGACGCCGAGGCGGCCCGGCTCGCGGCCACGGGGGCCGGGGCCGGGGCGGCCCGCTGGCCGAGCGTGGGCTGGCAGCTTCTGGCCTATGTGGTGATCACGGCCGCGGAGGTGCTGGTGTCCATCACCTGCCTTGAATTCAGCTACACCCAGGCCCCGCCCCAGATGAAGTCGCTCGTCATGAGCCTCTATCTTCTGAGCGTGTCGCTCGGCAACCTGTTCACCGCCGCGGTGAACATGGTCACGAAGGACGCCGCCGGCAATTCCACGCTGGCCGGGGAACGGTATTATTGGTTCTTCGCGGGCTGCATGGCCGCGGCCACCGTGCTCCTGGTGCCGATGGTCGTGTGGTATCGGCCGCGGGACTACCTGCAGCGGGAAGCCGAGGAGGCGGTGGGATGAACGGACGCACGCACATGCTGCCGACGCGGCGCGGCTTCCTGGCCGCGGCCGCCGCCACGGTCGCGGCGTCGGGGCGGGCGATCGCCGCCGTCGAGGCCGAGGCGAAGCCGCCGATCTTCCGCATCTCGCTCGCCGAGTGGTCGCTCCACGAGACGCTGTTCGCCGGCAAGCTCGACAACCTCGACTTCCCGCGGACCGCGAAGCAGCAGTTCGGCATCGACGCCGTCGAATACGTCAACCAGTTCTTCAAGGATAAGGCCCGCGACGCCGACTACCTCGCCGAGCTCGCCACCCGCGCGAGCGACGAGGGAGTGACCAACGTGCTCATCATGTGCGACGGCCTGGGCAACCTCGGCGACCCCGACGAAAAGGCCCGCACGCAGGCGATCGAGAACCACTTCCCGTGGGTCGAGGCGGCCAAGCGGCTGGGATGCCACGCGATCCGCGTCAACGCGGCGAGCAAGGGCACGTTCGAGGAACAGCAGAAGCTGGCCGCCGATGGGCTCACGCGGCTCGCCGAGTACGCCGACCAGATGAAGATGAACGTGATCGTGGAGAACCATGGCGGGCTTTCCAGCAACGGCGGCTGGCTGGCCGGCGTGATGAAGCTGGTCGATCGGCCGAATTGCGGCACGCTGCCCGACTTCGGCAACTTCCACGACTACGACCGCTACCGAGGCGTGGAAGAACTGATGCCCTTCGCGAAGGGCGTGAGCGCCAAGAGCCACGAGTTCGACGCCGAGGGCAACGAGGTCCGCACCGACTACCGGCGGATGATGAAGATCGTGCTCGACGCCGGCTTTGACGGCTGGGTGGGCATCGAATACGAGGGCAAGGCGTTGCCGGAGCCCGAGGGCATCCTGGCCACGAAGAAGCTCCTCGAAAGCGTCCGCGAAGAGCTCGCTCCGCGGTGAGGGTGTGAGGCACGAGCCGGCGACGGGGCAGATCCCCCGGCTCGCGCCT
>CAZXIG010000106.1:0-2134 GCA_964640405.1 uncultured Candidatus Kuenenia sp.
GGCTTGTATGGGCACACGGCTTGTATGCGCCCGCGGCTTGTATGCGCATGGCGGTGGGCTTGCCAGCACGCCCTTGCCAGCATGGCCGCAAGGCCGGCGTAGCCTTCCCGAATCGCCCCGACGGGGCGGCTCCCCCTGTTTGAAGGGGCGTTTTGCCGGGGATTTTCTTGGTTTCGGCGGCCGCCGGTCGCCTCCAAATTCGCGGCTTGAGCGGCCGTGGCGGCTGGTCTACAAGAGGGTCGGAACGGCGGCTCCGGCCGCCCGGACGCGAGCGCGTAGACGAGGACGCCCAAGCCTCGTCTACGCGCTTCTTTTTGTGCACCGATCGAGTGGTTCGATCACGGCATCCACGGATGGAGCCGCCCATGGGCTGGTCGCTGACGCGGTTCTTCGCCTTCGCTCTCTGCGTCGTGATCGGCGGCGCCGTCGCGACCGCCGAGCCCACCACGTCCGCTGCCGCAGATCCCGGCGCCGCTGCGACGGCGCTCCCGCTCACCGTGAAGGTTTCGGCGGCGCACACCTACCTGCGGGCCGGGCCGAGCGACGACTTCTATCCGACCGAACGGCTCACGTTCGGCACGCCCGTGGAGGTCTGGGCGTTCGACGACTCCGGCTACTGCGCCGTGCGGCCGGTGCACGGGAGCTACAGCTGGATGCGGCGGTGCGACGTCGAGGATGCAGCAGCCGCGAACTCGGCCGGCGCGAAACAGATCGGCTGGGTGGGCGTGGTCGTGACCGACGCCGCGGTCGCTCGTGTCGGCTCGCAGCTCAACGACCTGCGGCACGTGACCCAGGTGGCGCTCGAAGCCGGCGAGCGGGTGCGGGTGCTGGAGTCGGTGACGATCCCGGACGGACGACATGCCGGCGACTGGGTGCGGATCGAGCCGCCGGCAGGTGAGTTTCGCTGGGTGCGAGCCGAGGATCTCGCGCTGCCTCCCGAACTCGCGGGCGCGGTGGCCACGAGCGAGCCTGCGGCCGGCGCCGGACTGGCCGCCGCCGGCGAAGCGATCGCCGCGATTCGCGACGCGGGCAACGCCGTGCAGCAGGCGGTGGCCCAGATCAACGACCCGGCCGCGCGGCCTGTCGATGCCGCCGCGGCCGCCCAGACGGGCAGCGCAGTGCAGGTGAGCGGTGTCGATCCGGTGACGGGGGCCGGTCCCGCGGAGGCCGCGGCAGACGCCGCACCCGGGCTGCTCAATCCGCTGCCACTCGCCAACAAACTCTTCGCTGGCTGGCTGCCCCGCGGCACCAACGTTTTCGAGGGGCCGGGCACCGTGGTGCCCACGGCCGTGAGCGCCGGCGCCGCGGCGACGTCGGCCGATGAACTCACCGATATCGACCTGGCCCTCTCGCTGGCCGTCGCGGGTCCGACCGAGTCGTGGAATCTCGCCCCGCTGCGGGAGCGGCTGCGGCTGGCCGCCACCCGTGCCACGTCGGAAACCGAACGCACGCGGGCCGTCGCCCTCGATGCCCGGCTCGCACGATTCGAGGCGATCCAGGCGCGGCAGAGGGCGCTCGTGGCCGATGCCCCCGCCGATCCGTCGTCGCTGCGGCTCGGCGGCATGTGGTCGAGCCTTTCGGGGCTCGGATCGCGGCCGATTCGCCCCGGCGTGATGCCGGGCGGCGCTCCGGCCGGCGGTCAGCCCACGTGGACGCCCCCCGATCAGGTCGAGACGACCGGCCGGCTCGCGACCGTGATCTCGCGGCGGCCCGACGCCCCGCGGTGGGCGCTCGTCGACGGCCAGAACAACGTGCTCGTGTTCGTGACGCCGCAGCCCGGCGTCAATCTCGCGCCGCTGGTGGGCCAGCAGGTGAGCGTCCGCGGTGCGAAGGGCTACATGCCCGAGTACAAGCGGCCGTATCTCGTGGCGAGCGAGGCCCGCACGCGGATCGCCTCGGTGCCGATGCCCGCAGGCGCGCCCGGCGACACGACGCAGTGAGGGTGTGGGACGCGGATTGATCCCCCTGCTTGCGCATGGGGGCTTGTATGCGCACAAGGTTGCCTGCGCATACGCCAATGGAAGCCCCCAGGCGCAAGCCGGGGGATAATGCGGTCCGCTTCGGGATGGATGTCGCATCATCCCCCTGCTTGCGCATGGGGGCTTGTATGCGCACAAGGTTGCCTGCGCATACG
>CAZXIG010000106.1:2234-9452 GCA_964640405.1 uncultured Candidatus Kuenenia sp.
ATCCCCCTGCTTGCGCATGGGGGCTTGTATGCGCACAAGGTTGCCTGCGCATACGCCAATACAAGCCCCCAGGCGCAAGCCGGGGGATGATCAGCGCTGCAGCCGCTCGAGTTGCTCCGCCGGCATCCACCGGGCGGCGAGTTCCGTCTCGAGGCCTTCGCCGCCTGCGGGCTGGTCGCCGTCCGCCGGGGTGCCGCGATTGCCCGCCGCGAGCCGCGCGAGCGCCCGGCGGTCTTCCGGCTCCGTTCGCGGCATGCGGGCGGTGAGCCGGGCGATGCCGGCCGGATTGCGGGCCGCCGCCGCCGAGAACTGCGACACGAACAGGCAGATCTCCCGCAGGTTGGAGGCGGCCGAGTGCACGATCAGCGGATGCAGGGCCCGCGTGACGACTTCCAGGCCGAGGCCGTCGACATCGAGGAAGGCGTCGATCTGCACGGCCTGCCGCTCGCGGCCGGCGGCATCGGGCTCGATCGTCGAATGCCGCACGACCACCAGGCACTGCCCCGTGAGTCGGCGCGGCGAGAGCGGGCCGGTGTAGCCGCCGCGGCCGTGGAACACGAGCAGCCCGCCGGCTGCCGTCCGCTCTCGATGCAACAGTTTCACCGCGCCGACCGTGCCGTAGCCATCGGCGAGCCGCCACTGTCCGGGGCCCGCGGGATCGAGCGAGAGCCGGCTGATCCCCAGCACCCGCCAGACGTCGACGAGCGTCTCCGGTTTGGTGAGCACGAAGTCGAGCAACTCGCCGTCGCACGTGACCGTTTCGACGGGCAGGCGACGGAAGAGCGTGGTCGATCTTAGGCAGGCTTCGGCGGCGGCGCGATGGGCCGCCGGCATGCGGTCGAGCGGAATCGCCTGCATGGCCCGCTGCCGCGACTCGCGGCTCGACGAGCCCGCCTCGGCGAGCGACGCATCGAGATCGGCGGCGACGGCCGAATGCTCCGCGGCGTGGACCGGGGCCCCGAGGCCACCGACGCACCACGCCACTCCTCCGCAGGCCGCGAGCGCGACGGCCCGCAGCAGGTTTGATTGCTGCCTCATTCCATACCCCCCCGAACGTGAATCGACAGGAGGTTTGTTCGGCCTGCGCGGACCTTTCGGGCCAATCAATTTGGCCGGAAAAAACCGGCCGTGCGACGACCACACCCCGTGCCTTGCCCAGCCTCGCAGCCTTGCCAATCCCGTCGGTGCCGGGCTTGGCCTGCCGGCGCAGGCTTCCTACCATCCGCCCCCCGCACCGGTTCCGTCGCATGCTTCATCTCCACGATCCCTCCACCACCGACCAGGCCGCAGAGCCGACCGCCGCAGCGGGCCCAGCGCCTGCCACGAAGCCGACGGGCATCCTCGGCCGAGTCTTGGTGGCCTGGACGCGGTTCTGCCTGCGGGCCCCCCTCGCGGTGATCGTGGCCGCGGTGCTCTCGGCCGTGGCGGCCGGCGTGTGGACATCGCAGCACCTCGGCTACAAGGTGAGCCGCGTCGATCTGCTCGACCCCGAGAGCGAATACAACAAGCTCTGGATCGACTACATCCGCGAGTTCGGCGAGGACGACGACGCCGTAATCGTCGTCGAAGGGGAATCGCGAAACCGCGTGATCGCGGTCCTCGAGGAGCTCTCCCTGGAGGCCGCCCGCAACGGCGAGTTGTTCCGCTCGGTGCTCCACGAGGTCGATCTCTCGCGGATCCGCTCCAAGGGACTCCACTATCTCTCGCCGGCCGACCTTGCCGAGATCGACCGGTTCATCGAGGGCACGCGGCCGATCCTCGAAGGGGGTTGGGCGCAGCTCCGGGTGGGCACGATGGTGGGCGGCTTGGCGGCCCAGATGACGGCGGGCGCCGCCCCGCAGGCGGCCGCGGGCGAGTCTCCCGTCGCCTTCCTCGAACGCTACAGCGAGGCCCTGCTCACGGGCATCGAATCACCGCTCCGCGGCGACGGCGCCGCCGGCAGCGACTACGTGTCGCCGTGGCCCGGGATGCCCGAGTCGCTCGCCACGCTCCGCGACCTCTCCAGCGAGCACCTCCTCGCGAAGGACGGGAAGCTCGGCTTCGTGCTCCTGCGGCTGGTGAAGGCGGAAGGGGGCTTCGCCGGCGCCTCGGCCGCCACCGACGAATTGCGGCGGATCATCGCGGCCGTCGCCGCGCGGCATCCCGACACCACGATCGGCCTCACCGGGCTGCCGATCATGGAAGACGACGAGATGCGGTCGAGCCAGCAGTCGATGATGTGGGCCAGCGGCCTGTCGCTCGCCGCGGTGGCCCTCGTGATCATCGCCGGCTTCGGCGGCGTGCGGCACGCCCTGATGGCCAACGGCGTGCTCGTGATCGGCATGGCCTGGGCCTTCGGCTGGGCCACGGCCAGCGTCGGCCACCTCAACATCCTCAGCGTCACCTTCACCGTGACGATGATCGGCGTCGGCATCGACTACGGCACCTACTACGTGGGCCGATACCTCGAGAGCCGCAGGCGAGGCCTCGCCTACGACGCGGCATTGCTCGAGACGAGTGCCGCCGTCGGTCCCGGCATCCTCACCGGGGCCATCACCACGGCGGTGGCCTTCTTCTGCGCGGCGCTCACGAGCTTCGTGGGCGTGGCCGAGCTGGGCATGATCGCCGGCGGCGGCATCCTCCTCTGCTGTGCCGCCGAGCTGCTCGTACTCCCGGCGGTGATCGCGTTCGTCGATCGCGGCCGGATCGGCCGCAGGATTCCCGTGCCGGTGCCGGTGCACGAGTGGCTGGCGCCGGTGTCGCGGTATCCCAAGTTCGTGGCCCTGGCCGGCATGGCCTGCACGATGGCCGTGGCGGGCGGCCTCCACGAGCTGGCCTACGACCACAACCTGCTCAACATGCAGGCCGACGGCCTCGAGAGCGTGGCCGTCGAGAAGAAGCTCCTGGAGGAGTGCGATCAGAGCGTCTGGTATGCCCTCTCGATCTCCGACTCGCGGGAGCAGCTGCTCGAACTCAAAAAGAAACTCGTCGCCCTCCCGAGCGTGGAGCGGGTGGACGAGATCGCGTCGCTGTTGCCGGTGGACGAGGAGCTCAAGCGGCCGATGATCGAGCGGATACGCAGCCGGCTCGCGGCGCTGCCCGAGAGGCCGCCGGAGATTCCGGTGGACCGGCTCGACGCCCTGGGCGAGACCCTCGCCTGGGCCCACACCGAAGCGGCCAAGCAGCCCGGCGGGCTGCGGACCGCCTGGCACCTGGAGCGCACCCGCGACACGCTCCGCCGTCTCACGCCCGAAGACTGCTACCGCGCCGTGGCGACGTTTCAGCAGCGGGCCGCCGGCGACCTGCTCAGCCGGCTCCATGCGCTCGCGAGCGTGGCCGATCCCGAGCCGCCGCAGCTCGCCGATCTCCCGCCGAGCCTCGTGGACCGGTTCGTGGGTTCCAGCGGCAAGCACCTGCTCAAGATCTACGGCCGCGGCGACATCTGGAACTTCGAGAGCCTGAAGAAGTTCGTGCACGAGGTGCGGAGCGTCGATCCGAAGGCCACGGGCAATCCGCTCCAGGCCTACGAGGCGTCGCTCGAGATGAAGCGGAGCTACGAGCAGGCGGCCCTCTACTCCCTGATCGTGATCACGGCCGTGCTGTGGCTCGACTTCGGGAGCGTGCTGCACGCCCTGCTCGCGATCCTCCCGCTGGCCGTGGGCATGCTGCAGATGCTCGGCCTGATGGGGCTCGTGGGCATCGACCTCAATCCGGCCAATCTGATCGGCATCCCGCTGATCCTCGGCATTGCCGTGGACTACGGCGTGCACATCATGCACGACGCCCTCGAGCGGCCCGGGCCGTATCGGATCAGCGCCTCGACGGCCAACTCCGTGCTCGTCGATGCCCTGACCACGGTGCTCGGCTTCGGCGCCCTCATGGTGGCCAGCCACAAGGGCCTCGAAAGCCTCGGCCGGGTGCTGACCCTCGGCGTGACCACCTGCACGCTGACCTCGCTCGTGCTCCTGCCGGCCGTGCTCACGATTCTCCGGCCCGGCGCCGCGGCCGCCGACGTCGACGAGTCGGAAGACGAAGACACCGACGCCGAAGCCCCCCGGCTGGCCGCGTAGACCGACGCCGACCCCCGCGTTTCCACGCGGGGCTTCCATGCCATGGAATCCGTTTGCCCGATGAAAGCCCGAGGCGTGAGCCGAAGGGGCACAGGACGACGGGTCGAGAGCGGGCGTTGCGCATGCTCATTGGGCTCCCTCAACTCCCCCGTCGGCTTACGCCTCGGGCTTCCATGAATGCCACATTCGACGGCTACTTCCCGCCAAATCCGGGTTGTTTCGCCGCGGGGCGGTCTGTATCCACTCCGGCCCCGGAACCTCGAGGTGACCCATGCTCCGCCTGCGACCGATTCGAGTGTGTGCGTTCTTCTGTGCCGCGGCGCTGGCCGGCGTCGCGCACGCCCAGGCTCCGTCGCGGGGCGTGAACATCGTGCTCGAGGATCAGTTCCGCAACACGCGGGCCACTGAGCAGCTCCGCGGCCATGTCGTCGTCCTCGTCTACGCCGATCGCCACGGTGCCGAACAGGCGGTCGACATCGGCCGTCGGCTCCACCTGCGGTTTCATCCCACGGCCGACGGTGCCGAGGCGACCGAGTGGTCGCGGCAGCCGGTCGTGCCGCCGCCGGGCTGGCCGGCCGGCGTGATTCCGCCCGACGTGCACGTCGTGCCGGTGGCCTGCGTGCCCGAGGTGCCGAAGCCGCTCCACGGCGTGGCCCGGTCTCGCCTGCGCAAGGAGTCGCCGCACGTGTCGGTATGGCTCGACTTCGACGACGTGCTGCGGCAGCACTTCGGCGCCGCCGGCGGGGAGCCCAACATCGCCGTGATCGACACGTCCGGGCAGCCGCATGGCACGATGGCCGGCGCCGTCGACGGGAAGCGGTTCGAGGATCTCGTGGGCGTGATCGACCAGCTCCGCCTGCGGGTCCGCCCCGACGTGCGGACCGCCGTCGTGCCCGTCAGCGGCGTGCAGTAGCTACCGGGCGCGGTCCTTGAGCCGGCGGCTGGCGCGGGTGAGGGTGTCCCGCTCGTCGGGCGTGAGGCTCGAGGCCCCCAGGCGGCTGATCTTCGCGAGGATTCGGTCCACCGTTTGTTGGAGCGTCTCGTCGTCTTCTTCGTCGTGATGCTTCCGCCGTGAAGGACCGTCGTCGTCGGGCCGCACCACCCGCATCCGCAGTCGCCGCCAGAGCCGGCTCGGCGTTTCGAGGACATCCGAGAGGCTCCAACCCCGCCAGGCGTAGAGCACGCCGAACGCGGCGCCCGCGAGATGGGCCACGTGGGCCACGTTGCCGCCGCCGGTGGCCGCCCCCTGCAAGTCGGAGAGGAAGTAGAGCAGGCCCAGCGCCCAGACCGGCACCGGCAGCACGCCCCAGAGCAGCACCGTCTGCCGCGGGAAGTACCAGATGAAGACGGCGAGCACCGCCATCACACCGCCGGAGGCGCCGACGAGCCTTCCCCCCTGGCCACCGAACTGGGCGGCGACGACCCAGGCGATGCCCGCGACCACGATCGCGGTGCAGTAAAAGCGGAGAAACTCCGCCCGGCCCGCGATCGCCTCGACCTCGCGGCCGAAGAACCAGAGCGTGAGCATGTTGAAGAGCAGATGGAGCGGCGAAAAAGGCCCCGGAAACCGCAGGCTCGGCCCGTCGTGCAGGAAGCCGTAGGTGAGCAGCTGCCAGAAGTGCGTGGGCAGGTGCCAGGGCAGGTCGGAGTCGAGGCAGAGGACGTCGTTGAGCGAAAACTGCACCGGCAGCACCTCGCGGACGAGATTGCCGCAGAGGATGAAGTTCAGGAGCCAGGCCGCGATGTTGATCGCGATCACGATGCCCACGCCCGTCCATTCGGCGAGCGGAACGCCGTGCTCGCTGCGGTAGTAGCCGCGGTCCAGGTAGGCCATGATTCTTGGGCGGCAGGAACGGGAGCCGGCGAACGGCCGGCATCGGGCTGGCCACCGCTGCCGCGGGCGTTCACGGTCTGGTAGAGTGCCGCCCGTCGGCGGCGGTCGGCGCCGCGACATGACCAGCATACACGGCCAACACGGGGTGATGACGATGGCGACCAACGGCGGGCTCGGCAGGAAGCTGCGAATGGGGATCGTGGGGGGTGGACAGGGCTCGTTCATCGGGCGGGTGCACGTGACCGCCGCCGTGCTCGACAACCGGGCGGCGCTCGTCGCCGGCGCGTTTTCCAGCGACGCGGCCCGCTCGAAGGCGAGCGCCGCCGACTACGACGTGCCGGAAAGCCGGGCCTATGCCTCCTACGCCGAGATGTTCCAGAAGGAGCGGGCCCTGCCGGCCGGCGAGCGGATCGACTTCGTGTCGATCGCCACGCCCAACCACATGCACTTTCCCGTCGCCAAGGCGGCGCTCGAGGCGGGCTTCCACGTCGTCTGCGACAAGCCGCTCACGCTCACGCTCGCCGAGGCCGAGGAGCTGGCGAAGCTGGTGGCCGGCTCGAAGAGCGTGTTCGTCGTCACCCACAACTACACGGGCTACCCGCTCGTGCGGCAGGCGCGGGAGATGATCCTCTCGGGCCAACTCGGTGAGATCCAGGCGATCCGCGCGGAATACATCCAGGGCTGGCTGCGGACCCGGCTCGAGAGCGAGGGGCAGAAGCAGGCCGCCTGGCGGACCGACCCCACGAAGAGCGGCGCCGCCGGCTGCTTCGGCGACATCGGCACCCACGCCTACAACCTCGGCCGCTACATGACGGGCCTCTTGCCCGAGAAGATCAGCGCGAACCTGAAGATCTTCGTGCCGGATCGGCCGCTCGACGACTACGGCCACGCCGTGATCCGCTACGAGAACGGGGCCCTCGGCACCGTGACCGCCTCGCAGATCAGCCACGGCCGCGAGAACGACGTGCGGATCCAGATCGACGGCACGCTCGGGAGCCTCGAGTGGCATCAGGAGGAGCCCAACAAGATGATCGTGCGGCACAACGGCAAGCCGCACGCGATCTACACCCGCGACCCCAACGCGCCCTTCATGAACGGCTCGGGCAAGGCCGCCTGCCGGCTGCCGTCGGGCCATCCCGAGGCCTTTTTCGAGGCCTTCGCCAACGTCTACCGCGCCGGCTTCGACGCGATGGTGGAGGCGGCCACGGGCGGCACTCCCGAGCGGAAGGACACGATCTACCCGAACATCCACGACGGCGTGGAGGGGATGTATTTCATCGAGCAGTCGGTGGCGTCGAGCAGGGCCGACGGCGCCTGGCTGCCGCTGAAGCATCC
>CAZXIG010000107.1:0-9437 GCA_964640405.1 uncultured Candidatus Kuenenia sp.
CAATACAAGCCCCCAGGCGCGAGCCGGGGGATAAAACGGGGGGCGTCGGGATCGAACTCACGCGATTGCTTGCGGCCGGATTATCCCCCTGCTCGCGCATGGGGGCTTTTATAGACAGACGCGCGGGGCTTTTATGCTCGGGGACGTTTACTCGACCGACTCCTCGCCCTCGTCCTCGTCGTCCTTGCGGGCGACCGGCACGGTGTACGACTCGTCGAGCCAGCGGCCGAGATCGATCAGCCGGCAGCGGTCGCTGCAGAACGGCACCGTGGGCGTGGTGGCCAGATCGACCGAGGCATCGCAGACCGGACAGCGTGGCATGATTCAGCCTCCCGAGGCTCAGCCCTCCGAGCCGCCCTTGCCGCCCGACGAGCCGCCGCCCGACTTGTCGCTCCCCGACTTCTTCTCGCCGCCCCCCGAGTCGGCGGCCGCACCCTTCTTGTACGACTCGCTGCGGTAGTCGGTCTTATAGAAGCCGGAGCCCTTGAACATGATCGCGCCGCCGGCGCCGATCAGCCGCCGCAGCTTCGGCTTCTTGCACTTCGGGCAGGTCTTCTTCACGGAATCGGTCATCGACTGGAACAGCTCGAAGGCGTGCCCGCAGCCGTCGCACACGTAGTCGTAGGTCGGCATCACTCACTCTCCCTTGGCCACGATCACCTGCGCCGGACGCACGACGCGGTCGTGGAGCTTGTAGCCCTTGGTGGCGGTGCCCACGATCGTGCCCGGGGCCACGCCGGGAGCCGGCTGCTGGAGGATCGCGTCGTGGATCGTCGGATCGAAGACCGAGCCGTCGGTCTCGATCGTCAGGCAGCCATGGCTGCCGAGCAGTTTCTCGATCTGCTGGGCCATCATCCGGAAGCCCGACCGCAACGACTCGATGTCGTCGGTCTTGTCGGCCGCCTCGATCGCCCGGTGCGCGTTGTCGAGCACGGGGAGCAGGTCGCGGAGGAGGTCGATCTCGCGATACCGCTGCGCCTCCTCGTATTCCCGCCGCGAACGCTTGCGGAAATTCTCCAGTTCGGCCTGGGCGCGGAGCAGGCGGTCCTGGGCCTCCTGGAGTTGCGCCTCGATGCCCGTGGCCTCGGCCGACGGTGCCTCGGCAGTCGCTTCGTCGTGTTCGGGCGTGTCGTCCACGGTCATGCCTCCTCAGAAGTGTCGGACGCGGCCGGAGCGGCCTGAAAGTATTCTGCCAGCCGGCTGAAGAAGCTCGACCGCTTCGGGCTCACGGCCGCATGTTCCTCGGCGGCGAGCTCGCGGAGCAGCGATTCCGCCTTCGGCGAGAGCGTCTTCGGCACCTCGACGTGCACGTGCACGTGGAGATCGCCCACGCCCCGGCCCCGAACCTCCGGCATGCCGAGGCCCCGCACGCGGATCACGTCGCCCGGCTGAATGCCGCGGGCGATCTGGAGCGGCTTCGCGCCGTCGAGCGTGGGCACGTCGACGGTCGCACCGAGCGCGGCCTGCGAAAAGGTGATCGGCACCTCGCAGTGCAGGTCGCGGCCCTCGCGGGTGAGGAAGGGGTGCTCCTCGATCTCGATCACGCAGTAGCAGTCGCCGGGTGGACCGCCGTTGCCGCCGGGCTCCCCTTCGCCGGCGAGCCGCACCCGCACGTCGCTGTCGACGCCCGCGGGGATCGTGACCCGCCGCTCGACCTGCTCCTGGGTCACGCCTTCGCCGCCGCACGCGCCGCACTTCTCCCGGATCACGCTGCCGGCGCCTCGGCAGGCAGGGCAGGTCGTCTGCAACCGAAACACGCCGGCCGTCTGGATCACCTGTCCCTGGCCGCCGCAATACTCGCAGGCCTGCGGCGTCGTGCCCTTCTTGGCTCCGCTGCCGTCGCAGGTGCCGCAGAGTTCGTGGCGGGTGAAGGAGACGGTCTTCGTGACGCCCCGCGCCGCCTCCACGAGCGAGAGCGACACCTGGCAGAACACGTCGCGGCCCTTGCGCGGACGATTCGTCCGCTTGCGTCCGCCGCCGAATGCCTCGCCGAAGATGCCGCCGCCGAAGAGATCGCCGAACGCCTCGAAGACGTCGCCGATGTCGTTGAACTCGTGCTGCCGTCCCCCCTGCAGGCCCGCATGGCCGTAGCGGTCGTAGCGGCCCCGAAGGTCGGCGTCGGACAGCACCTCGAAGGCCCGCGCCGCCTCCTTGAACCGGGCGGCGGCCTCCGCGTTGCCCGGGTTCTTGTCGGGATGGAACTTGATCGCCAGCTTGCGGTAGGCGTCGGTGATCTGCGCGGAGGTGGCGCGGCGATCGACGCCGAGCACCTCGTAGAAGTCGCGCTGATCGACCATGAAAAACTACCGGACCGATCCCTCGATCTTCCGCTTCTTGGCGTCGTCCTTGTCGAGGTTGGTCACGAGCGCCTCGGTGGTGAGCAGCAGGCCGGAGATGCTGGCGGCGTTGGTGAGGGCCACCCGCACCACCTTCACCGGGTCGATGATCCCGGCCTTGAGCATGTCGACGTACTCGCCCTTGTTGGCGTCGTAGCCGATGTTCACGTCCTTCTGGGCCACCTCGTCGGCCACCACGGCCCCGTCGATGCCGCCGTTCTCGGCGATCTGCCGGATCGGGGCCTCGAGGGCGTTGAGGATGATGTCGACGCCGATCTTCTCGTCGCCCTTGGCCTGCGACCGGGCCTTCTCCACCGCCTCGCGGCAGCGGAGCAGCGCCACGCCACCGCCCGGCACGATGCCCTCCTCGACGGCCGCGCGGGTCGCATGCAGCGCGTCTTCGACGCGGGCCTTCTTCTGCTTCATCTCGGCCTCGGTGCCGGCGCCGACCGACACGATCGCGACGCCGCCGGTGAGCTTCGCGAGCCGCTCCTGGAGCTTCTCGCGGTCGTACTCGCTCTCGGTGTTCTCGATCTGCTGGCGGATCTGGTGCACGCGGGCCTGCACGTCGGCCTGCTTGCCGGCGCCCTGCACGATCGTGGTCTCGTTCTTGTCGACCGTCACGCTCTTCGCCCGGCCGAGGTGCGAGAGGTCGAGGCTCTCGAGCTTGAGGCCGAGGTCCTCGCTGATCAGCGTGCCGCCGGTGAGCGTGGCGATGTCGCCGAGCATGGCCTTGCGCCGGTCGCCGAAGCCCGGAGCCTTCGAGGCGCACACGTTGAGCACACCGCGGAGCTTGTTGACGACCAGCGCCGTGAGCGCGTCGCCGTCGACGTCCTCGGCGATGATCAGCAGCGGCTTGCCCGACTGGGCGACCTTCTCCAGCAGCGGCAGGAGATCGCGCAGGTTCGAGATCTTCTTCTCGTGGATCAGGATCAGCGCGTCGTCGAGCTGGCACTCCAGCTCGGCCGGCTTGTTGACGAAGTAGGGGGACACGAAGCCCTTGTCGAACTGCATGCCGTCCACGAACCGCACGGTCGTCTCGGTCGTCTTGCCTTCCTCGACCGTGATCACGCCATCCTTGCCCACCTTCTGCAGGGCCTCGGCGAGCAGGTCGCCGATCTCGTGGTCGTTGTTGGCGCTGATGGCGCCGACCTGGGCGATCTCCTGCGGCCGCTCCACCTTGCGGGCCATCTCCATCAGCCGCTGCACGGCCGCGGCCACGCCCTTCTCGATCCCGCGGCGGACGGCCGTGGGGTTCGAGCCGGCGGCCACGTTCCGCGTGCCCTCGCGGAAGATCGCCCGGGCCAGCACGGTGGCGGTCGTCGTGCCGTCACCGGCCAGGTCGGACGTCTTCGAGGCGACCTCGTTCACGAGCTTCGCGCCCATGTTCTCGAACGCGTCCTCGAGATCGACCTCCTTGCTCACCGTGACGCCGTCCTTGGTGACGGTCGGCCCGCCGTAGGACTTGTCGATGATGA
This sequence comes from uncultured Candidatus Kuenenia sp., assembly GCA_964640405.1. Lineage (GTDB taxonomy): Bacteria > Planctomycetota > Planctomycetia > Pirellulales > UBA1268 > QWPN01. The sequence goes on from CAZXIG010000107.1 coordinate 3,815, forward strand.
CGTTGCGGCCCGTCGGCCCCATGGTCACAGCCACGGCGCCGGCGAGTTTCTCCACGCCCTTGAGCAGCTTGGCGCGGGCGGCGTCGTCGAACATCAGTTGCTTGGGCACGACTTTGATCTCCTCGAAATGATTGTGAACGAGTCCGTGAAAGGGGCGGAAATTCAGCTGAGGACTTTCGCGAGGATGTCGGTCTCGCGGAGGATCTTGACCTCGTGGCCATCGACCTCGATGTCGCTGCCCGAGTACTTGCCGTAGATCACTTCGTCGCCGACCGAGACCGACAGCGACGCACGCTGGCCGTTCTCGAGCAGCTTGCCGGCGCCGACGGCGACGACGTGGCCGCGCTGCGGCTTCTCCTTGGCCGAATCGGGCAGGACGATGCCGCCGGCCGTGCGCTCCTCGGCCTCGACGGGCTCCACCACCACGCGGTCATCGAGCGGACGAATCTTGAGGTTCTTGGCTGCCATGAGACTTGTGCTCCGAAAGAGGAAACGATTGGTTCAGTCTGAAAAACGGTGCGACGGGACGGAAGACGCCGGGCTCACATCATGCCTGGCATGCCACCCATGCCTCCCATTCCGCCCATGCCACCCATGCCGCCGCCCATCCCGTGATGGTCGTGGTGATCGCCGCCGGCCTCTTCCTCGGCCTTCGGGATCTCGGTGATCAGCGAGTCGGTGGTGAGCAGGAGCGACGCCACGCTGGCCGCATTCTGAAGAGCCGTGCGAACCACCTTCGCCGGGTCGATCACGCCCGCGCTCACGAGGTCGCAATACTCCCCCTTGTCGGCGTCGTAGCCGTCGTTCTTGCCCTTCATGTGCCGCACGCGGTTGACCACCACGGAGCCGTCGACGCCGGCGTTGGCGGCGATCGCCTCGAGCGGATACCGCAGGGCGTTCTTCACGATCGCGGCGCCGAGCTTCTCGTCCCCTTCGAGGTCGAGCTTCTCGAGCGCCTTCTCGCTGCGGAGCAGGGCCACGCCGCCGCCCGGCACGATGCCCTCGGCGAGGGCCGCCTGCACGGCGCTCTTGGCGTCGTCGATGAGGGCCTTCCGCTCCTTCATCTCGGTCTCGGTCGCGGCGCCCACGTTGATCTGGGCCACGCCACCGGCGAGCTTCGCGAGCCGCTCCTGGAGCTTCTCGCGATCGTAGTCACTGGTGGTCTTCGAGATCTCGTCGCGGATCTGCGTCACGCGCCCCTCGATGGCGTCCTTCGTGCCGGCACCACTCACGATCGTGGTGTTCTCGGCCTCGATGATCACCTTCTTCGCCCGGCCGAGGTCGCTGAGCTTCACGGCATCGAGGGCGATGCCCAGATCCTTGAAGATCGCCTGGCCGCCGGTCAGCACGGCGATGTCGCCGAGCATGGCCTTGCGACGGTCGCCGTAGCCGGGAGCCTTCACGGCCACCGACTGCACGATCCCGCGGAGCTTGTTGACGACGAGCGTGGCCAGGGCCTCGCCCTCGACGTCCTCGGCGATGATCACCAGCGGCTTGCCGCTCTTGCTGATCGCTTCGAGCAGCGGCACGAGCGTCTTGGCGCTCGAGATCTTCTCCTCGTAGACGAGGATGTAGGGGTTTTCCAGCTCGCAGACCTGCGACTCGGCGTCGGTCACGAAGTGGGGCGAGAGGAAGCCGCGGTCGAACTGCATGCCTTCGACGACGTCGACGGTGGTCTCGGCCTGCTTGCCCTCCTCGACGGTGATCACGCCATCCTTGCCCACCTTGAGGAAGGCCTCGGAGAGCACGTTGCCGATCGTCGGGTCGTTGTTGCCAGCGATCGTCGCGATCTGCATCAGCTCCTTCTTGTTCTTCTCGTTGATCGGCGTGGCCATCGCAAGCACGGCCTTGCCCACGGCCTCGACCGCCTTGGTGATGCCCCGCGAGAGGGCCATCGCGTCGGCGCCGGCGGCGAGCATCTTGATGCCCTCGCGGAAGATCGCCTCGGCGAGCACGGTGGCCGTGGTGGTGCCGTCACCCGCCACGTCGTTGGTCTTGCTGGCGGCCTCCTTCACGAGCTGGGCGCCGAGGTTCTCGTAGGGGTCCTCGAGCTCGATGTCCTCGGCGACGGTCACGCCGTCCTTCGTGACCTTGGGGGAGCCCCAACCCTTGTCGAGCACCGCATTGCGGCCACGGGGGCCGAGCGTGCTCTTCACCGCGCGGGCGAGCTTGGAAACGCCGGCAAGCAGCGGCTGACGGGCATCTTCCTCGAACACCATCTGTTTTGCCACGAGAAACTCCTTCGCACTGTGGACGACGCTGAGGACACACTGTTTTGGCAGTCCTCGGAGAGGACGGCCGAAAGGGATGCAACCCGCGTGCCGCGCGGGCTTATTTCCCCAAGGGCGGCCGGTTTTCCCGCGAAAACCGGGTTGGCGGCAGAGCGGCCACCTGACCGACGAGGCCCGGCGTGCCGTTTTGGCAGGGGCTCACGGGGCCCAGGAAATACTCCCCTCGAGGCCGCGGCAGAACGCGGCGAGCAGGTCGGCGGCCCGGTCGGCGTCGTCGAGGCTGATCGTCTCCACCGCCGAGTGCATGTATCTGTTCGGGATGCTCACGAGGCCGGTCGCCACGCCCGATCGCGTGGTCTGCAGGACGTTGGCGTCCGTCGGGGTGGCCCGGCCGCTCGCCCCGAGCTGCACGGGAATCTCCTTCGCCTTGGCGGCCGCGAGCAGGCGGTCCACCACGTGCGGGTTCATGTTCGGCCCGCGGTAGACGACCGGCCCCTTGCCGAGGCCCACGTCGCCTTCCGACTTCTTGTCGATCGTGGGGCAGTCGGTGGCATGGGTGACGTCCACCGCGATCGCCACGTGGGGATCGATCCCGTGGCAGCTCGTCTGGGCGCCCCGCAGGCCGATCTCTTCCTGCACGGTGCTCGCCACATAAAGGGCGCAGGGCAGGGGGCCGGCGCTCGCGGCCCGGCGAAACGCCTCGAGCACCACCCACAGGCCCACCTTGTCGTCCATCGCCACGGAGCAGGCCCGGCCGTTCCGCAGTTCCTGCACCTTCAGCTCGAGCGTCACCGGATCGCCCACCCGCACGACCGACTCGCAGTCGGCCTTGTCGGTGGCGCCGATGTCGATCCACAGATCCTTCATCTTCGGCACCACCTTCCGCTCCTCGTCGGTGAGCAGGTGGATCGGCTTCCGCGACATCACGCCCTGCACGGGCCCCGAGGCCGTCCAGATCGTGACGCGGGCGCCAACGAGCTGGATCGGATCCCAGCCGCCGATCGGCTGGACGGAGATGAAGCCGTCGCCGTCGACATACTGCACGATCAGGCCGATCTGGTCGCAGTGGCCGGCGAGCATCATCCGCGTCGGCGCCGCGACGTTCTTCCCGCCGATCACGTTGCCGTGCGAGTCGGTCGTGATCGTGTCGGCGCAGGCCGAGAGGTAGTCGCGGACGACCTTCTGGATCGGCTGCTCGTAGCCCGACGGGCTTGGCGTTTCGAGGAGGCGGACGAGAAACTCACGGGCGGCGGCATCCAAGGCAATTCACTCCAAAAGGGACGGGGCGGAGGTTGCTGTTGTAGCGAAAACAGGCCGGCATGACACAACCCAGACCTCGTGTTGACAAAATCACTCCGGCCGCAAATAATGAACACCTGTCCATTCTCTGGAGTCGCCGGCCATGACGATGGAAACCATTCGCGCATTCATTCGCCACGAACCGTTTGAGCCATTCGTGATCCGTCTCTCGAACGGTGAGATCCACGAGATTCGGCATCCTGAATGCGTGGCGCTCACGAAATCGAAGATCGTTGTGACGTATCCGGACGAAGACCGTGTGGTGCACTGCGGATTGATTGACGTCAACGCCATCGAGACGCTGCAGAAGGCGTAGTGGTCGGATTCTGAACGAAACCTTTCAGACGTTCGTTCGGTATGAACAAGCCAGTCGTGGGAAGCCGTCTGACGCCGCGCGAGCGTCGAAGATGGGCCCCAGTTCGGACGCGAGGATTGCGGCTACTTCATCCGCGGCCGAGGCTGCCGCCGCGACATCGCGGAAGAGCCAGCGGGAGCGGCGGGCGAGCACGTCTTCGACCGTGCGGGCGTATTCGCAGCGGGCCGCGAACCGCACCATCGCCTCGGTGAGGCCCGGAAGGAGTTCGCGGTCTGCGCCCGGAAGCGCGACGACGTCGGCCGCCTCGCTGCCGTAGAGATGGAGGCCGGGTGGATCGGTGATGGGGCTGGGGCTCTCGCAACCCGCTTCCGGCGCCCCCACAAGCCGCAGCGTGCGGGTGACGCCGGCGGGGCGGGATGGCAGCAGGCCATGCCCCATGCAGGTCGCGAGCACGTCCTCGGCCATCGCCCGATAGGTCGTCCACTTGCCCCCCGTCACGGTCACGAGCCCGCGGGGTGAGACGACGACCAGATGCTCCCTGGAGATCCGCTTCGTCTCGCCTGCGTTTCGCGGCGGCTTCACCAGTGGCCGCAGGCCGGCCCAGGCCGACCGCACGTCGGCCCGCGTGGGCGCGGCGGCGAGGTAGCGACCCGCCTCGGCGAGGATGAAGTCGATCTCCGCGTCGAGCGGACGCGGCTCGAGCGGCAGGTCACTTCGCGGCGTGTCGGTCGTGCCGAGGATCACGGAGCCTTCCCAGGGCACGGCGAAGAGCACGCGGCCGTCGGCGGTTTTCGGCACGAGCAGCGCCGCCGACGAGGGGAAGAACGACCGATCCACCACGACGTGGGCGCCCTGGCTCGGAGAGACCATGTCGGCCACGGCCGGATCGTCGAGGCGGCGCACGTCGTCGACCCAGACGCCCGTCGCGTTCACCACGCAGCGGCTGCGGGCGACGAACCGGCGGCCCGTCTCGCGATCCTCCACCTCGACGCCGGCGAGATGGCCGCCGTCGCCGACGAGTCCGGTGACGCGGCAGTAGTTGACCGCGACCGCGCCGTGCCGGATCGCCGTGCGAGCGAGGGCGACGGCCAGCCGGGCGTCGTCGAACTGGGCATCGAAATACTCGACACCCCCGACGAGACCCGCGGGCTGCGTGCCGGGCGCATGGCCGAGCAGCTGCGACCGCGAGAGCTGTCGCGTGCGGCCGAGCGACGCGCGGCCGGCGAGCACGTCGTAGGCCACGAGCCCCGCGCCGTAGAACCAGCGATCCCAGAGCCGGCCGCGCCAGCCGTAGGCCGGGATCACGAAGGGCAGCGGCTGGACGAGGTGCGGCGCATTGGCAAGCAGGATCGCCCGCTCGCGGAGCGCCTCCCGCACGAGTGACACGTTGCCCTGGGCGAGATACCGCACGCCGCCGTGTACGAGCTTCGTGGCCCGGCTCGACGTGCCCTTCGCGAAGTCCTCGGCCTCGAACAGGGCCACCGAGAGCCCGCGGGCGGCGGCATCCACGGCCACGCCGAGGCCGGTGGCCCCGCCGCCGATCACGACGAGGTCGAACGCCGGCGCACCGGCCACGCGGTCGAGGAGTTCCGCACGCGACGGTTGCGGGGCTGGTGTCATGGGGTGTCAGGATACGAAACCGGTCACCCCATGCGCGAACTTCCCCAATACAAGCCCCCAGGCGCGAGCCGGGGGATGATGCGGGCCGCTTCAATCGCCGGGCCGGGGATGTTCGGAGTGGACGCCGCATTATCCCCCTGCTTGCGCATGGGGGCTT
>CAZXIG010000108.1:0-2589 GCA_964640405.1 uncultured Candidatus Kuenenia sp.
TATCCCCCTGCTTGCGCATGGGGGCTTTTATGGGCGATCGCGAGCCGGGGGATTGCCCTTTCAACCGCCGCGGGGCTCCCCTACCTTCCCCGCCGCCAGGGAAGCCATCGGAGCGTGAACCGCATGCAGCGATCACTCGTGGCCGTCGGTCTGTTGCTGTCGGGTTTGGTGGGCTGCGCCCACCATAAGGCGAACCAATACGCCTACGCGCCCCCGCTCGCGCCCCCCGTCTACCCGCAGCCGCAGCTGGCCACGCCGGTCGGCACGGCCGTTCCCACCGTCGCCGCGCCGCCGGGCACGGTCGTTCCCAACGCCGCGGTGCCCGCCCCCGTCGTCGGCGCGCCCGTCGTGCCGACCGCGGCCGTCGATCCCTGCTGCCAGCAAATGGGGGGCACGGTCGTCGGCCAGCCGGTGGTCTACGAGGAAGGCCAGACGCCTCCGTGCCCGCCGATGTGAGTGGCCCGACCACGCCGTGACCGGGTACCCTGTGCCCGCCACACCAGCGGAGTCCCACCGTGCCGGAGCGAGCAGCCGATCCATTCTCTTCCGCGTCAGCCCCGATCCTCCAGCGGCGGGTCGCCATCGAACGCGTCACGCCCGACGTCGAAGGGGGCCGCTTCGCCGCCAAGCGGCTCCTCGGCGACGAGGTGGTCGTCGAGGCCGACATTATCTGCGACGGCCACGAGGAGCTCGACTGCCGGCTCCACTGGCGGCACGGCGACACGGGCCAGTGGAATACCGTCTCCATGCGCTGCCTCGGCAACGATCGCTGGCAAGCGTCGTTCAAGGCCGATCAGCTCGGCACCTGGCACTACACGATCACCGGCCGCGTCGATGCCTTCGCCACGTGGCTCCGCGATCTCGGCCGTCGCGACCAGGCGAGGGACGATCTCGGCGTCGATCTCGTGATCGGCGCCCAACTCGTGGCCGCCGCGGCTCATGCGGCCCCCGCGTCGGAGGCCCAGGAACTCGATCGCTTCGCCAGCCGCCTGAAGGGCCCCGACGGCCGAGTGGCCGCCCGCGACGAGCGGCTCGCGACGCTCATGAACGTCTACGCCGACCGCCGCCACGAAACGCGGCTCGATCCGGCCCGTCCGCTGTGGGTCGATCGGGGCCGTGCCGGCACGAGCGCCTGGTACGAGGTCTTTCCGCGGTCGTGGGGCACGACACCCGGCGAGCATGGCACGCTCTCCGACCTCGCCGACCGACTCGACTACATCCGCGACCTCGGCTTCGACGTGCTCTACCTCACGCCGATCCACCCGATCGGCACGGCCTTCCGCAAGGGCCGCAACAACTCGCTCACGCCGGCCCCCGACGACGTGGGCAGCCCGTGGGCGATCGGCGCGGCCGAAGGGGGCCACACCGCGATCCATCCGCGGCTCGGCACGTTCGCCGACTTCGAGCGGCTCCGCAGCCGCGCCGAGTCGCTCGGCATGGAGTTGGCCCTCGACCTCGCGATCCAGTGCTCCCCCGACCACCCGTGGGTTCGCGAGCATCCCGAGTGGTTCCGCCACCGCCCCGACGGCACGATCCAATATGCCGAGAACCCGCCCAAGAAGTATCAGGACATCGTCCCCTTCGACTTCCAGTGCGACGCCTGGCGGTCGCTCTGGGAGGCGCTCGCCGGCGTGGTGCGATTCTGGGTCGAGAAGGGAGTCCGGATCTTCCGCGTCGACAACCCGCACACGAAGCCGTTCGCCTTCTGGGAGTGGCTGATCGCCGACATCCACCGCACCCATCCGGGCGTGCTCTTCCTCTCGGAGGCCTTCACTCGCCCGAAGACGATGTATCGCCTGGCGAAGCTCGGCTTCACGCAGTCCTACACCTACTTCACCTGGCGGACGGAGAAGCGGGAGACGGCCGACTACCTCGTGGAGGTGACGACGCCGCCGATCTCCGATTTCTTTCGCCCCAACTTCTGGCCCAACACGCCCGACATCCTGCACGAGACGCTGCAGGAGGGGGGCCGGCCGATGTTCATGGTGCGGCTGGCGCTCGCCGCGCTCTCCGTCGGCAACTGGGGCATCTACGGCCCCGCGATGGAACTTCTTGAGGCCACCCCCCGTGAGCCCGGCAGCGAGGAGTATCTCGACTCCGAGAAGTACGAGATCAAACGGTGGGATCTCGACGCGCCGGAAAGCCTCGCCCCGTTCATCCGGGAGCTGAACAGGATCCGCCGCGAGGAACTGGCCCTGGCCCGCAACCGCCGGCCGATCCCGCAGCCGATCGACGACCCGCACCTCCTCGCCTGGACGCGGTTCGACGCCCCGAGCGGCAGTCGCGTGCTCGTGGTCGTGAATCTGAAGGCTGCCACAGTACGCAGTGGCCTCCTCGAAGTGAAGCCGACCGACCTCGGGCTCGAGGGCGTCGAGGCCGTGATCGCCCACGATCTGCTGGCCGGCTCGACGCATGCCTGGGACCTCACGGCCATCACGATCGAGTGCACGCCCGACGAGCCCGTCCGCGTCTTCAGACTCGTGCCGGCATGACCGACTCCGTGGCTCCCGCCGTGCTCGAGGCGCTCGCCGGTTGGCTGCCGCAGGCCCGCTGGTTTGCCGACAAGGACTTGCTCACCCGCGGCCTGCA
>CAZXIG010000108.1:2689-9409 GCA_964640405.1 uncultured Candidatus Kuenenia sp.
CCGGCTTTTGCCCGCTGGCTGCTCGACACCGTATTCGCGGGGGTGAGCATCGCAGGAACAGCGGGCCGGGTGGAGGGCCGGGGTGTGGGCGGGGTGCCGAGTCTGTCGGCCGGCGTGCCCGACGTTTCGCTGATGGGAGTCGATGCATCGAACACGTCGTGCCGCGTGCGCGTCGGCGAGACGGCGTATGCAACGAAACTCATTCGCCGGTGCAGGGCTGGGGTTCAGCCGGAGGTGGAGGTAGGGGCGTTCCTGGCCGAGCAGACATCGTGGCGGGGCACGCCGCGGCTGCAGGGCTGGCTCGACTACCTGCCGGCCGACGGCGGCCCGGCCACCACGCTCGCCACGGTGCATGCGTTCGCGCCGGGCTGTGTCGGCGCGTGGGACGCGCTCCTCGGGCTCGTGCGCCGCGGCGGGCTCGACAGCCCGCATGGGCAGCGGGTGCTGGCGATCGCCGATGCGCTCGCGATCGTCACCGCCGAGATGCACGCGGCGCTCGCCTCACGGGCGAACGTGCCGGCCTTTGCCCCGGAGATCCCCACGGCCGCCGCACGTCGCGGCTTCGCGGAGAGCCTGGCGGCTCATGCCGCCGAGGTGTGCCACACGATCGCGGCATACGCTGCAAGCACCGACGCGCCGCTGGCGGGCAGGCTGCGAGCGGTCGCGGATCGCGCCGCCGACCTCCGTGCACGACTCGCGGCGGCGGCCGAGATCGACGACGGCGCCGCCTGGATTCGCGTGCATGGCGACTACCACCTCGGGCAGGTGCTGCTCGATGGCCGCGATCAGCCGCTCGTGATCGACTTCGAGGGGGAGCCGGGCCGCTCGCTCGACGAACGGCGGGCCAAGACGACCGCCTGCAAGGACGTGGCGGGCATGTGCCGCTCGTTCGACTACCTGCTGCGATGTGCGGCCCGCGATGGCGGCCCCGCCTATCGGCCCGAGGACTGCGATCGACTCCAGAGGCGGTTCGTGGAGGGCTACGTGCGGCGCGTGGCGGGGCAGGGCTGGTGGCCGGCGCGAGCGGCCGATGCCGAGGCGTTGCTCGCGGCGTCGATGCTCGACAAGGCGCTCTACGAACTCGCCTACGAGATCCGGAATCGGCCGGATTGGATCGAGGTGCCGCTCGCCGCGGTCGAGGCGTTGCTTTACCCGCCGGCGTGAAGCCCGTCGAACGCCACGAGGCGGCGGCCCTCGTACCGCTCGACGATCCGCCGCGCCTCGGCGGCGATGCGGTCGCGCACGTCCTCCGGCTCCACCACCTCCGCGAAGCTGCCGAGTGCGAGCAGCTGCGGAATCAGCTCCTCGTCCCAGGCCCGCTCGATGTCGAGCATCACGCCCCCGTCGGCGAGCTTCCGCACCTTCTGCCGCGGATGAAACGGCTTCTCGCACGCCCAGCGGGCCCGCTCGGCATCGATCCGGATCCGGAACCGCCGCGGCTGGGCGGCGGACCGGTAGATCGTGATGCTGTCGGCGAGCAGGTCCTCGACCGGCACGTCGCGGCGATCGAACCGGCGGGAGGTCACCTTCGCATCGCTCACGCGGTCGAGTTTGAAAAACCGGATGCCGCCATCGACCGCGCGGCCCCGCCGCCCCGCCTGCGGGGCACGGTAGCCGGCGATGTAGATCGCGCCGTCGTAGATCACGAGCGCCTCCGGCCTGATCGTCGCCCGCTGCGGCCGCGCGTCGGCGAGGCTCGTGTAGCGGATCTCGAGTTCCAGCGACCGCCGGATCGCCCGGTTCACCGCGTTGAGCGTCTTCGAGCGATACTTGGCCGCGGCCGGCTTCGGATGCACGACGAGGCCTTCCTTGTGGGCGGCCGCGTATTCGAGCAGCTGCGGCGTGGCCACCCGCTCGAGCTTGTCGAGCAATTGCCCGATGCCCCGCCAGTAGACCGTGCCGGCCAGTGGGGCCAGCAGATCACGGGCGGCCGCAAGCGAGAGCAGCTCGGGCAGCGTGACCGAAGGCGCAGCCAGCTCCTCGACACCGCGGCCGGGCTCGATCGACCAGGCGTGGCAGGCCGTGCCGCGGGCCGACCGTTTTCGCGACTGTTTCACCGCGTAGCCGAACTTCTCCAGGAAGTCGATGTCGCGGCGGATGTTCTTGTCGGACATCTCGTCGATCACGCCCCGTGACTGGAGCCGCTCCTTCAGTTCGGCCGTGGTGAGCGGCTGCCGGGCGCCGAACAGGATGTCGATGAGGTGGAAGACGCGGAGGAGTTGTTCGTGGCGGCTGAGCGAGTCCATGGCTGGCGACGTGGCGGTCGAACGATGGTGAAACGGTGAAAAACGCCCTGAAAATCCTACCCTCCCAAAAAATCGGCCGCGTGTGGACCAAGGATGTCCGAGTCCCCGCGTAGCTTCCGGGCATTCCAACCCGACCATCGCCAGCACGGGAGTCCCTCATGACCCACCGCCTCACCGTCGTGAACCTGCCGCTGCGGCTCATTCCGGGGGGTGGGGAGTCATCCTGCTACCGCCCGCTGGCGATCGGCCCGGCCCGAGTCGTGCGGTCGACGAGCCGCGGTCCGTGGTGGGTGCAGGTGTCGCTCGACGGCCGCCTGCGACCGGTCTGGAATGGGACGCGGCTGGAAGGAGTTGCCGACGGGCGGCGGTCTCGGGATGCCGTCGCCCTGCTCGCTCCGGAAGACATCGAAGGCTGCACGCCGCCTCGTGCCGGCCGCCGACCGGGCCGTCGCGGCGGGCTGGCCCGGTTTTGGGGTTCCGACATCTACGGCTGGTGTCTCATGTATCAGCCGCCGGGCCTGCACGGCGTGGCGCTCGTCGATGCCCACGAGTCGTGCGACGAACTGCCCGCCTATTTCGAGCTGCCGCTCGAGTTGCTCGACCGGATGGAGTTTCTGGCCACCCGCGGCATCCCCTCGCGGGCGCTCGCCCTCCTTGCCGAACCCGACGACGCCTGAGCGGCAATCAGGGCAAGGGAGTGGTCCATTTTGCCACCGGGCGCCGAGCGGGTCGCGGCCGAGCATCGCATCCTGCAAAATTTTTGGGGACTTCTGGGATGCCAACAAGAAGCTGCTCCAGGAAACCCCGTTCAACCCGCAGCTCGAGCGGCTGACTCCGGAGGGATGGGATGGCAAGCACGCATTGCTCACGGCGACCGTTCAGAGCGGCTACGACGGCATGAAGCAGATCAACAAGGATCTTGACGACCTATTGGGGGCAAGACCGGCGAGGGCGACCAGAAGAGGATCCTCAAAGAACATTGAGCCACCCATGCCGATGGCCCGAAAGCCTCGCGAAAGAAACCACCACATCTGGGCACCACATCTGGGCGAACAGCCCGGAGGGTGATGGCACGCGTCACCCCACTCGCTGCCGCGAGGGGCTTTTGGGGAACGGTTCCCCGGCTTCCGCCCGGCGTTTTTTGTCGATGGCATTGAAAAGGTATACTTTCTATACTTCGCAATGGCACTGGGAGTGCGCCGAGTGGAGTTCGTCTTCGACCCCGACAAGAGCGACGCGAACGCCAAGAAGCACGGCATCGATTTCGTCGACGCCCAGCTTCTGTGGCTCGACGACATGCTGATCGAAGTTCCCGCACGAACCGTCGACGAGCCACGATGGCTCGTGGTGGGCAGGATCTCCGATAGGCATTGGGCAGCGGTGATCACCCGTCGAGGCGACACGCTTCGAATCATTTCAGTCCGCAGGGCTCGACCCGAGGAGATCAAGCTTTATGAAACGCTCGAATAAGATTCGTTCCACGGAGTTCGACCTGGCATTCGACACTGGAGAGGACGTGTCTGGTGCCTTGGACAAGGGCAAGGCCCGACGGCCTCTTCGGGAGCCGCGACGGGTGAACGTGGACTTTCCGGCCTGGATGATCGAGTCACTCGACCGAGAGGCGGGGCGACTCGGCGTCACTCGCCAGTCAATCATCAAGGTGTGGATCGCCGAGCGGCTTGCCGCCACAGCGGGGTCGTAGAAGGGAACCCAAGGCCCCCGGCGGAAGCCCACGCCCTCTTCAAAAAGCCCCGGGCGGAAGCCCGGGGACGATCCCCCGGCTTCCGCCGGGGGCTTCCTCAATCTTCACGCCGGCTCCGCGGCCGCGAGCTGCTCCTGGAGCGCGAGCCAGCTCTCCTCGGCGTTCGTCAGCTTCGTCGTCACCTCGGTGAGTTCGGCGTGCAGTTTCACGGCGGCCTCCACGTCGCTCGTGGCGAGCAGCGCCTCGTTGACCCGCTTCTTGTCGGCGTCGAGCCGGGCGATCGTTCGCTCCAGGTTGCCGATCTCCCGTCGCAGGTCGCGGTCCGACCGGCCGGACGTCGCCTTCTCCTTGGCCGCAGCTCCGGGCCGCGACGGCTTCTTGGCCGGCTTCGCCCGCCCCGTCGCCTCCTCCTCGGCGTCGATCTCCCGGTTCATCGCGGCGAGATAGTGCTCGTAGCTTCCTGAGTAATGGACCACCCGGCCATCCTTCACCTCGATCACGCTCGTGGCGACGGCCCGCACGAACGAGCGGTCGTGGCTCGTGAAGATCACGGTACCGGCGTAGTCCACGAGCGCCCGCGCGAGGGCGTCCACCGTCTCCACGTCGAGGTGGTTGCCGGGCTCGTCGAGGATGAGCACATTCGAGGAGCCGAGCAGCAGGCCGGCCATGCAGAGCCGGGCCCGCTCGCCGCCGGAGAGCACCTCGATCCGCTTCTCCACCGCCTTGCCGCGGAACAGCATCGCCCCGGCCACGTCGAGAATCCGCTGCGACTTCGTGCCGACCGCCGCGGTCCGCTCCAGGTAGCCGAGCACGGTCTGCTCGGGCGGCAGGCTCGTGTAGACGTGCTGGGCGTAGATGCCGAGTTCGCATCCGTAGCCCCACTTCACGTGGCCCGAGAGCGGTGGCAGCGAATCGACGAGCGTGCGGAGAAACGTGGTCTTCCCCTGGCCGTTGTCGCCCACGATCGCGGCCCGCGAGCCGTGCACGATCTCCACGTCGATGTCGCGGGCCACGGCATGGTCGCCGTAGCCGATGACGAGGTTATTGCAGCGGGCGGCCGGCCCCTTGCGGGGCTGGATGGTGGGGCACTGGATCGCAGCGGTGGGCTCGTCGGCTGCGACCTCCTCCAGTTCCAGTCGCTCCAGTTCCCGGCTCTTCGACTTGGCCCGCGAGGCGGTCGAGGCCCGGGCCTTGTTGCGGGCGATGAAGTCTTCGAGGTCCCGTTTGCGGGCGAGCACGCTGGCGTTGGCCCGCTCGGCGTGGAGCCGCCGCTCGGCCTGGTGCTCGAGGAAGGCGTCCACCTTCCCCGGAAACGTCGTCAGCTTGCCACGGGAGAGGTCGAGCGTGTGGTCGCAGGTGGCCCCGAGAAACGCCCGGTCGTGCGACACGATCAGGCAGGCCTCGTCGAAGCCCCGCAGGAAGTGCTCGAGCAGGATCTGGGTGCGGAGGTCGAGGAAGTTGGTCGGCTCGTCGAGCAGCAGGAGGTTGGGCTCGTGGAGGAGCAGGGCGGCGAGTTTCACGCGGGTCTGCCAGCCGCCGGAGAGGTCGTGCACGGGCCCGGCGAGCGTCGGCCCCTTGATCTCGAACTGGCCGGCCACCTCGCCGCACTTCCAGTCGGGCCGCCCGCTGTCGCGTTTGAGGAAGTCGATCACCGTCTCGCCGGGCAGAAACGGATCGTGCTGCCGCAGGTAGCCGAGCCGCAACCGCGGGTGCCGCACGATCTCGCCGCCGTCGAGTTCCTCCTCACCGAGGATCACCCGCAGGAGCGTGCTCTTGCCGGCGCCGTTGCGGCCGATGAATCCGACCTTGCCGTCGTCGGTGATCGTGGCAGAAGCGGCATCGAGCAAAACCTGCTCACCGTACCGCTTCGAGGCATTCTTGATGTCGAGAAGAACCGCCATACGTCCTGCAAAGATCGCCAGCCCGGATGGCAAGCGCGGCCATCAGCCTGCAGCAGCCACCACGACGCGACAGGCGAAAACGACGGCCCGCCTGGATGGCGGGCACTCAAATCAGCCTGCAGCAGCCAGGATGGTGCTGCAGGCGTGAGGCGGAGGGCACGGGAGTCGAACCCGCAACCGGTTTCCCGGCACCACATTTCCAGTGTGGCCGCTAGCCATTCGCTTACCCTCCGAATAGCCGAGCCCAGAGTATATCCAGCGGCCAGCGGCTGAAAGCCCTCAGGCTGCCGCGTCGAGAATCGTGCCGTTGCACCAGACCCGCACCTGCCTGCTGCGGGCGTAGGCAAGCGACTCCGGTGAAATGAACTCGCAAGCGACGAGCGGCACCGCCACGAGTCCGGCCTTCCGCAGGATGCCGGCTCGCCGCTCGGCTCGGTTGATGTCATCGGTATCGCACGTCGCGGAGGCCTCCACGACGACATAGCTGGCAACGCCATCAATCACACCGGTTGCAATCGCGTCGGCTCGCAACACCTCATCGGCCTCGCGATCATCGATTGCCTGCTCGATCGCATCGAGCACTTCGTCATTCCGCACCAGTTTCCCCCGCCGCATGAGCCGGCCGAGGTACGAGGTCAGTCGATCGCGAAATTGCATCTCGAACGTCCGGCCCACCACTGTATCAAGGCGGATCCCGAGCCGTTCCGTGGTTACCGTCAGCGATTGGACCACTTGCACAAGCTCCGACACTTCGTGCTCGGTGCGTGTCTGGGCCTCGGCAAGCTCCACGAGCTGGCCTTGCATGCGAACCTGCGACTTCGTGAGTTCCGCGACCTGACTCTCGGTGCGAGCCTGGGCCTTCGTGAGTTCC
>CAZXIG010000109.1:0-2850 GCA_964640405.1 uncultured Candidatus Kuenenia sp.
GGAGACCGCCGCGCGGCGGGGCGGCCGGCTGGTCGATCCTCACCGCCGGGGGTCGGCATGCTGGTGGTCACCGCGAATTGGCTGTTTGGCGACGGCACGCTGGCGACGGCGGCTTCGGCCCCGCGTGTCGCTCCATGGCTACAGGCGGTGCATCGGGCGGCCCTGCGTGGGGGCTTTCGCCGTGACGGCAGCTACCGGCCGCTCGAGTCCGTGCAGATCGTGCTCGCCGGCGACACGTTCGACTGCCTGACATCCAGCGAGTGGACCGGGGCGGTGCGGCCTTGGCATGCCGGCCGCGCCGCGCAGGCGGCCCGCAGAAGGGTTCTCTTCCGGTCGGCGAGTCGGGGACGGCGACTGCTGGCGCGACTGGGTCGCTGGGCGCGGGACGGGCTGGTCGTGCCCGCCGCGGATCGGCGCGGTCGGCCCGTGTTGGGCACGACGGCCTGCGTGCCCCTGCGCGTCGTCCTGCTCGCCGGAGACCGCGACGCATGGCTTCACGAGGGCGTCGACGAGGCGACGCGACACGGACTCGCCCTCGGCCACGTCTGGTCGGATGACGCGGCGACGATTCGACACGGCGCGGATTGCGACCCCTGCGCCGAGGCGGCCGAGCGCCGCTGGGTCGGCGGCCGGGGCTGGCAGCCGACGCTCGCCGAGAGCATCGCCGTCGATCTCGTGGCCCGGTTCGTGGCGGCGATCGTGTCATCCCCGCACGCGGCGGCCTGTCGATCACTCGTCGCGGAATTCGTCGGCCGTGGTCCGCTGGAGATCGCCCCGGTGGTCGAGCGAACGCTGGACGTGCTGGCTGCCGGCGGCGACCGCGACCACGTCCGCGACGCCGTGCTCGTCGACTGGCGGCGCAGCGTGGCCGCGTGGCATCGCGAGACGGTGCGGCAGCCGCCAGCCTGCGCGGCCGGGTTCGCCGCCTGCGATGCCCTGGCCGGGGTGTTCGACTCCGCGGGCCGCGGCGTGGTTTCGGGGGCCGCTGCCAGTGTCGCCGCGCGGCTTGCGGCGCGGCCCGTCGCGGAGCCAGGCGGGCACACGGTGCTCGGCCATCCGAGCGGCGCCGAGGTGGATGCGGCCGGCGCGGAGCGGCTGATTTGCCTCGGGGACGGGCCGCTGGCAGCATGGGGAATGGTCCCACGAACCGTGGTCCGCCGCGACGATGGATGCAGGACTGCATGGGAGCGACTGCAGCTTCCAGGCATGCCGGAGCCGCTGGGCGTGGAGCCCGCGCGGCCTGCGGCGGCCACGATCGTCGACGCCGCGTGACCTCGAGCCTCGTCACGATGCCCCAGCCTCCGATGATGCACCCGCCCGCCGCAGCACTCGTTGAGATCCGCACCACGTGCCCGAGTCGTGAGGCGGCGGAGTCACTCGCCGCGCGGCTGGTGAAGGATCGGCTCGCCGCGTGCGTGCAGGTCGACGGCCCGGTGCGGAGCACCTACGAGTGGCGCGGGGACATCGAGACCGCCGACGAGTGGCGGTGCACCTGCAAGACGACCGCGGCCCGCGCCCCGGCCTGTGCCGCCGCGATCGCCGCCGGTCATTCCTACGAAACCCCGGAAATCATCATGGCGTTGATCGAGGCCTCCGAGGCCTATGCGGCCTGGGTGCGAGCGGGCGTGAGCGACACGCCCGGAGGCGGCGGATGACCGCAGCGCCGCTCTACGCGTTCGACATCTCGTTGCATCCGCGGCCCGCGGAGGCCGCAGTGGCGGCGCCTCACGCGGACGCCTGGGGCGACTGGCCGACCCTCCACGTGCCGCGGGAATCGCTCGCCGTGCCCTTCGCGTGTGGCTTCGACGAGGCGTTCGAGCGGCTCGCCGGGATCGAGCGGATGTTCGCGGAGCCGGATGGCTCGTTCGTCTGGACGAGTCCGCGGGAAGGGCTCTCGTGGCAGGTGGATGGCAACGCCTTCGAGCGGAGCGGCCGGGTGCTGCTCGTCGATCTGCGGGGCAGCTGTCCTCCCGAGGCGTTCGACCACCTGCTCGGGGCCTTCGGCTGGCCCGCACAGGCCGTCATGATGCAACTCGTCCGGTCGGCGGTATTTCTCGATGAACCGACGTTTCGGCGGCACGCACTGCGGCGCGGAGAGATCGGGGATGGGCAAACCCTGCGGCCGCGATGAACGGAGGGTCGTGACGATTCTGCCGGGACGTGCGGCGGAATGCGGTCGCTGGGAGGATCGGCACCGATACACGAGGCAGGGTGGTTGTCCATGGGGTGTCTTCGCATGAAAGCCGCGGTCGCTCGCCGTGTCGGTGTTCCCTCGTTCGTCCTGCGGATGGCGGGCTGCGGTCTGCTGACCGCGGGGCTCGTTGCCGGCGCAGCGGCTGCGCGGGCCGACGAGGTCGCGACGATCGACAGCCTGCCGCTCGAGGCGGCCTACGGTGGGGGCGTGCATGCCTACTTCGCCGGCGACTATGCCCGCAGCCACGACGACTTGAGCTCGGCCATCCAAGGCGGCATCGCCGATCCCCGGGCCTGGTACTTCCGTGGCCTGGCGGCGCTGCGGCTCGGCCGGATCGACGAGGCCGAGGCCGACTTCACCGAAGGCGCGGAACGCGAGTCGCGGGACGCCGGCAGCTGGCCGGTGTCGCGGGCGCTGGAGCGGGTGCAGGGGCCTGAGCGGCTGCAGCTCGAACGGCACCGCATCCGTGCCCGTGTCGCAGCCCTGCAGCGGGACCGCGAGGCGGTGAAGCGGCGCTACTCCGGAGTCGAGGAAGCGCAGCCCGAGATGCTGCGGCGCATCCGGCCCGTCGAGCGGCTGCCCGCGGCCAAGGAGAATCCGTTCGCCGACAAGCCGACTCCGGCCGAATCGGCTCCCGCGGAGAACGTGCCGCCCCC
>CAZXIG010000109.1:2950-9407 GCA_964640405.1 uncultured Candidatus Kuenenia sp.
TTCGGCGCCGGTGGCGGCGCCCCGGCGAACGATCTGTAGGCCAAGTGGGCATGTCACGCCGTGACATGCAGGACGGATTGCCGGTTACGGTGTGACCGGGCCACTGACGCCTCTTCAAGGTCGCTCCGCCTGGACAGTATGCAATCTATCCAGGTTGCAACGTCTCCCCATTGCTCATGCTACCGGCCGCTTGCAGGCGTACCTCTAAAGAGGTAGCGTTGCCTTCAAGAGGGTATGCCCGCTGGGTGCAAGGCGTTGTGTATTCATTTTCCCGATATGTCCGCTCCATCACCGAACACACGCCGATCATCTGCAACGACGTGGACTGGGCGGCTCGAGCGACTCGAACACCGTCGGGCACTGGCCGTAACCGCTTCGCTTGAAGGCGGAACTCTTCGGATCGCTCTTGATGCCGCAGAGGACTTCGCTTCCCTGGCGATCGAAAACGGTCGGTATGTCGTCAGCACCGCCTCCACGGCCGTCCAGTCTTTCGCCACCGGTGGCGTGAACTCGATTGTCGTCGATGGTTCACCGGCCCCCGGGCAGACGTTCGTGGTTGCCGACGGCACCAAGGCGAGTGTCGTCGATTCGCTGACCATCACGTCGTCCGTCGAAACGACGGTGATTCGTGGGCGGATCGATGCTGCTGGCAGCGTTACCGTCGACTCTCCGCAGATCGCCATCGCCCAGGACGTCGTCTCGAAGGGGCCGCAGACATGGGGCGGCGAGGTTCGGCTGCTTCCGGCCATTGCCCGCAGCACGAATCGAATTCCGATCCCCACGTCGACTTCGGATGGACCGGCCGCCGTATCGGGCGATGGCAGCACGCTCATCATGGCGTCGGACACTTATTATCCTGGTTTCTTCTCCGTGGTGGATGTCGGTGGCCGCAAGCCCACGTTCAACATCCCTTGGGAAAAGCCCGCTTCCGTCGCCGTGTCTCACGACGGACGAAGAGCATACGTGGCTCACGACCGTGTGTTCTGGGTCGATGACGTTGCCCACGCATGGCCGGTCATTTCAGTGATCGACGTCCAGAGCCAAACGATCGTAGCTTCGCTCGAATTGCCATTGAGAGCCCACGCGGGGCCGATGGCCCTGTCGCCCGATGGTCATCGCCTCTATCTGGCATGCGATCCGTTTACGGCTTCGCCTCGACTGTTCACGTTCGATGTCGGCGAGAGTAGCCTGGCCTTGGCCGGGGGTGTCGACCTGCCGTTTGGCGTGATCAGCATCCTCGGCGATGTCACCGTCAGTCCGGATGGCCGCCGTGTCTACGTGGCTGACCGAGGCGTCAATTGGGGCGGCTTCACGCAGACCTACATCAACCCTTCGGTGGCGGTCGTCGATTGCGATGAACTGCGGGTGGTTGAAAAGATTCCGCTCGACGAACTTGGCCCCGGCGGGCTGAAGGATTTCAAGCTCGCGCCAGATGGCCGGACCGCCTTCGCTCTCGGCGTCTACAACAGGCTGAGCGTCATCGACACCGAGAGGCTCGTCGTTTCGCGAGAGTTGTTTCCCCAAAGCCTGGATCCGGAATGGTTCTTTCCGCAGAACTTCCATATCGCAGCCAACGGGACCAGCCTCCTGGTCAATTACAACGGCGGTCGTGTTGTCGATGTCGATCCGGTCACTGGCAAAGCACGGCGGTGCTGGCCGCTCGGCGATACGGGGCACATGTTCGGCACCGCGGACGGAACCAGGTCATTCGTTCGGTCTGGAGATGCGGTCGTTGCATTTGAGTCACCGCCCACGGCGTCCGTCACGCTGTCCGGCCATTCCGTCACCTTCCGCGAGTCAGTAGATGGCCCGGCAGGGCTCGTCATTCGCTCTCGAGGGGCGACCGTTCTCCAGGCGGCGGCAGGAGCGGAAACGCCTCTGGCAAGTTTCGCCTCGGATGCTCCTGGAACGGCTGCCGTCCGATCCGTCACGACCACGGGTCCCCAGCGGTACGCCGATGCCACCGTGAGCCTCGGTGGCGACTATCAGGTGACAGGCGGGCACCGAACGGCTTTCGAGGCCTTGGGCCGGGTGCAGCTCGCGGGCGATGTTTCGCTCATGGTGAGAGATGGTCACGTCGTGTTTGCAGACTCGATCGACGCGGCCTCGCCGGCCGGTGGTAGCCTGTCGATTCGTTCAAACGGCACTGCGACGAACGTGTCGCTCCGCGGACGGATTGGAGGCCGTGCTCCCCTGTCGGGGATCGAGATTCATGGGGTGGCGGGTGCGACCGCATCGCAGGCTGTGACGCTGGATGGCACGCCGGCGAACTCGCGCCTCGACGGCCTCGTGATCGGACCCGGAGTTCACGGAGTGCGGTTCACCGCTCGCGGCAGCATCATCCGCAACTTCCGAGGACGAGGCATCGATGTTCTCGGAGATTCGCGAAACTCCGTCCTTGCAGGTTTCACGATCAGCAATAACGCCGTTCATGGAATCCGATTGCGGGCTGGCGATCACAGCGGCATGATCGTCTCGGGCAACACGATTCAGGCGAACGGCAACCGCTCGACTGCCGCGGGTGACGGGGTTCTGATTCAGGGCTTCGGAGCGACCCTTTCGAACAACACGATTCGCGGGAACGGGCGGGCCGGCATCTCGTTGCAGGGCGCCTCGGCCCGGGCCGCCGTGTTGTCGAACTCGATCGCCGACAACGGGCCTGTAGGATCGCAGGCATCCGGTATTCGCATCGCAGGCTCAGCACCGCCACCACCGCCTCTGATCGAATCGATACGCCGTCAGGGGACCTTCTGGAAGGTGACGTTCAAGATCGCGGGCGAGCCAACGCAGCGATTTCGACTCCAGTTGTTTGCATCTGCGGCTGCCACGACGGACTCAGCCCCCCAGGGTGACCGACTCGTCGGGGAAATGACGCATGTCGCGGGAGGTGCGTCCGTGACACTATCCGTCCGAATAAACCGACTGAAACCGGGCGATTGGCTGACCGCCACAGCCACCGCTCTCAGCGGATCCATGCCGTTCGCGACCTCAGGTTTTTCCAGCCGAGCCTCCTGACGCTGTCTGCCGCACCATGAATGACCCGGTCGCACATCGGCCGATTTGTGGGCAGCATGTCCCGCCGTGACATGCAGGCCGGATTACCGGTCACGGCGTGACCGGGCCACTTGAGGAGAGCCGCAGGCCGGTGGCGGCGAGCAGGAGCCAGCCGGCGATCAGGAGCGTGCCGCCGATCGGCACGATCGCGCCGAGGAGCTTCACGCCCGTGAGGCAGAGGGCGGCCAGGCAGCCGCTGAAGATGAGGGTGCCGAACGCGAAGCAGACCGTCGCCGCGACGAGCATTCCTCGGCACCCGGCGGCCTGCGGCAGAGCGGTCACGAGGCCAGTGACCACGATCGCCACCGCATGCACGAGGGAGTAGCGAAACGCCGTTTCCCAGTTCGCCGACTGGCCGGCCGCTTCCAGGAAAGCCTTCAGGCCGTGGGCGCCGAATGCACCGGCGGCGACCGAGACCGCCCCGAGCACCGCGCCGGCGACGATCGCGAGACGGAACGTCATGGCCGCGCGTCACCGAGGAGCTTCTGCTCCTCCTCTTCCTGGATGATGATCCGCGGGGTCACCATCAGCATCAGGCTGTCGGTCGTGCGGCCGAGGCCGACGTTCTTGAAGAGCCGGTTGACGTAGGGAATCTTCGAGAGGATCGGCACGCCGTATTCATTGCGGCCCTCGCGGAGCCGCTTGATGCCGCCGAGCAGCACCGTGCCGCCGTCGGGCACGCTCACGGTCGTGGTCACGGTCGTGAACAGGAACTCCGGCTGCTGGATCGTGGTGCCATTGGAGGCGAGTTCCAGCTCGTTCGTCTTCAGCGCCTTGTTGTCTGTGGCAAGGTCGATGAGACCGTTGTTGTTCTTTTCCTTGGCCTCCGACTTCTCGTCGCTGCTCTTGGCCCGCGAGGTCTTCGAGCCCTCGAACTGGAACTCCTGCACCTGGCCGATCTGCGAGAAGAACGGCACGAGCGTCAGCCGCACGAACCGGCGGTCGTTCGAGACGACGGCCTGCACGTTGACGGCGGTGCCCTCGTTGAGCACGGTGATCACCGGCTGCTGGGCGGCCGAGAAGTCGCCGACGACCGGGATCACGGCGGTCACGAAGGGCCGCTGCCGGGTGTCGGAAACGAACGCCTGCTGGCCGTTGAAGAGCGTCACCTTCGGGGCCTGCATCACGTTCGACCGGGTGTTGCCCTGGGCCGCCTGGATGAGGAAGTAGGCCTCGATGTCGGACAGGATCGCGAAGCCGAAGTTGGCCGCCGAGGTCACGGGGTCGGGTAGGCCGGGCAGCGCGGGCACCGAGGCCGCCCCGAAGCTGTTCTGCCGGAACGGGATCGAAAAGAAGTTGCGGGGCATGGTGCCCGGCGCCGCGTTGAGCGTCTGCCCCTGCGTCACGCCGAGGGCCTGCTGCGAGAGCGCGACGCCGGGGTTGCCGGCGTTGTCGAGGCCGACCGTCTGCGACCGGCCGCCAGGACTCGCCTGCAGGCCGGCCGTGAAGGGGGAGGTCGAGCCGTTCGACTGCGTCGGGATCGCCGTCATGTTGAGCGGCTCGTTCACGTTGGTCTGGATGTTGAAGTCAAAGTCCACGCCGATCCGCTCGAAGAACGTGTCGGCCAGCGTGATGAACCGCACCTCGATCGTCACCTGCAGATCCTGGAGCCGCCGCAGCTGCTCGAGCAGTTCGGCGATCTCCTCGTGCACCTCCTGCGTCTGGCTGATCACGAGGCTGAGGTTCGTGGCGAACGGCTTGATCTGCCCCGCGCCCCCCTGGGGCTCCCAGGTCTCGAAGGCCACGGTGCTCTGGATCAGATCCATCAGCGACTGGAAGTCGGCCTGGGCGCCGCCGGCCGGCGTCGGGCCGAACGGGATCGCCGGGGTCGAGCCGGTCGCCGGCGGGCCGTTGCCCCGCATCTGGAATTGGGCCAGCGACGCGGGGCTCACCTGGGCGTCGCCGGTCGAGGCGCCGGCCGCGTTGAGGCCGGCGGGCGGCGGCCCAACTTCCACGGAGAGGGCGTTTCGCAGCGAAGCCTGCGAGTAGCCATCACGCAGGGCGCCGGCGATGCCGAGGCCGTCGGACGAGAAATTCGGGATCGGCAGCACGAGGTCGGCCACCGGATAGGTGACGGCGTAGACGTCGCCCTTCACGAGCCGCGGGCTGGTGATCTTCAGCACCTCGTCGCGGACTGCGTAGCCGAGGTGGAGCGGCTCGAGCAGGAGCTTGAGCGCGCTTTTGAGCGAGATCGGCTGGTCGAGGGCGAGCGTGACGGGTGTGTCGCTGCGGACGGCCTCCTGCTCGAAGCCGACCATGTCGAGGTGGATGCCCACGCCGGCCTGCTTCGCCAGTCCGTCGAGCACGACCGCGAGCGGCTTGTCGCGGTAGTCTGGCTTCACCTTCATCTCCAGCCTGCGATGGATCTCGAGCTCCGCCGGCGTCGCCTTCGACCGCCCCTCGGCCTGCAGCTGGGCCCGGTTCTTGGTGAGGTCCTTCCAGTCGCGTGTGGCGGGAAATTCGATCGGGCCCGCGAAGGGCGCGGCCGACCTCTCGACGTCTTCGACCACGTCGAGGAAGCCCGACTGCTGGCCGCCATCGATCGTTCGCTGGGTGTCGATCCGGCGGATCACGCGGCTCTGGGCGAGCAGCTGTCTGACCACGAGATTGTCGGGGGCCAGTTCGCCGGCCTTCTTGGCGACGGCCTCGGCCTCCGGATACCGATGCTGATCGACGAGCGAGTTGTATTCCTCCACGAGCAGCGCGATCCGCTGGTCGATCTCGACCTTCGCCGCCCGCTCGCGGCCGATTTCGTTCTCGATCTGTTCGTTGCGGGCCTCGAGCGCCAGCTCCGCCCGCCGCTTGCCGGTCGTCTCCTCGATGTCCCGCCGCGCCCGTTCGATCCGCCGCAGCAGCTGATCCTTCTTCTCCGCGGCGATCGCCTGCCCGTCGAGGCCCGCGGCCGTGGAGTCGAGCAGCGCGAGCGCCTCGGCCGGCGACTTCTGCGCGAGCCGTTTGGCCTCGAGCGACTTTGCCGCCACCTCGGCGGAGAGCTTCGCGATTTGTAGTGACTCGGCGGCCGGGTCGCCCGCGGCCGGTGCGGCCGCCACCGTCTCGGCCGGCGCCGGCGGCTGATTTTTCTCGAGCGCCTGCTGGATCAGCCGCCGAGCGGCCGCTGCATCGCTCTCGGCCGGCGGCGGCAGGTCGTCGGCCCGGAGCTGCGCTGCGATGCAGAGCACGCCGAGAAGCAGGAGCAACGTTCGTCGGCCCGGCAGCTGCGGGGACCTCGGGGCGAATTCTCCAGCAGCGGTGCGGGCGGTGATTCCGGCCATGAGAGCGTGATTCCTCTGCGGCAGCTGTGGACCAGTTGGGGCGGGAGAAGTACCGCCCGCCGTCCCGCCGGGTCAAGGCCGACTCCAGCCTGTGCTGTTTGCCAGGTTTGCCCCGGGAAGTCGGGGGTTTT
>CAZXIG010000110.1:0-4271 GCA_964640405.1 uncultured Candidatus Kuenenia sp.
TGGCCCGCGGCACGACCTTGTTGTATTCGCCGTTGGCCTGGTTGATCATCTGCTCCCGCTCCTGCTGGGCGCGGTTCACCTCCTCGAACGACCGCTGCACGGCCGCGGGCGGATGCACGTTCTTGAGCTGCACCTGCTGCACCCGCAGACCCATGTTGAGCTCTTGCACGAGCGCGGTGAGTTCGGCGATCGCCTCGTTCTCGATGCCCTGGCGGCCGATCGTGAGCACCTCGTCCACCGTGCGGTCGCCCACCACCTCCCGCATCACGCTCTCGGAGAGGTCGCGGAGCGTGGGGCCGGGCTCGCGGTGGTTGAAGAGATACTGCTCGGGGTCGTTGATCTCGTACTGAACGACCCACTCCACGTGGGCGGCGTTGAGGTCGCCCGTCACCATGTCGCTCTCGCGGGCCGCCTCGGGCGACGACTGGTCGGGGTTGAGGGCGCCGGGCGTGCCGAAGCCGAACTCCATCTTCAGCTGCCGCTTCACCGGCAGGATCGTGACGGTGTCGATGCCGAACGGGAGCTTGAACCGCAGGCCCGGGCCCACCGTGCCGATGAACCGCCCGAACCGCTGGATCACGCCCACGCTCTCGGGGCCGACCGTGTAGACGCCGCGGGCCAAACCGCCCAGGAGCATCACGGCGACTGCCGCGCCGATCGCCCAGCGGATCGGGAGACCGCCCTGCGGAAGCTGCGGCGGCCGCGGGCGACGAAAGGCTTCGGGAAACTCGGGCATGGCTCGGAAGATCCTGGGTGACGATCCTCCAGTGATACCCTCGGCCTGGGCGAGAGTCGAATCGGGCGTGGCGGGCTATCGTGCGCCGCTGCGGGCCCGCTCGATCAGGAAATCGACCAGCTCCTGGCAGCGGAAAAACCCTTCCCAGAACGAGTGGCCCTGGCCCTTCGCCACGATCAGGTTGACGAGATTCCCCTTTTCGGCGGCCTCGTACCGCTTTTTGAGTTCCGCCGAGTTGGGCCCGAGCGGCACGAGCTTGTCGTCGTCGCCGTGGATGATGCAGAAGGGCACGCTCCCCTTGGCGGCCACGTCGATCCGCTCGATCGGGCACAGCTCGCCGACCCGGGCGATGAGTTCATCGGGCGTGAGGCCATAGGCCGGCGCGGCCTTGGCCACGCCCGGAAACGTCCGCCAGTCATACACGGGATAGATGCCGCCCACGCCCGCGGTGAGCTCGGGGTGCGCGATCGCCCAGGCGCTCGCCCACAGGCCGCCGCGGCTGCGGCCAAGCACCGCCGGCTTCGTCGCGTAGCCGCGCCGCACCATCTCGGCATGCAGGGCCTCGGCCGCCTTCACCCCCTCCGGGCTGCCGTACGACTCGCCCGTGTCGATGCCGGCGACGGCGACGCCGGCCTGCGTGAACTGCTCGTGCATCCACTGTTCGGCCTTGTCGGGATAGGACGGCAGCGTGGGGGCATAGAGGATCCAGGGCTTCGGGCCGGCGGCGGAGGTCGCAGCGGGCGTGAAGAGGAAGGCCGTCCGGCCCGCAACCGATATCACCTCGCCCGGCAGGATGAGCTGCTTCGCTGGTTGCGCGACGGGCGCCGGCACCGGATCCGCAGCACCGATGGCGTGACAGAAAACGGTCGCGCAGGCGACGACAAACGACAGCGGGAAAAGGCTTCGTGGTTTCATGCGCGGCAGTTTATCGTGGTGGCATATGCGGCACCACCACGACATCGAACGGCAGATCGAGTTCGACTTCCTGCGGGCCACGGAGATCGCGGCGCTCAACACGCTGCAGTGGCTCGGCAAGGGGCAGAAGGAGCTGGCCGACGCCGCTGCATGTGACGCGATCCGCGGGATGTTCGACCTCGTCGATATCCGCGGCAAGATCACGATCGGCGAAGGCATCAAGGACGAGGCGCCGGGGCTCTTCAAGGGAGAGAAGGTCGGCTCGTGGCGGGAGGGCGCCCCGCGATTCGAGATCGCGCTCGACCCGATCGACGGCACCACGAACGTGGCGAAGGGGATGCCCAATTCGCTCAGCTGCATCGCGGCCGCGCTTGCAGCCGACGACGGCGAGCCCTGCCTGCTCGACATCCCCGCCTTCTACATGCAGAAGCTCGCCTATCCGCTCGCGGTGCGGAAGGCGTGGACGGCCGACCCGTCGCTGCCGATCGACGTCGATGCGCCGATCGGCGACGTGATCGACGTCACGGCGAAGATCCTCGGCAAGGAAGTCCGCGACGTGATGGTGTGCGTGCTCGATCGGCCCCGCAACGAGCAGCTCGTCGAGGACATCCGCCGCAAGGGGGCGGCCCTGCGGATGATCCAGGATGGCGACATCGCCGCGGCCCTCGCCCCGGCCATGCGAACCAGCGACATCGACCTTTACGCCGGCATCGGCGGGGCCCCCGAGGCGATCCTCTCGGCGGCGGGCCTGCGGTGCCTCGGGGGCGGGATGCGGGCCAAGATCTGGCCCCGTGACGAGGCCGAGCGGCGGCAGCTCGTAGCGATCGGCTGGGGCGACCGGCTCGACACGCAGTTCATGTCGCGGGATCTCGCCCGCGGCGACAACATCGTGTTCGTGGCGACGGGCATCAGCACGAGCCCGCTGCTCTCCGGCGTGAGCGTGCGGGGCTCGGTGGCCACCACCCATTCCGTGCTCATGCGGGCCCGCAGCGGCACGGTGCGGTTCGTCGAGGCCCACCACGACCTCGAGCGCAAGACGATCCATCTGCGGAGCACGATGGCTGAACGCCGCGTGTAAACCAGGTACGATACGGCCACGCGCCGAAGAAAGCCCGAAGCGGAAGCGCCGGGATCTGCGAACCTTCACCCACTCAATCCCACCCACGATCAAGGAGCACTCCATGATTCCACAGCACGAGCCTCGCGCGAACCGCATCTCGCGGCGTGGATTTTTGGGCCGGACCGCGGCGGTCGGTGCCGCAGTGGCGGCCCCCACGATCATTCCGTCGTCGGCCCTCGGCCTCGACGGAGCCGTGCCGCCGAGCGAGCGGGTGGTGGTGGGCGGCATCGGCATCGGCAACCGCGGCACCTATGACTTGAGCTGCTTCTTCCAGCAGCCTGACGTGCAGTTCGCCGCGATCTGCGACGTGAAGGAGGCCCGCCGGCTGGCCGTGAAGAAGATGGCCGACGAGCACCACGGCAACCAGAACTGCGCTATGTACGGCGACTTCCGTGAGCTGCTCGACCGCGGTGACATCGACGCCGTCTTGATCGCCACCGGCCCCAACTGGCACGGCCTGATGTCGATGCTCGCCGCCAAGGCCGGCAAGGACATCTACTGCGAGAAGCCCTGCACGAAGAACATCGCCGAGACGCTCGTCCACCGCGACACCATGCGGCGGTGCGGCACCGTGTTTCAGGCGGGCACGCAGCGGCGGAACCTGCCGCACTTCGCGTTCGCCTGCGAGCTGGCCCGCACCGGCCGGCTCGGCAAGGTGAAGCGGGTCTACGCCCATCCGGCCGGCATGAAGGCCATGACGAGCGGCTGGCTGCCCGAGGAGCCGCTCCCCGATCCGAAGAAAGACGATTGGGATCTCTATCTCGGCCCGGCGGCCTGGCGTCCATTCAACGCCGGCACACTCAAGGACGGCTTCAACTTCGAGAAGGGGGGCGGGCTGGTCGGCGGCGGCGTGCTCGAGTGGGGCTCGCACTGCGTCGATCTCTGCCAGTGGGCCGTGAACGACCGGCCGCCGCCGGTGACCTACAACCCGCCCAAGGATGGCGAGCTCGTGGCCCGCTACGACGACGGCGCGGAGCTCATCTTTCGCGAGAAGGGCTGGATCCCGCTCGGCTCGTGCCCGGTGCGATTCGAGGGGGAGACGGGCTGGGTCGAGACGGGAGACTCGGGCAAGCTCGTGCTCAGTTCGCCCGAGCTGCTCGCAGGCCGCACGGTCGAGGAGATCGGCGGGTATCCGGCCACGTTCCACGTCCGCGACTTCCTCGACTGCGTGAAGACGCGGGGCAAGCCGAAGGGCAATGCCGAGGCGGCCTGCAACGCGCATCTCGCCTGCCACGCGGCCAACATCGCGATCTACCTGGGCCGCCCGGTGAAGCTCGACCTGGCGACCTATCAGTTCGTAAACGACGACGCCGCTAACCGGCTGCGGTCGGAGTCGCTCCGCGAGCCCTGGCGTCTGTAACCATTCCTCGGGTGCTGACCGATATGACGCTCCCAGTTCGGCAAATCCCCCGGCTTGTGTGGCCGGACCTTACGGTCCGGCATCCCCCGGCTTGCGCCTGGGGGCTTCCTTGGCGTTTCTCATACAAGCCCCCATGCGCC
>CAZXIG010000110.1:4371-7249 GCA_964640405.1 uncultured Candidatus Kuenenia sp.
CATGCGCCTTCCCATCCAAATCCCCCTGCCTTTTTTCTGGAGTCCGACCGATGTCGATGCAGCGATCCCTGGCCGTGGCGGCGGTTGCCGCGTTTCTGTTGGCAGCACCACGGAGCATCTCTGCACAGCCACCGGCCAACACCAAAGAGCCGGCGCTGCTCGCCGTGCTGCGCTCCAATGCCCCCGAGGCGGAGAAGGCGATCACCTGCAAGCATCTCGCCGTGTATGGCTCCGCGGCCGCGGTGCCTGACCTCGCGGCCCTGCTCGGGAACGAGCGGCTGGCTTCGTGGGCGCGGATCGCGCTCGAGGCGATTCCAGGCGCGGAGTCGGACGCGGCGCTCCGTAAGGCGGCCGCCACGCTCACCGGAAAGCTGCGAATCGGGGCGATCAATTCGCTCGGCGTGCGGCGGGATGCCGGGGCGGTCGGGATGCTCCTGCCCCTGCTCAAGGATGCCGATGCCGAAGTGGCTGCGGCAGCCGCGGCGGCGCTCGGTTCGATCGGCACGCCGGAGGCGGGCACTCAACTGGCCGGGGCGCTGGCGGCGAGCCAGCCGGGTCCGCAGCGGGATACCGTGGCCCAGGCCTGCGTCGTCTGCGCCGAGCGGCTGCATGCCGCCGGCAAGGTGGCCGAGGCGCTGGCCATCTACGATGCCGTGCGGCTGGCCGACGTGTCGGAGCAGCGGCGGGCCGAGGCGGTTCGCGGAGCGATCCTCGTGCGGGGCGGCGATGGGATTCCGCTGCTCGTGGAGACGCTGCGGTCGCCGGTGCAGCGAATTGCGAACATGGGCCTGTTCACGGCGCGGGAGCTGGGCCGCGGCGACCGGCCCGACGCGGCCGTCGCGGAGAAGGTCGATCGGGCGCTCCTCGACGAGGTGGCGGCCGGCAAGACAGTCGGGCCGGCGGCCGACCGGGCCGTGCTCGTGATCGACGTGCTCGCCGAGCGGAACGCGGGCCGGGGTGACGCCGCCGTGCAGAAGGCGCTGCTCGAGGCCGCCGCCGCGGGGCCGAAGCCCGTCCGGCTGGCCGCAGTGACGGCGCTCGGCAAGACCGGCAATGCCTCGGTCGTGGGATCGCTGCTCGAGGTCGCGAAGGACCCCGATGCCGGCTTCGCCGTCACGGTCCGCCAGGCGATCGCCGCACTGCCCGGGGCCGACGTCGATGCCGAGATCAAGCGGCGTCTGACTGCAGCCGACACGAAGCTCCTGCCGGTGCTCGTGGGCGTGGTGAGCGATCGGCGGATCGCGGCCGTGCCCGAGATGCTCCGCCTGGTTGCCAGCCCCGACCCGGCCGTGCGCGGCGTGGCCTACGAGGCGCTCGGCAACGTGGTCGATCTCGGCAATCTCAACGTGCTCATCGAGCAGGCCGTGAAGCCGCGGGATCCCGGCGATGCCGAGGCCGCGCGGAAGGCGCTCAAGCAGGCGGCGATCCGGATGGCCGACCGCGACGCCTGCGCCGACAAGCTCGCCGCGGCGGTGGCTACGGCGCCGGCCGACGCGAAGATCATGCTCCTCGACATCCTCGGTGAAGTCGGCGGCACGCGGGCACTCGCCGCGGTGGCCGCGGCCGGCAAGTCGAAGGACAAGGCACTCGAGGATGCGGCCACGCGGCTGCTCGGGAAATGGATGACGGCCGATGCGGCGCCGGTGCTGCTCGAGCTGGCCACGCCGTCCACCGGCTGCTCATTCCAGACCCGTGCGCTCCGCGGCTACCTGCGGATCGCGCGGCAGTTCGCACTGCCCGACCTCGAACGGGTCGAGATGTGCCGCCGCGCCCTCGCCGTGGCCACCGACGAGGTCGATCAGACGGCGATCCTCGACATCCTCGCCCGCTATCCGACGTCGGCCGGGCTGGCCCTTGCCGGCGAAGCGGCCGCGAAGCCGGGCCTCGCCGAAAAGGCGCAGGCCGCGATCGCGACGATCACGGCGAAGCTGCCCTACCTGACGATCGAGGGGGGCGAGGGGCCGGGCAAGGGCAAGCACGTGGTGCTCGTCAGCGGCGACGAGGAATACCGCAGCGAGGAGGCGCTCACGCAGCTCGCGAAGATTCTGGCCAAGCACCACGGCTTCACGTGCACGGTGCTTTACGCGATCGATCCGAAGACCGGCGAGATCGCACCCACGAACACGACCAACATCCCGGGCCTCGAGGCCCTGCGGAAGGCCGATCTGATGGTGATCGCGGCGCGGTTTCGCAATCTGCCCGATGAGCAGATGAAGGAGATCGACGACTACCTCCGGGCGGGCAAGCCCGTAATCGGCATGCGGACGGCGACGCACGCCTTCAACATCCCGGCCGATCGGAAGTATGCCCACTACGGCTGGCAGTCGAAGCTCGAACGGATGCGGGATGGATTCGGGCGGCAGGTGCTCGGAGAGACCTGGATCAGCCACCACGGCCACCACGGCCACGAGAGCACGAAGGGCCTGATCGCCCCCGGCGCCAAAGACCACCCGATCCTCCGCGGCATCGCCGACGGCGACATCTGGGGACCGACCGACGTCTATGGCGTGCGGCTGCCGCTGCCGGGCGACTCGGTGCCGCTCGTGCTCGGGCAGGTGCTCGAAGGCATGAAGCCGGATTCGCCGGTCGTCACGGGTGAGGACGCGAAGAAGAACGAGCCGATGATGCCGGTGGCGTGGACGAAGACGTATTCGGTCGATGGCGGGCCGAAGGGCCGCGTGTTCACGACCACGATGGGTGCGGCCACCGATCTCGCGTCGGAGGGGATGCGACGGCTGCTCGTGAACGCCTGCTACTGGGCGACGGGGCTCGAGACAGCGATTCCCGCGAAGTCGGTGGTCGAGATCGTGGGCACGTACGAGCCGACGCCATTCGGCTTCGGCACGGCCAAGAAGGGCCTCAAGCCCGCGAACCTACG
>CAZXIG010000110.1:7349-9273 GCA_964640405.1 uncultured Candidatus Kuenenia sp.
GAAGGAGAACTCGCCGGGATGCAGGATCTCCGCGAGCACTTCGAGCGAATCGACGAGTCGGGGGCCGGGGCGGTTGAATAGGTGATGACCGTCCACGGCCCAGAGTCGGCCCTCGCGGGCGGCCCGCAGGCCGGTGAGGTGCGGCCACACGGGAGCCGATCGGGCCTCCGCCTCCACGCGGTCGACCGTGAAGCCGCACGGAATGAGCACCACGACATCCGGATCGGCGGCCGCGACGTCGTTCCAGGTGATCCAGTGGGAGTGGCTGCCGGGTCGGCCCAGCACGTCGTCGCCACCGGCGAGTCGGACGAGCTCCGGCACCCAGTTGCCGGCCGCCATCGGCGGGTCGAGCCATTCGACGACCGCGACCCGTGGGTGCGTGAACGGCTTCGTCCGGCAACGGACCGAGCTGCATCGCGCCCGCAGCCGTGCCACGACCTCGCGGGCCTTCGGTAGCATGCACGTCGCGGCGCCCACGGTGAGGATGTCGGCGAACACGTCGTCGAGGGTGACCGGCGAAAGAGACAGCACCCGCGGGCCGCCCCCTGACTTTTTCACGGCCGCCTCGACGTCGGCCGCCGAGATGGCGCACACGTCGCACGCCGCCTGCGTGAGGATCAGGTCGGGCTGCAGGGCGGCGAGCCGCTCGACGTCGAGCGTGTAGAGCGCGGTCGACGTGGCTGCGCCACACGCGGCACCATCGCCGAGAGCCCGCCCCACCTGCTCGTGAATCTCACGACTGGATGCCGCGGGATCGACGCGGGGGGCGGTCAGGGGGGGCAGGCTCGCCACCTCGACCGGCTCATCGCACTCGTGGGAACGGCCGACGAGCCGGGAGGCGAGCCCGAGGGCAGCGACGATCTCGGTCGCGGCCGGCAGGAGCGAAACGATGCGAAGCGGAGGGGGCGTGTCCATAAAGCTACGGCTGTATTTTTTCCGAAACTCGCCGGTTTCGCCATAGAATCAGCGGCTACGAGGCCCACGCCCTGGAGGAGATTCCGATGCTCGCCCCCGCACCCCGCGATCCCGCCGCCGAACGGCTTACCGAGGCGGCCCGGTTTCACGACTACCGATATGCGTCGAACCCGATCGCCGACGGCACGCTGCCGATGATTCCCGGAGCCCGGTTCGCCGCAGCCCTCCACGAACAGGGCATCACCCGCACGATCCCGCTCGATATCAGCAGCCTGCTCGCCTGCCCCGGGCCGGCGACCACGCCCGGCCTCTGTGCCAACTTCGTGCATGTGTGCGACGGCGACGCCCTGATCACCGATGCCAACGCCACGAGCCAGTTGTTTTTCGTGATGCGGGGGGCAGGGAGCACACGGCTCGACGGCCAGGCCGACTTCGAGTGGCAGGCCGGCGACCTCTTCACGCTGCCCGCCCAGAGCCGGGCCCTCCACTCAGCCACGGCCGACGCGGCCCTCTACTGGGTGCATGACGAACCGCTCCTGCGGTATCTCGGTGCGACAGCGACGCAGCGGCAGTTCCCGCCGACGCTCTTCAAGCGGGAGGAGATCCACAAGGCGCTCGAGGTCGTGATTCACGATCCGTCGAGCGCGACGGCCAACCGGGTGAGCATCCTGCTCGGCAGCCGGGTGTTTCCGCAGACGATGACGATCACCCACGTGATGTGGGCGATGTTCGGGATCCTGCCGGTGAACGCCGTGCAGGCGCCGCACCGGCACCAGTCGGTGGCGGTCGATCTCGTGGTGGATGCGAAGCCGGGCTGTTACACGATGGTGGGCCGGTCGCTCGACGCCGATGGGCGGATCAAGGATGGCGAGCGGTTCGACTGGGAGCCGCACGCGGTATTCGTGACGCCGCCGGGCCTCTGGCATTCCCATCACAACGAGTCGGGGCATCCCGCCCACATCCTCCCGATCCAGGACGCGGGCCTCCACACCCACCTGCGGACCCTCGA
>CAZXIG010000111.1:0-9214 GCA_964640405.1 uncultured Candidatus Kuenenia sp.
GAGCTGCCAAGCGCAGGCAGGATGCCGGAGCGCAGGCAGGTCCGAGTGAGCGAAGCCCAGGATGGGCGCAGCGAACGTCCGGCTCTCGGGGCGTGGACGGCCCCTCACCGGCGCAACACCGGCTACTCGTGCTTGCCGAGCCAGTCGTCGATGAAGCGCTCGAGGCTGCCGTCCTCGCGCATCCGTAGGATCGCGGTGTTGAGCGGCTCACGGAGCTGGCTGCCGGCCGGCAATCCCAGACCGAAATCGAACGACTCGAAGACCGGTCCGACGAGCCGGACCGTGCTGCGATTGCCCTGCGTCACGAGAAACATCAGCTGCTGGTTTTCCGACACCACCGCCTCCACCATGCCGAGCGCGAGCGCGTCGAGCGCGTCGTTGATCGTGGCGAATTCCTGCGGGATGCCCCCTCGTTGCTGCACGGCCGGCCCGGACACGGCGGCCGCCTGCACGCCGACCACCCGGCCGGCGAGGTCGCGCGGGCCGTGGATCGTGCCGGTCACCCGCTCGGCCGTGATCGTCGCGGTGAGCACGCTGGTGAACGCGGCGATCAAGCCGATGCCCCCCACCATCCAGGAAAAGGCCAGGAGCCGGCCGAGCACGCTGTCGACGTGCTTGTCGTCGCAGCCGCCGGTGATGATCGTCGACATGATCCACCAGATCGCCTCGCCGACGCCCCGCGGGTAGGCCGCCGGAAACGAGTGCTCGTTGCGGCCCCGCTCGAACCACCAGAGAAGGTGGCCCGAGATCAGCGCCAGTGCCACGACGATGCCTGCCAGCTCGAGCAGCCGCCACGAGACCATCGACCGCACCGCCGCGAGGAAGCCCGTCTCGTTCCGCTGCCTGACGGCGATCCGGAGACCGGAATGGAAGATCGGGTGGGTGAGATCGATGATCCGTTCCCGGTCTTCGGTGATCGCGATCGGCCCCAGCACCACGTCGGCCTTGTCCGACGGGAGCAGCTCGATCAGCTCAGGAAACCGCTGCACCCGGACGAATTCCGTCTCCGCGCCGAGCCTCCCGGCGAGGTTCTCCCAGATGTCGATCATCACGCCCACCGGCCGCTCGCCCGTCCACTCCACCGCGGAGGCGATCGGCATGACGCCCACCCGCAGCTGCTGCACCTGCGGAGCGGCCGCCGCCGGCTCCGGAGCGACCGGCGCCGGAGCGTCGGCCCGACCAACCGCAGCCACGAGGAACGTCCCCGACAGCAGGATCACCACGCATCCGATTCGATTCATGCTCTCTCCTTCCGCCGACTGAATGCGGATGACGTGACGCCTCGACTGCCGAGGACGAGGAGCCCCGCTCCCACCGCGCCGCAGATCACCGCCGCCGGCACGACCCAGCCGGGGGCGTTGGCGAGCCCTTCCGCCGATGCGCCGCCGGCCATGGCCGAGGCCAGGGCCCTGCGGCCCCCTGCCAGTGCCACGACGGCCAGCGGCATCGTATTGTGCACCAGGTGGCAGACGATCGCAGGCAGGATGCTGTGCGTGGCCACCGTCACGGCGCCGAGCACAAGGCCGAGCGCGAACGTCTGGGGCATCCGCTCCGGCAGCAGATGAAAGACGGCGAAGCAGGCTGCTTGGGCTACGATCGCCGTGACCAGCCGCGATCGGGTCGGCGTTCTGCCGGCGAACGCCGCCAGCACCCAGCCGCGGAACAGCAGCTCCTCGCAGACCGCCGGCACGGCCGCCATCAACACCCAGGCAAGCCACAGCGGCCGGTTCAGCATCAACTCGAGGAGCCGGCGATTGAGATCCTCCGCCTCGGCAGACAGGCTCGTGCCCTTCACGGCCAGCAGCGTCGCGGCGCCGAGGCCGAACACGGCCGCCCCCACGAGCGCGGCGCCGCCGAGGCTGGCGGCGACCGCCGGCCAGCGGCCGACGACCAGCCCCGGCCACCGCAGCGAAAACGTGCGGACGAGGTTCACACGCTGCCACCACACCGCAAGCATCAGCGGCACGAGCACCGTGAGCACCTGCTGCATCGGGATCGCGAGCGAGAGGTCGTCGGGCGTGAGCCCCTGGGCATACCAGAGCGCTGCCAGGCCGGCCACCAGCGGCACGATGCCTTCCACGACCGTCGGCCTCTCTCGGCGGCCGGGCCGGGCCAGGCCGCTCGCGGCCGCGTCGGGACCACGGAAGAGAATGTCCTCGTCGGTGA
Organism: uncultured Candidatus Kuenenia sp.; assembly: GCA_964640405.1. GTDB lineage: Bacteria > Planctomycetota > Planctomycetia > Pirellulales > UBA1268 > QWPN01. The sequence goes on from CAZXIG010000111.1 coordinate 2,167, forward strand.
GCATGAGCGACGTCACGGCGAGCAGGAGGCCCGTCAGCAGGCAGGACGAGACGAGCGTGACGGCGAGGCCGCCGAGCACCGCGATCGCCGAATCGGCGGCGGCCGTGCCGACCTCGAACGCGGTGCGGCCCACGAGCACCTGCCCCGCGAACGGCACCGCGGCGATCGGGCTCGCCACCCGCATGCCGGGCAGCAGGGCCGTGCCGGCCAGCGCGCTGACGAGCAGGATCACCGGCGTGAGCGTGTTCTGGGCCTCCTTGCCGCTCTTGGCCGCGGTGGTGACGGCCAGGCAGGTGGCGGCCGAGAGCGCCGCCAGCCCCACGAACGCCGCCACGCTCACGAGGATCGGCAGCGGGCTCGCCGGCAGTCCCAGGCTCAGCCCCTGCGGCAAAAACCGTCCCGCTACCGCGGCCGTGCCCAGGATCGAGAGCACGTTCACCACGAGCGTCGCCAGCGTGACGGCGAACACGGCCAGGAACTTGCCGAACACGATGTCGCGGGTTGCACAGGGGGCGATGAGCAGCGTCTCGATCGTGCCGCGTTCCTTCTCCCCGGCGATCGCGTCGATCGCCGGATAGAAGGCGCCGGTGAGTGTGAGCACCGCGAGCAGCACGAGCACGCCGCCGGCCACCACCGGCGCGATCGGCCGCACCGGCAGGGGCGTTTCCCCGGGCTTCTCGTCGGGATAGGCGAGCCGCAACGGGTCGAGCATGGCGACGGGCAGGCCGGCGGCGGCGATCCGCCGCTTTCGCGCGTCGGTGGCCACGGCCCGCATCGCGGTCGTGAACTGCTCCCGCACCCGGGGCTCGAGCGTTCGCTTGGCGCCCCAGCGCACCGGAACCACCACGGTGCCACGGCCGTCGAGGTCGTCGACGATCCCGGGATGGGTCTCCACCCACAGATCGGCCTCGCCGGCATCCACCCGCCGCCGGGCCTCGGCCGGAAGCGCGACGTCGATCCGCAACGCCTCCGGCCAGCCTTCCCTCGCGTCGCCGGTGGTCGTCTGGTCGACGGCGGCCACCCGCCGGACGAACTCCCCCGCATCCCGTCCCGACGCCACGACCCGGATGGGCCGGGGGGCCCGCTCCGCCTCGATCTCGACGGCCGCTGTCCGCAGGCCGAGCGCCGTCGAGAGCGCGAGGATGGGGTAGGTCGCCACCGGAAGGAGCAGCGTGATGAAGAGCGTGCGGCGGTCGCGGATGAACTCGACCAGGTCGCGACGTGCGATGGCCAGCGCCGCGGCCAGCCCGCTCGGACCGTGTGCATCCGCCGCGTTCATGATGCATCCCCCGAGGCTGGCACCGCGTCGATCGCCGCGAAGAAGGCCGCCTCGAGCGTCGGCGGGCCGCCGGACGGTGCGGCCGCGACGAGCGCCTCGCGGGTGCCCTCGGTCACCACGCGGCCGGCGTGAATCACGACGAACCGGTCGCAGCGATGCTCGATTTCGTGGAGCCGATGCGTGGAGAGCAGGATCGCGTGCCCCTCGACCTTGAGGTCGGCCAGCAGCGCGAGCAGGTCGCGGGAGCCGAGCACGTCGAGGGCGCTGGTCGGCTCGTCGAGCACGAGCGCCGGCGGGTCGTGCACGAGCGCCCGGCCGACCGACACCCGCTGCCGCTGGCCCGAGGAGAGCCGGCCCGCGGGCCGGTCGGCGCACGACCGCAGCCCGAGCACGTCGAGCAGCCGGGAGACGCGGGCTTCGCGCTCGTGGGCGTCGAGCCCGTGCAGTCGGCCGAAGGAATCGAAGACTTCGCGGGGCGTGAGCCGGTCGGGCACGCCCGTCGTCGCCGAGACGTAGCCGAGACGCCGCCGCACGCCCACCGGGTCGGTGCGTACGTCGTGGCCACCAACCCGCGCCGTGCCGGCCGTGGGCTTGAGGAGCGTCGCGAGCACCCGGAGCGTGGTGGTCTTGCCCGCGCCGTTGGCGCCGAGCAGGCCCACCATCTCACCGGGGCGAACCGTCAGCGACACGCCTTCCACCGCCTTCACGACGCCGCCGTCACTCGCGCGGTAGTGCTTGACGAGATCGACGACTTCGATCACACGAAGGCTCCTGGCAGTGCGCGGGCGGGGCCGCGATCACTGCTCCATGACCTCGGCTTCCTTCGTCTTCGCGAGGTCGCCGACCTTCGTCTCGTACTTCTTCGTGAGCTCCTGCACCTCCTCCTTGCAGGAGTCGCAGTCGTCCTCGGTGAGCGTGCCGTCCCCCTTCTCGGTGTCGGCCGCCTTGTTGGCGTCGCGGCGGACGTTGCGGATGGCCACCCGGGCCTCCTCGGCGAGCTCCTTGATGCGGGCCGTCATCTTGCGGCGAACGTCGGTGGAGAGGGCCGGAATCGTGATCCGGATCACGCGGCCGTCGCTCTGCGGATTGAAGCCGAGGTCGCTCGCCTGGATCGCCTTCTCGATGTCCTTGATCGTGCCCGGGTCGAACGGCCGCACGACGATCTGATTGGGCTCGGGGGCGCCCACGCTTGCCAGGGCCTTGATCGGCGTCGGCGAGCCGTACACCTCGACCCGCAGCGAATCGACGAGTCCGGGGTTGGCCCGCCCGGTGCGGATGCCCGTCAGCTGCTGGCGGAAGACCTCCGCCGCCTTCTCCATCCGTTCCTCGGCATCGAGCAGAATGTCGTCCGCGGGCATGGTCCGCCGCTCCTCGTGAAGGTCGTCTGTGGATCGCGCGGTGCACGTGCCGCGGCGCGTCAGGATTGTGGCACGGTCGGCAGCCGGGGGGCAAGCACGCCGGCCGGTTCACCAAACGCTCACGCCCGGGAGCCCTGCGGCTCCGGGCCGCCGATCAGCGTGCCGATCCGCTCGCCCGCGACCGCCCGCTCGATGTTGCCGTCGCGGCGGTAGTTGAACACGAGGATCGGCATCCGGTGCTCCATGCACTGCGAGATGGCCGTGGCGTCCATCACCCGCAGGTTCTGCTCCCGCACCTGCTGGTAGGAAAGCTCGCGGTAGAGCACGGCGTGGGGGTTCTTTTCCGGATCGTCGGAGTAGACGCCGTCCACCCGCGTGGCCTTCATGAGGATGTCGGCGCCGAGCTCGAGCGCCCGCTGGGCCGCGGCGGTATCGGTCGTCACGTAGGGGCTGCCGGTGCCGGCGGCGAGGATCACGATCCGCCCCTTTTCCAGGTGCCGCCGGGCCCGCCGGCGGATGTAGGGCTCCGCCACGCCATCCATGCGGATCGCGGTCATCAGCCGCGTCTGGGCGCCGAGGCTCTCGAGGGCGTCCTGCAGCGCCAGCCCATTGATCACCGTGGCCAGCATGCCCATGTAGTGGGCCGTGGCCTCCTGGATCGCGGCATTGCCGGCGGTGAACGAGCCGCCGCGGAGGATGTTGCCGCCGCCGATCACCACGGCGAGTTCCACGCCCCGCGACACCGCCTGCACGGTTTGCCGCGCGATATGCACGACCTCGTCCATCGAGATCCCGCGCTCTCCGGGCCGCGCGAAGCTCTCGCCCGAGAGCTTGAGCAAAACACGTCGAAGCGGGGTGGTCGTCATGGCGTCACCGTACCCGAAGGTCAGCCGCCGAGCTTCCAGTTCTCGACCGACTTGATCTCGAGGCCGGCCGACTTGGCCAGCTGGCCCACCGTCTGCTTGTCGTCCTTCACGAACGGCTGCTCGAGCAGCACGCACTGGCTGAAGAAGTTCCGCAGCCGGCCCTCGATCATCTTGGCGATGATGTTCTCCGGCTTGCCCTCCTTGCGGGCAGCCTCGGAGAGAATCTCCCGCTCCTTCTCCACGACGGCGGGATCGAGGTCTTCCTTGCGGATGGCCTGCGGGGCCAGGGCCACGACGTGCATGGCGACGTCCTTGGCCACCTCGGCCGCGTTGGCAGCGGACGTGTTGCCGGCAATCTCGACGATGGCCGCCTTCGAGCCGTCGTGGTGGGCGTAGCCGCCGCACGGGGCGTCGATCCGCTTGATGCGGGTGAGCTCGAAGACCTCCCGCATCCGGTTGAAGAGGTCGTCCTTGAGTTCGGTGAGCGTCTTGCCGGGATGGGCCTGGCTCTTCTGAGCCATCAAGTCCGCGGGCGTGGCCGCGCCGGGGCCGAGGGCGAGCGTCTTGGCGATGTCGTTGCAGAGATCCTTGAAGTCGGGGCTGCCGGCCACCGGGGGGCTCTCGCACTTGAACTCGATGATCGCACCCACGCCCTTGGCCGGGTCGGTATAGACGGCCAGGCGTCCGCACGACGTCTCGCGGTCGGCCCGCATCGACTGGGTCTTGATGCCCTGCTTCCGCAGCCACTCGACGGCCTGCTCCGTATTGCCGCCACACTCCATGAGCGCCTTCTTGCACTCCATCATCGGCAGCCCGGTCTTCTCACGGAGGGCCATCACGGCCCCGGCGGTGATCTCAGCCATCGTTCAAGCTCCTCGTGGTCTGGACGTGAAAAGAGTTTTTCCCAGGGCCCGGAGACCGGGCCGCGCGGGACGATACGGAGGGCAGCCTCGCTCAGGTCGCGGGCTTCGGCACCGACCGCTTGGCCACCATCGGGCGGGCCTTCGGCTTCGGCTTGCCGCCGGCCTCGCCCTCGGCCCCTTCGCCCTTGACCTGCTCCTCGGAGGCCGTCGTGGCCTTGCCCTCGGCGATCGCATCGGCGAGCCGGGCGGCCACGAGCTCGATCGAGCGGATCGAGTCGTCGTTGCCGGGGATCGGCAGGTCGACCACGTCGGGATCGCAGTCGGTGTCGATCAAGGCGACCGTGGTGATGCCCATCTTGCGGGCCTCGTTGATCGCGTTCTTCTCCTTCTTGGGGTCGAACACGACGAGGCACTCCGGCAGCCGCGACAGCGTGCGGATGCCGCCGAGGTTGCGGAGCATCTTGCGGTGCTCGCGCCGCAGCGACGACTGCATCTTCTTGGAGTAGGTCGAAAACGCGTCCGAGGGGAGCAGCGCCTCGAGCTCTTCGAGACGGGCGAGCCGGTTGCGGATCGTGCGGAAGTTGGTGAGCGTGCCGCCGAGCCACCGCTCGTTGACGTAGGGCATGCCGCAGCGGGCCGCCTCGCGGGCCACGGCCTCGGCTCCCTGCCGCTTGGTGCCGACGAAGAGCACGATGCTGCCGGTCGAGGCGACCTGCTTGAGATACTTCTTGGCCCGCAGGAGGCCGCGGATCGTCTCGCGGACGTCGATGATGTGAATGAGGTTGCGGCGGCCATGGATGTAGGGCCGCATCTTGGGGTTCCAGCGGCTGGCACGATGGCCGTAGTGGACACCCGCTTCAATCAATTCCTGGGCCAGGACGTTCGACACGCGGACACGCTCTCGGGAGGGAGGGATGGGAATCTGGGGGATGGACGAATCGAAACTTTGACACTATCGGCTTTTTTCAGGCCGTGTCAACGCGACCCCGCCACCCCCGCAAATGCCGCGGGGCCGGGGGCGATACTGGATTTTCCCACGGGGATGCTAGACTCGCCGGGCTCCGGTTTCCCCCTCCCCCTCGCCCGGCCTCACAGCCGCCATTTCGCAGACATGCGTCACGTCCTCTCGGCCACGGTCCAGAACGTCCCGGGAGTGCTCGCCCACGTGTCGGGCATGCTCGCCTCCCGGGGTTACAACATCGACAGCCTCGCCGTCGGCGAGACCGAAGATCCCCGCTTTTCCCGGATGACGTTCGTGCTCCGGGGCGACGACCGGGTGCTCGACCAGGTTCGCCGTCAGCTGGAGAAGATCGTCACGGTCGTCCGCGTCGACGACATCAGCTCCCGCAACTACGTGGAGCGCGACCTGATGCTGCTCAAGGTCGCGGCCCCGGCCGGCGCCGCCCGCACCGAGGTCAAGGAGCTGGCGGAGATCTTCCGCGGCCGGATCGTCGACGTGGCCGGCGACAGCGTGATCGTGGAGATTTCGGGCACTGAAAAGAAGCTCGAGGGCTTCATCGAACTGATGCGTCCCCGCGGCATCCTCGAACTCGTCCGCACCGGGCGGATCGCGATGGTGCGGGGCAGCATGCCCACCCGCGAACTCACCGAGGCGGCCGGCGGCGGCCGCCCCGCCGACGCCGCCGACGCCACCGACTCACTCGCCTGACACTCACCCCCCCAGGAGCATCCCGTGCCCGCGACGATCTACTACGACGCCGACGCCGACCTCGCCGCCCTCAAGGGCAAGACCATCGCCATCATCGGCTACGGCTCCCAGGGCCACGCCCAGGCCCAGAACCTTCGCGACAGCGGGCTCAACGTCGTGGTGGCCCAGCGTCCGGGCGGGCCCAACTACGAACTGGCCAAGAGCCACGGCTTCTCGCCGATGAGCGTCGAAGACGCCGTCAAGCAGGCCGACGTCATCAACATCCTGCTGCCCGACGAGCTCGCGGCCGACGTCTATCGCTCGGCGATCAAGCCCCACCTCAAGAAGGGCGCCGTGCTGATGGCCAGCCACGGCTTCAACTTCCACTTCGGCCAGATCGAGCCGCCCGCCGGCCACGACATCCTCCTCGTGGCTCCCAAGGGTCCCGGCCACCTCGTCCGCAGCGAATACGTGAAGGGGGGCGGCGTGCCCTGCCTGATCGCGCTCGGTCCCAATGCCTCGCCCGAGACGAAGAAGATCGGCCTCGCCTACGCCAAGGGCATCGGCGGCACCCGCGGCGGCGTGATCGAGACGACGATCGCCGAGGAGACCGAGACCGACCTCTTCGGCGAGCAGGCCGTGCTCTGCGGCGGCGTCTCGGAGCTCATCAAGGCGGGCTTCGACACGCTCGTCGAGGCGGGCTATCAGCCGGAGATGGCCTACTTCGAGTGCCTCCACGAGATGAAGCTGATCGTCGACCTGCTCTACCAGGGCGGCCTCGAATACATGCGCTACAGCGTGTCGAACACGGCCGAATACGGCGACTACACCCGGGGCAAGCGGATCATCACCGACGAGACCCGCGCGGAGATGAAGAAGATCCTCGAGGAGATCCGCTCGGGCGAGTTCGCCCGCGACTGGATCCTCGAGAATCGGGCCGGCGCCGCGATGTTCAAGAGCACCCGCCGCCGCGAGCGTGAGCACCAGCTCACGAAGACCGGCCGCCAGCTCCGCAAGATGATGAAGTGGATCGA